>NZ_JAMQHN010000078.1 GCF_025993755.1 Thermomonas sp. | reverse complement strand
GCCAGCCGGCGAATGTGGTAGCCAACGCCCTTGTGCTCGGCCTTGCCTGCATCGCGCATGCGCTCATCGTGAACATAGATTGCGCCCTGCACGTCCGCGCCCTCGTCGTCTATCCAGCCGACATGGACAGGCTGCAATCTGCCGAATAGCGCTGCTGGTGGTTCGGCGTCCTTCTGTTTCGCGCAGGCTACCTCGATCGCACCGTTACGGTTCGATACGCGAATGGATGCATCGAGCGCGGCGCGCCATGCGGATGAGCCGCGTGCGCGATCCTTCGCTGCCTCAGCGTGGCCAGTGTGATGCACCAGGCAGACCGCTGCACCGAGCGCACGGCCCGCCACCTGACAGGCGATCAGCATAGCGCGCGTGTCCTGCGCGCTGTTCTCATCGCCACGCATGTGAGTGTGCAGCGTGTCGATGATGACAAGCGCGACGGGCTCGCCTGTAATCTCGCGCACGGCGCGGATGATTTGTTCCGCACCGCCGGGCGCGTCGAGATCAATGCCGCGGCTCGACACCAGCAGCCCGTCGAGGTTGTCCGGCAGGTGATGCCGCGCCCAACTGGCAATACGCAGGCGCAGCCCGTAGTGCCCCTCACCGGCCAGGTAGACTACCACGCCAGGCCTGACCTTGCGCCCGCACCAGTCCCGGCCGGTGACAATGTGACAGGCGATGTCCAGCGCAACGAATGTTTTCCCGGCACCCGATTCGCCGTAGATCATCGATAGCCCGTCAGCTGGCATCCATCCTTTGACAAGCCAGCGCAGCGGCGCGGGCTGGGCAATCAGCGATGTGGCGCGGGTCAGGTAGTAGTCGCTGCTCTCGGCCTTGACCGCCTCGAGCAGCGCGCCGGCCGCGTCGTTGCCGATGGATGCATTGGCCGCCACGTCGGCGGCCGGCTCGTAGCGCGCCACGCTGCGCGCTATCTGCGCGATTTCGGACGCGGGCAGTGGCAGCTCGCAGCGTGTTTCGTTCGCCACCGCCAGCGCGGCCAGAATCTCTGCCTCGGTCATGCCGTGGCGGCGCATTGCACCGCCTAGCGCGGTCAGACCGTCATTGCGCGATCCACGGATGAGGCCGCCATCTGTCGCCGCATCGGCTCGTCTGCGTGTGCAGCGCGTCGGCTCGATCCATGCGTCCGGCAGCGGAAATGGCGAAACGCCCTCGGTCGGATCGCTAGAGCCCTCCCATTCGTATCGCCGCCCGTCGATGGTGGATGGCGAAACGAGGAAATATCGGCCATCGCTCAACAGGTCGATGCCGTCGGCCAACTTCGCCGAGCGGATGCCGTGCTGCCACAGCGCCAGATAGTGCTGGCCCCCGCCGGCCGTGAGCTGCATCGCCCCGCCGGGTTCCGGACCGTGTTCCTCGCGCCAGCGCTGCCAGGATTCCTCGCCGCCGTTGCGCGGGTCGATGTCGTAGACGATGATGCCGGACGCCTCGCCGGCTGCTATGCCGACGTTGTACTCGGGGTTGTCGTTCCACCATCTGGTGATCTGCGTTACGTCGGTGGTTGCATCGCGCACACCGTGTGCCGTGGCAGGTGCTTTGCCGTTTGGTACGACCGGCAATACACGCCAGCCCCACGACGCATACAACAGCGCCGCATCAGCCTTGTTTGTCATGCGCGGTGCTCCGGTCGGCCTTCAGTTCACCGCGCGTTTTGATCTCCAGTTCGTACTGCCGCCCGAGCGGCGGATACACGCCCCATTGGTAAATGCTCTGCGTGCTGACGCCCAGCACTTGCGACAGTTCACGAATGCCGCCGAAATAATCGATGGCCTGCTGCGTCGTCATGTCGATGTTTCCCGTGGAACCCAAGCAGGCTTGACAATCTATGTTGTTAGTGTCAGTGTGTCAACACTCGCCGGGGTTCGGCGACACACAGGGATACAACATGGCTATTCAGTTGCGATCTACCGCAGCCGTCGCCAGCGATGGCGTCAAAGTCTGCGTCTACGGCGCGGCGGGCACGGGCAAAACCACGCTCATCGCCACGCTGCCCAATCCGATCATTCTCTCCGCAGAAGGCGGCCTGCTGTCGCTGCACGGCGCGGACATTCCCTACATCGTGGTGGACACGATGGACCGCCTGCGCGAGGCCTACACCTGGCTGCGCGAATCGAAGGAAGCCGCGCAATACGAGAGCGTGGCGCTGGATTCGATCAGCGAGGTGGCCGAGGTGGTGCTGGCGGCGGAAATGAAAAAGTCGAAGGACGGCCGAGCGGCCTATGGTGAAATGAACACTACCATGGCCGACATGATCCGCGCGTTTCGCGACCTGCCGGGCAAGCACGTCTACATGAGCGCGAAGCTCGAAAAGTCGCAGGATGAGACCGGCCGCATGCTCTACAACCCGTCGATGCCTGGAAAGACTCTCACGCAGCAGTTGCCCTACTTTTTCGACGAGCTGCTGGCCCTGCGCGTCGAACGCGATGCCGACGGCAAAACGCAGCGCGCCCTGATGTGCGATTCCGATGGACTGTGGCAGGCCAAGGACCGCTCCGGCTGGCTCGATCCGTGGATGCCGCCAGATCTGGGAGCGATCATCAATCGCATCAGCACACCGCAAACCAAGGAGTAACGTCACCATGGGATCACTGAGTGAATTCATCGGCCCGGAAGGCCTGCCCGAGCGCGAACAGCGTGATTTCGAGTGCTTGCCGGACGGCTGGTACTCGGCCGAGGTACTGACCGCAGACGTGTGCGCCACGAAGGCCGGCACGGGTGCGTACCTGGCCGTGCAGTTTGCCGTCACCGGCCCGACGCACGCCGGCCGGCGCGTCTGGCAGAACTACACGCTGCGCAACCCGTCATCGAGCGCGGAACGCATCGGCCGCGAGCAGCTGGGCGAGCTGGTGCGTGCGCTGGGCATCCAGACGCCGAAAGATTCCGACGAGCTGGTCGGCAATCTGTGCGAGATTCGGCTGACGACGAGACAGCAGGAGGGCTTTGCCCCGCGCAACTACGTGCAGGCTGCGCGTCCGCGCAGCGATGCGACGGCCGCGAAGGCCGTGGCGAAGGCCGCCGCGGCTGCCGTGAAGTCGCCGACCGCTGGCGGGTCCGCACCGCCCTGGGCCCGGAAGTGAAAAAAGCCCCGGCTGT
>NZ_JAMQHN010000077.1 GCF_025993755.1 Thermomonas sp. | reverse complement strand
GTGCCCAAGGGGGGACTCGAACCCCCACGACCTAAGCCGCTACCACCTCAAGGTAGTGCGTCTACCAATTCCGCCACCTGGGCAATTCGTTGCGATGCGCGCCCTGCGCATCTTAAATCAGTCTCCGGTTCTCAGCGGCCCTGCGCCGGCGCTGCGGGAGAAGGCGTGGCCGGCGCCGGTTCGGAAGCGGCCGGGGCCGCTGCCGGCGCGGTCGCCGCAGGGGCGGCCGGAACGGCAGCCGCAGGAGCCGCTGCCGCCGGTTGCGCCGGCGCGGTCGGAATCTGCGGGCCGGCAGCCGGGGCCGGAGCGGCCGGAGCCGTCGCCGCAGGCTGGCCCATGACGCCCAGATCCGGTGCACCAGCCGGACCTTGGCGGTTCGCCTGCCTGCTTGCATACATCGCCATGCCGAGGCTGATGACGAAGAACGCCACCGCCAGCCACTTCGTGCTCTTGCTCAGGAAATTGGTGGACCCCCGGGCGCCGAACACGGTGGCGGAAGCGCCGCCGCCGAAGCCGGAGCCCGCCTGTGCGCCACTGCCCTGCTGCAGCAGCACCAAGGCGATGATCGCGATGGCGATCAGCACGTACAGCACGTTGACCAGTTGCATCAGCATGAAACCATGTCCTTGAAAATCAAACCGCCATGACAGCGGCGAGCAAGCCGAAAGCCCGACTGGGGCCGCCGACCGGCTCTCGCCTTGCCGGACTTGTCTCTGGAGCCAGAAACAATCCGACATCCAGCCGGTCATTGTAGCACTTCACGCAGCGAACTTGCCTCGGCCTTGCCGAAGCCGCACCCCGGCGCCATCACCCCGACCGGGCCCGGATCCGTTCAGCCAGCCGGCCATGGCGCAGCATCGGCTTTGCGATGGCCCTGCGGATCGAGCCCTCGGTCGCCCACAGTTCCACCGACAACCTGGCCCGGGACAGGCCCGTATAGAGCACCTGCCGTGCCAGCAAGGGGGCGCTCTGCTCGGGCGGCAGCAGCACCGCCACGTGATCGTATTCGGAGCCTTGGCTCTTGTGGATGGTCAGCGCGAAGGCGTCTTCGTGCGCCGGCAAGGCATTGGGATCGAACAGCCGCATTCGCGTGTCCTCGAGTCTCGGCGGAACGTCCGCGTCCGGAACCGCCTCGTGCGCGCCCTCGAACACGACCTGCAGCAGCGGTTCGGCTCCGTTCCTCGCGACAAGCACGCATAGGCCGACATCGCCGTTGTACAGACGCGCGGCGTGGTCGTTCCGGGTGACGATCACGCAGCGACCCGGGTACCAGTCGCTTTGCTTCCAGCGTTCAAGAGCGTCCCAGCTGCGCAGGCGGGCGGCAATGGCTTCTGCTGCCTGGATCGAACCGAACCTGCCCTCGCGCAGGGCGCAAAGCAGCTGCTGGCGGCGCAGGACATCCAGCCGACCGGCGAGCGCTTCCTGATCGGTCGCCGCGACCGGCTGCGTGATGTCGGCGGCCCCCAGTGCGCGCCGCAGGCCATCGGCCCACGCGCGCAGCCGCTGTCGCAGCTGGCCGGCATCCGCGACCTCATGGATGGAGGCGCCAGGATGGCCCGTGGCCACAACTTGTTTGCCGGCATCGACCAGCGCGTCCTCGAATGCCGCGACATCGCCGGCACGCACGGCCTCGTTGACCGGCACCAGCCGACGATCGGCGCGGAAGCAATGGGCCAACCGGACCAGATCGCCGCGCGGGTCGGACTCCAATGCCTTGACGATGTCCATCATGATCGAGCCAGTCCCCACCGAGGTGAGCTGATCGGCGTCGCCCACCAGCACCAGCACGGCCTCGTCGCGCAGTGCCGTCAACAGCGCGCGCAGCAGGCCAAGGTCGAGCATGGAGGCTTCGTCCACGATCACGACGTCGGCCGGAAGCCGCTCGCCGGCGTGGAAGGCAAAGCCACCGCGGCGTCCGCGGCTGCCGAGCAGGCGATGCACGGTGCCGGATTCGGCCGAGACGACCGCCTCCAGATGCGGCATCCACGCGCTGCCGATCGGGCAGGCTCCCCCGCACAGGCGCGCCTTCCCCTGCAGCAGGGACAAGGCAAGCCGCTGCGCAGCCTTGCCGGTGGGCGCGGCGAGGCGAATCAGCGGCAGCCGTCCGGCGGCCGCTTCGTGCTCGCGCGACAGGCCCATCAGCATGCGCAACACGGTGGTGGTCTTGCCGGTGCCGGGCCCGCCGGTGAGCACCATCAGGCGCTTGCCGATGGCCTGGCGCACGGCGTCACGCTGGCGTTCTTCCTCATCCACCCGACTGCCGTTGAACAACGCCAGAAGATCGTCGTCGGACAGTGGACACCGCGGTACGGAGGCAGCGTCGCGGCGGGAGGACAAGGCCTTGGCCACCTCGACTTCGGCACGGTGGTTGCGCAGCAGATAGAGATGGCCGCCATCGAGCACGAACGGGCGTCCCGCTTCCGGCGCCGCACCCTCGGCAGCGACGACCGCGACCAGCGGACTGTGCGCCAGCGCTTCCACGCGGTGCGACGACCCGTCTTCGGCCAGCTGCGACAGCGGCAGCGCGCTGTGGCCGCGACCTTCCGCGAGGCTGGCCCAGGCCGCGGCGTTGGCCGTGGCCGCGTCGCCCCCGTGGGCGATCGCCCAGCGCCAGACGGCGCGATCAAGCGGGCGCCACGCCTCCGGCCAGCCCGATTCGGGATGGGCGGCGCCAAACCCGAACGCGCCTCCGGCGCTGCGCGCGTTCATGCGGCCTCCCGCAGCGGCAAGCCCAGCACCGCCTGCACGGCGTCGAGCAAGCCGTCGCCGAAACGATGGCGCCAGACCCCGCAGGGGGTTCCGTCGGGAAGGCTCAGGCCGGTCGCACGGATGAACAGATACCAGCAGTCGCCCAGATGTTTCTCACGCCGGTACGCGGCGCCAAGACGCGAGCGCAGGTAGCGTTCGACCGCGACGGTATAAAGCAGCGCCTGGAACCGATAGCGGCTCTCGCGCATTTCCGTCTCCAGCGCTTTCGGTGCGTAGTCCTCCAGGCGCGGACTCTCGGGGCCGGACAGCCGGTTGCCCTTGTAATCCAGCACGTGGTAGCGGCCACCGCTGGCAAACAACAGGTCGATCTTGCCGTTCATCACGCCCGCCAGCGTCTGGTCGCGCTTCGGCACCAATCCCGGCTCGCCGTTGGCCTCGCAGGCCTTGCGCAATGCGCGCAGCGTGGTGCCATCGAGCAGGTAGTTGAACTCCATCTCGGCACGCATGTCGCCCGCACCAAGATCCGACAACCTCGGGCCAGGCGGCTCGTCGGCACGCATGCGCAGCGGCGTGTCCAGTACGTCCTGCAGACGCCGTGCCAGATCCCGCGAAAACCGCGCCTCTTCGACGCCACGCAGCCGCACGCCGTGCTCCTTCAGCGCGGCCAGCACGTCCATTTCCGAAATCGATTTGCCCGGCACGCGGCGTTCGAACAGCGCATGCACGGCGTTGCCGAAATCGACGCCGGCCACTTTCGCCAGCGCCTCCAGCGCGTCGTGCGTGGTGGAAGCGATCGGCAACTCCGAAAGCGTCTCGCCCCCGGCATCGATTCCAGTGTCTTCCCCGGATCCTGTCGGTTCCTCATCCTCGGCCGATCCCGCATCTTCCGCCATCGACGGGTGACCGCCGCCAGACAGCGTGGTAAAGCTGTGACGCATCGGCATCGGGCCGGAGGGCGCGGGCGGGAGCGGGCGGGCGCTGCGGCTGCCGTCCTTCTCCGTTCCGGAATTCCAGATCAATCCATCGTGGGCCTCCCAGCCCTCGGCGTGGCCGATCCGTTCCTGCGCCGCGGACGCGCCTTGCCACAGCTTGAAGACCGGAAGCGCATTGATCGGCGCTTCCGTCGCCTTGATCGCTTTGCCGCTGCCTGCGGAACTGGCATCGCCCTGCGGCAGGATCAGGGCGTGGCAGGCATGGATGGCGCGGGTCAGCGCCACGTAGAGC
>NZ_JAMQHN010000076.1 GCF_025993755.1 Thermomonas sp. | reverse complement strand
GCCAACCGACGCAAGTGACCTAGACTGCACCCAGCGGGTGGCTCAATTTTCGATGGAAAACCCGGCTCAGTTTTAGATGGAAATCAACAATGTGCCGCGTCCCCTTCTTCATTCGCTCGTCAGGAACCTCCCAGACGGCCTTGTCCAAGTCGAACTCGGACCATGCTGCGTCACGCAACTCCTTTGGGCGCACGAACGTCAACAGGAGGAGCTGGAGCGCGATTTTGATTGGCGGAGTACTCCGAGCCTCCTCCACCTTGGCCAGAAGGTCGGGCAACTCGCTCTGAGCAAGCGCTCGCTTGTGTTTGGTCTTTGGCTTCGACACCGCGCCCTTGAGGGCTGCGGCCGGATCTTGATCCGCTCGCAATGTCACCACTGCGTAACGGAAGATCGCAGACGACCACTGACGGATAAGGATGGCGATAGTAGGCGCCCCCCGTCGCTCGACTCGCTTGAGGATTGCCAGTAGGTGGGCTGCCTGGACCGCCTTGATCGGCAACCGCCCGATGTCCGGGTAGACGTCCCCGGAGAGCACCGTCTCAACCTGGGAAAGGTAGTAGCTCGACCAATCCTTCCTCTTCTGCTCGATCCATTCCTTCGCAATTGCCTCGAAGGTATCGGCCGCCTGCCTGGTGGCAACCAGCTTCTGCGCTCGTCGCTGAGCAGCCGGGTGAATGCCTTGCTTGATCAAGTCCCGAGCCTTGTCGCGCTCAGCACGCGCTTGTTGCAACGAGAGCGCCGGGTACTCCCCGATGGCGAAGAGATTCTCGCGGCCTCCGATGCGGTATCGATAGCGCCAGCATTTGGCTCCTGTCGGCTGGATCGCGACGAACAGCCCACCCCCGTCGGAGAGCTTGTAAGGAGCATCAGCCTTCTTCGCGTTGCGAATGCGGGCGTCCGTGAGTCGTGCCGATGATCGAACAGCCATAAAAGCGGGTATCGAGATCAAGTACCCCCTACGATACCCGCTTTTTCTCTGGCTGCAGACGGACAAGGAAAAACATTCTCGGACGTAAATCATTGTCCTTAAAGGACATTTGTACGGATGTCAGATCGCTTCGGATCCTGCCGGACGCCAATGCTAGTTATCGAGCATCAACAGCATGGCGGTTTGCGCGCGGGATCGGCTTCAGTGGACGAACGGCGCAGGATAGCGCAAGACGTCGGCGCAGCCTCATGCCGATGGTGATGGCAGCACCACCCGCACCCGCAGGCCGGGCGCGTTGTCCAGCAGCTCGATCCGGCCGCCGTGGTGGCGCACGATGGCCCGCACCAAACTCAGGCCGAGACCGACGCCGGGCGTGCCGCGGTGGGCTTCGAGGCGCTGGAAGCGGTCGAATACGCGCTCCCGCTCGGCTTCGGGGATGCCGGGGCCGCGGTCGGCGATTTCGATCAGGACGGTTTCGCTCGACGCGCCCAGCGTTGCCGTCACCACGCTGTCATGCGGGGCGTATTTGAGCGCGTTGTCGAGCAGGTTCACCAGCATCTGGAACAGTTGATCGCGATCGCCGCGGGCGGTGGCGGCGTCCAGATGCGGTTCGATCCGGATGCCGCGCAGCGCCGCGATCGGCGCGTACAGATCCACCGCGTCTTCCACCAGCGGGCGCAGCGCAATTTCCGGGGCCTGTGCGTCGGGCGCCTGTGCCTCGATCTTGGCCAGTCGCAGCAGCGCGCCGAACGATTGCAGCAACTGGTCGGTCTCGGCCAGGGCGCGCCCCAGCCCGGCCCGCACGCTGTCGCCGACCGCTTCGTGATGCAGGCCTTCCAGTCGGTTGTGCAGGCGCGTCAGCGGCGTGCGCAGGTCGTGGGCGATATGGTCGGTGGCATGGCGGACGCCGTCCAGCAGATCCTCGATCCGGTCGAGCATGGCGTTGAATCGGCTTGCAACCTGATCGAAGGCATCGCCGCTGTGGTCGAGCGTGGCGCGCAGGCCCAGCTCGCCGGCGGCGACCCGGCCGGCGGTGGCGTCGAGATTGCGCAGTCGGCGCGCGACCCAGCGCGATGTCAGCCAGCCCACCAGCGCACCGGCGCCCAGTGCCACCAGCAGCGCCAGCAGCGTCGCCCTCTGCATCATTTCGAGCAGGCGATCCTGTGCCGCCAGTTCCTGGCCCACCAGCAGGATGCCGCCGCCCGGCAGGGCACGTTCCACCGCGATCACACGCAAGCTGCCGCCGCCGGCGTTGGCCTGTTCGTTGAATTCGACCCACCGCCCGCGCGTGCCCTCGGGCCGGCCGGCATCGGGAAGCCGGCCGACCAGCGGTTTTCCGTCGCCATCGACCAGGGCATAGACCGCGTTTGGATCGTCGCTGCCGTCGTTGATCCTGTCGTCGAGCTCCGCGTGCAGCGCCGCCATCCCGCCGCTGCGGTGGATGTCCATCAGGTCGCTGGCGTCGGCGTGGACCAGCCCGCGCGCATCGTCGAGCAGCAGGGTCGAGACCGCGAAATACACGCCGCCGCCGATCAGCACGAACGCCGCGAGGAAGAACCCCATCACGACCAGCGCCAGGCGCGCGCTGGTGGAAGGCAGCCGGCGTTTCATTCGTGCCTCAGCCGGACAGCCGGTAGCCGGCACCGCGCACGGTGTGCAGCAGCGGGCGGTCGAAGCCCTGGTCGATCTTCTGCCGCAGCCGGCTGATGTGCACGTCGATGACATTGGTCTGCGGATCGAAGTGGTAGTCCCATACCGCTTCCATCAGCATGGTTCGCGTGACGACCTGCCCGGCGTGCCGCATCAGGTATTCCAGCAGGCGGAATTCGCGCGGCTGCAGTTCGATCCGGCGGCCTTCACGCTGCGCCTCGCGCGCCAGCAGGTCCAGTTCGAGGCCAGCGCAACGCAGCCGGGTGGGCGTGCCGTCGTCGTCGCTGTGCGCGCGACGGACGATGCCGTCGATGCGCGCGCTCAGCTCGGCGAACGCGAAGGGTTTCACGAGGTAATCGTCGGCCCCGGCGCGCAGGCCTTCGACGCGATGATCGACGTCGCCCAAGGCGGTGAGCAGCAGCACCGGCGTGCGGTTGCCGGTGCCGCGCAGAGTGCGCAGCAGGGCCATGCCGTCCAGGCCGGGCAACATTCGGTCGAGGATCACCGCATCGAAAGGCTCGGTGGTGGCCAGGAACAGCCCCTGCTTGCCGTCGGGCGCGTGGTCCACGGCGTGTCCGTCCTCGCGCAGCCCTTTGGCGATGAATGCGGCGGTCTGGGCATCGTCTTCGACCAGCAGAATGCGCATGGACCCTCCGCAGGATGGCTCGTTCGCCGCCGGATCACGCGACCGGCATTCACGCATGCCCGCGTTCGAAGCGGGGTTCCTCGCAAGCGCGGCGCTCGAACCAACCGATGACCGCACAAAAAAGCATACCCCGCAGGATCGCCCTGCGGGGTAGGCTTCAAGCGGCCATGGCGCGGCGCGGAGAACCGGGGAGGAGGCGTCCGTCAACCGCGTCGAGCGGACTTACTTGCCGGCGGGCGTCGCGACGGCCGGAGCCGCTGCCGCGGACTTCGCGCTCTTGACGTGACGCGCGTGGGCGCGGCGGGTCGCCTTCGGTGCCGAAGCGGCCGGCTTGGCCTGGCTGGTGGCCGGCGCAGCCGGGGCGGTCGGCGTGGTGGCCGGAGTGGCGGCCATGGCAACGCCGGCGACGGCGGACAGCGCGGCGGCAAACAGGGTCTGGCGGATGGTGTTCATGGTATTCCTCGCAATCTGTGGTTGGGTGAGACGGTGGGGGATCTCCCCATCGCCGGGACAGATTGCGCCAGAACACCTCTCGCCCCGGTGTCGTGGACATGAAATGTTTTTCATCTTCCGCAGCGCGTTGCGCGGCGGAAAGCTGCGGAATGTCCGCTGCCGAAAGGGCAGAAACGTCAGTGCTGCTGGCTGGGCGGACGCCGCACCAGGGACTTCAAGCCGCGTCCGATCCGGGTCAGCAAGGAAGCCTTTTCGGTTCCCGCAGCGGAACGCGGCGCCACGTACTGCGGCACCACCGGACCGGGCTTGGCGGCCGGTGCAGCGGTCTGCTGGGCCTGATCGGCGCCGTTTTCCACGGGCTTGCCGCGACGGCGGCGACGGCGCTTGCGCTTGTGCTCGGCCTCGTCGTGGCCATCGGCCTGCGGCTTGGCGCGCTCGGTCGCTGGCGGCGGCGGAACGGCGCCATTGCCGGCAGCGGACGCGGTGGCTTCGACGTGCGCGCGCGGCTTGCGTGGTGGGCGAGGACCGCGATCGCGCTGTCCGTCGCCGCGCCCGCCGCGGCCGCGACCACCGCCGCGCTTTTCCTGCTCGGCCGCGCGCGCCTCGCGCACTTCCCGGAAAATCTCGCCGATGCTCTCGCCGTCGTCGCCCTCGGCCTCGGCCGGCTTCGGCCGCGTCGGGCGCGGCAGCGCGGTCAGCAGTTCCTGCGTGACAGGCTCCGAGGGAATCTTCTGTTCGATGTAGGCCTCGATGTCGGGCAGGCTCATGGCGTAGCGTTCGCAGGCGAAGCTGATCGCGTCGCCCTCGGCGCCCAGCCGCGCGGTGCGGCCGATCCGGTGCACGTAATCCTCGGCGTCGAACGGCAGGTCGTAGTTGTAGACGTACTGCACGCCGTCGATGTGCAGGCCGCGCGCGGCCACGTCGGTGGCGACCAGGATTTCCAGCTGCCCGGCCTGAAAGCGCTTCAGCAGCGACTCGCGCTTCTTCTGCGGCACGTCGCCCGAGAGCACACCGACCCGATAGCCGGCGCGATCCAGCGCGCGCGCGACCCGTTCCACGAACACCTTGGTGTTGACGAACACCATCGTCCGCGCGCCTTCGCTGCGCGACAGCAGGCCCAGCAGCAGCGGCAGCTTCTCGTCGTCGGCCGGGTAATAGAGCTTCTGCCGCACGCGGTCGGCGGTGACGTGCTCGGTTTCGACAACGAGCTTCTGCGGCTCGTTCATGTGCTCGTAGGCCAACTCCAGCACGCGGTGGCTCAATGTGGCGGAAAACAGCAAGGTCTGGCGGGTGCCGCGCTCGGGCATGCGCCGCAGCAGGAAGCGGATGTCCTTGATGAAGCCGAGGTCGAACATGCGGTCGGCCTCGTCCAGCACGCAGATTTCGCAGGCGTGCAGGGACACCACCTTGTGCTGCTTGACGTAGTTGATCAGCCGACCGGGAGTGGCGATGATGACGTCGGCGCCGGCCTGCAGCTGCTCGCGCTGCTTGTCGTAATCCACGCCGCCGTAGACCAGTGCGAACTTCAGGCCGAGATCGAAAGCGAACTTCATCGCGTCCTTGTGGATCTGGATCGCCAGTTCGCGGGTCGGCGCCAGGATCAGCGCGCGCGGATCCTCGGGCTTGCGGTCGGCCAGCGCGGGCCGGGTGAGCAGGCGGTTGATCACCGTCACCAGGAAGGCCAGGGTCTTGCCGGTGCCGGTCTGGGCCTGGCCGGCCACGTCGCCGCCCGCCAGCGCCACCGGCAGTGCCATGGCCTGGATCGGGGTGCAGCGGGTGAAGCCGGCGCCTTCGAGCCCCGAGACCAGGGTCGGATCGAGTTCGAAGGAAGAAAAAGTGATGTCTGTCAGTGGCTTGTCGGACACGTAGGCTGCCTTGGGCGGACGCGCACCGTTCGACCTGGGTCGCGGAGTGCTGCGCTTCTTGTATGAATGGGGGGCAGCCGCGCAGACTGCCGGGAAGTTTCCGGGGCTTGATATTCCCGGCACGACGCCGCAAATCGTTGCGACGAACCTTTTGATTCTATCATTTGTGCGCCTTCGCCGCCGCTGGCGGCCAGGGCCATTCATTTCCGGAGCCACCATGAGCGAAAACATCCAGCACGCCACCGATGCCGATTTCCAGACCCATGTCCTCGATGCGGACGTTCCGGTGCTGGTGGATTTCTGGGCGCCGTGGTGCGGCCCGTGCCGGATGATCGCTCCGGCGCTGGAAAAGATCGCCGACAGCTACGCCGGCAAGGCCAAGGTGGTCAAGGTCGATGTCGACCAGAACCAGCAGACCGCGCTCAAGTACCACGTGCGCAGCATTCCGATGCTGCTGCTGTTCAAGGGTGGAGAGGTGCAGGACACCAGCATTGGCCTGGTGCCCGAATCCAAGCTCACCCAGATGCTGGACAAGGCGCTGGCCTGAATTCCGGGACATCGCCGGGTTCCGGCGGTTTCCGCCGCCCTCGCCCAGACTGTCTGCACGCCCAACGCCGGAACGCAGCCGCTTGCACGAAGCGGCGCTGCAATGCTAGCTTTGACCATCCGGCGCGGATCGACCCGCCGGTTGCGCCGCGTTCGTAGGCGCGAATTTCAGAAGAATCACTTCAAGAATCACTTCCAGTGACGCCGCGCGCACGGCGCGGCTTCTCGCAACGCAAGCGAGGTTTTCCCCTTGTCCGATACCACCAACGACGCCAGCGGCGAAGTCGCCGAGAAGCGCGTGCGCAAAACCCGCGTCGCCAAGGCGCGCCCTGCCGAAACGGCACCCGAAGCCACCGCCGAGCCGGCCCGCGAGGCCGCGCCTGAAGCGCCGCCGGCCAGCCAGGACGCGCATGTCGAGGCCGCTTCGCCTGAAGCGACCAACGGCAGCGCTCCGACCGAAACGGCCGCCGGCGATACCGCCACGGGCGACGGTTCCGCCGGCGGCCAGGACGCCGGCAACGGCTTCCAGTCGCGCGACGGCAACCAGCGCCCGAGCCGCCGCGAGCGCTTCAAGAATCGCCGCGAACGCCAGCGCGAGCGGCGCGAGCAGCAGGGCTTCCCCGACGACGGTGGCGGCAACGAACCGTTCGTCCCGCGCCCGCACCCGCAGGTGCCCGAGGGCTTTCCGAGCTATTCCCTGTCCGACCTGAAGCGGATGCCGGCGCCCAGGCTGCTGGACATCGCCGAGCAACTGCAGATCACCGACGGCGTGGCGCGCGCGCGCAAGCAGGACATCATCTTCGCGATCCTGAAGATCCTCGCCCGCCACGGCGAAGGCGTGCAGGCCGACGGCGTGCTGGAAATCCTGCCCGACGGCTTCGGCTTCCTGCGCGCGGCCGAGGCCAGCTACCTGGCCGGCCCGGACGACACCTACATCAGCCCGTCGCAGATCCGCCGCTTCAACCTGCGTACCGGCGACCACATCTCCGGCCGCATCCGCTGGCCCAAGGACGGCGAGCGCTACTTCGCGCTGAACGTGGTCGACACCATCAACGGCGAGCCGACCGAGGCGTCGAAGAACAAGACCCTGTTCGAGAACCTGACCCCGCTGTTCCCGCGCAAGCGCTTCAAGCTGGAGCGCGGCGACGGTTCGAGCGAAGACATCACCGGCCGCATCCTCGACCTGATGGCCCCGCAGGGCAAGGGCCAGCGCGCCCTGATCGTCAGCCCGCCGAAGGCCGGCAAGACGATGATGATGCAGCAGATCGCCACCGCGATCACCACCAATCACCCGGAAGTGCACCTGATCGTGCTGCTGATCGACGAGCGCCCGGAGGAAGTGACCGAAATGCAGCGCACCGTGCGCGGCGAGGTCATCTCCTCCACCTTCGACGAGCCGGCCGCGCGCCACGTGCAGGTGGCGGAAATGGTGATCGAACGCGCCAAGCGTTTGGTCGAACACAAGAAGGACGTGGTGATCCTGCTCGACTCCATCACCCGCCTGGCCCGCGCCTACAACAACGTGATGCCCAGCTCCGGCAAGGTGCTCACCGGCGGCGTCGACTCCAACGCCATGCACCGCCCGAAGCGCTTCTTCGGCGCCGCGCGCAACGTCGAGGAAGGCGGCTCGCTGACCATCATCGCCACCGCGCTGGTCGACACCGGCAGCGCGATGGACAAGGTGATCTACGAGGAATTCAAGGGCACCGGCAACAGCGAAGTGCACCTGGACCGCCGCATCACCGAGAAGCGCGTCTACCCGGCGATCAACGTCAACCTGTCCGGCACCCGCCGCGAAGACCTGCTGATCGAGCCCGACCTGCTGCAGAAGATCTGGATCCTGCGCAAGCTGCTGCACCCGATGGACGAAATCGCGGCGATGGAATTCCTGCTCGACAAGATGAAGAACACCAAGTCCAACGACGAGTTCTTCAGCGCGATGCGGCGCTGACTTTCCTTCGCGGCCAAGACGAAACGCCCCGCACTGCGGGGCGTTTCGGTGTTTACGCTGCTGGCGGCGTCAACAGCCTTGCGCTCTGCTCGACTGAATAAACCCCGCTGTCCGGCAGTGCGTCGGGGCTGCCTTCGGCAAGTGGGTCTCGCGACTGGCCAGGAGGATTCCTGATCGGGCCGGGGACATAGGTTTCCCACTCCCCAGGCCGTGGCCCGGCTTCGCCGGAGAGCCGGAAGTCCACCGGCACAACGACCGACCACACGGCCCTTTCGGCTTCTTTTCCCGTAGTGGGTGGGGCGAATACCCAGCGGCGTGCCGCCCGGATCGACGCTTCTGCAAACTGGTCGCGCATGCGGTCCATCTGGGCCTCGGTACCTAGCACGCGCAGGTTGACCTGCCGTGCGTAGACCTGCGTCACCTTGCCGTCGGGGCCGTATGTCACGTTCAGATAAACGACACCCTTCCCACCCATGCGCAGGGCTTCCGTCGGGTAAACCGGCGGTTGCATGCGCCGTGCCACTCTTTGCGTGTTCGTGTCCGCTTGCGCGCCGTCGCTTCCGGACATGAACCAAGTGCTGGCGATGCGGGCCTCGTAATTGCCATCGGGGGTCGGGCGAAGCACCAGCCGCAGGCTCATGGGTACCCGCACGCGCACGGCCTGGCCATCGACCACCACCGGCGAGAACCGCCAATGCGCGACCGCGCGGTCGATGAATGCCGTTAGCGCAGGCGACAGTTGCGCCTGCGAATCGAGTTCGTGACCGGCAACCGATCCATCGGGGGCGATGGTGACGAAGCCACCGACCCGCAAGCTGGACTCCACCTTGGTTCGATCCACGGCTGCGGCGTTCGTGGTTGGTACGGTGAAGACCGCCAGCACCGCCGCCGCCAGCAGGCCGCGCAGCGCCTTTTTCATCGATTCGCGCATCGTCGTTTCTTCATTTCATGGAAATACGCGGAATCGTAGCACCCTCCCTGAACGGGATAGTGCCCCACGCCTGTCGGCGGGCGGCGATGCCATAATTCGATCAAAGGCACGGCCACCAGCCGTGCAGCTGCCGGCTCCAGCGAGGACGCTCACCCATGCCCGTACCGGAACTCAAGAATTTCCGTGAAAGCCGCTGGCGCTATTCGCAGTTCGTCGTGCTCGGGCTGGCGATTGCCGGTCTGCTGAAATGGCTCAGCCCGCTGGATTGGCCGGTGTCGCTGGGGATCGGTGCGGTGCTGGGCGTGGCGTACTTCCTGTTCGAGAAAAAGCGCGGTTCGATCTGAACGCTGCGGCGACCGTGACTGACGCACCCGCCACCCTGCAACTGGAGCCGAGCTGGAAAGCCCGCGTGGGCGGCTGGTTCGCGCGTGACGACATGCGCCAGCTCGCGGCCTTCCTGCGCCAGCGCAAGGCCGCCGGGGCGACGATCCATCCGCCCGGCCGCGACATCTTCGCCGCCTTCGCCGCCACCCCGTTTGACGCGGTGAAGGTGGTGATCCTAGGCCAGGATCCCTACCACGGTCCCGGACAGGCGCACGGGCTGTGCTTTTCGGTGCGGCCCGGGGTTCCGGTGCCGCCTTCGCTGGACAACATCTACAAGGAGCTGGCGCGCGACACCGGCTTCGTTCGCCCCGATCACGGCTGCCTGCTGCCCTGGGCGCGTCAGGGCGTGCTGCTGCTCAACAGCGTGCTGACGGTGGAGTCCGGGCAGGCCGGCTCCCACCAGGGCAAGGGCTGGGAGGGGTTCACCGATCACGTGGTCGAAGTGCTCAACCGCGAGCACGAGCATCTCGTGTTCCTGCTCTGGGGCAGCTACGCGCAGAAGAAGGGCGCGGTGCTCGACGCCGGCCGGCATCGGATTCTGCGCGCCCCGCACCCCTCGCCGCTGTCGGCCCACCGTGGTTTTCTTGGCTGCGGGCATTTTTCATTGACGAATCAATATCTTGTGCGAAATGGGCGGGCGCCCGTGGACTGGAGCCTGCCGGAAATGGCGGACTTGAAATCGAGCGGGAATGCCCCGATTTAATCAAGCTCTAGGGAAGTTTTCGTCGTTCCATGAATGGAACGCAGGGAACTTTCGACGTGATTAGCAGTCGTACGTTGTGACTGCTAAAATCGAGCCATGGGGAACAAGCACATGACATCGACCGCCTTGGTTGCCAACAACCTGCCGATCCCGACCGCCGCCGGTTCGCTGGATGCGTACATCGGCGCGGTTCATCAGATCCCGGTGTTGAGCGTCGAGGAAGAACAGCGCCTGGCCCGTCGCCTGCACGATGACGGCGATCTCGCCGCCGCCCAGGAATTGATCGTCTCGCACCTGCGCTTCGTGGTCCACGTCGCCCGCGGCTACAGCGGCTACGGCCTGCAGCTGGGCGACCTGATCCAGGAAGGCAACATCGGGCTGATGAAGGCGGTCAAGCGCTTCGACCCCGAAGTGGGCGTGCGTCTGGTCAGCTTTGCGGTGCACTGGATCCGCGCCGAGATCCACGAGTTCATCATCAAGAACTGGAGGATCGTCAAGGTCGCCACCACCAAGGCGCAGCGCAAGCTGTTCTTCAATCTGCGCAAGAGCAAGACCCGCCTGGGCTGGATGAATGCCGCCGAGGTCAGCGCGGTGGCGAAAGACCTGAACGTGTCCGAGCGCGAAGTGCTGGAAATGGAATCGCGCCTGTCCGGCCGCGACATCGGTTTCGACGCCCCCGACGATGCCGACGAAGAACACGCGCCGCCGGCGCCGGTGAATTATCTGGAAGCCCACGACGCCGATCCGGCCGACGCATACGCCGCGGCCAGCGGCGAGGCCGACGCGCTGGAAGTGCTGCGCGAGGGCCTGGCCCGTCTCGACGATCGCTCGCGCGACATCATCCGCCGCCGCTGGCTGGACGATGGCAGCAAGGTGACGCTGCAGGAACTGGCCGACGACTACGGCGTTTCCGCCGAACGCATCCGCCAGCTCGAAGCCAATGCGCTGAAGAAGATGAAGGCGCTGTTCGCGGCGTAAGCGGCAGCGGTCATCCCTGGCGCGCCACCGGCAGCCGCCAGCCGCGGCGGATGCTCATGAAGCGCAAGCCGAAGCACAGCAGCGCACCGGCCGCCATGGCCGGCGCCCTGTGCAGGCCGAGCGCATCCGAAAGCGCGACGGCGCCGCCTCCGGCCAGCGCAGCGACGGCGTACAGCTCGGCCTGCAGCACCACGGGGATGCGCGCCACCAGCAGGTCGCGGGCAACGCCGCCGCCAATGCCGGTGACCATGCCCAGCAGCGTCGCCGCAAACGGCGACAACCCGAAGTCGAGCGCCTTGCCGGTGCCAAGCACCGCGAACAGCGCAAGGCCGGCGGCATCGAACAACTGCACCGGATTACGCAAGCGTTCGATCAGGCCGCACCAGCGGAAAGTCACCAGACCCGCCAGCATGGCGACGGCGAGATAGCGCCAGTCCTGCAGCGAGGCCGGCGGGATCGCACCGATCAGCACGTCGCGCACGATCCCGCCGGAAACCGCGGTGGCGCAGGCCAGCACCAGCACGCCAAACAGGTCCAGCCGCTTGCGCACCGCCAGAACGCCGCCACTGAGGGCGAACACGAAGATGCCGACGAGGTCGGACACCAGCAGCAGGGTGGCCATGACGTGCGTCTCAACGTGCACGGAGACGCCCCGTGATCATGCGATCCGCTTTGCGGATCGACATGGGTTTGTGGCGGGCCGCCATCGCCGCTTCAGTCCAGCGCCTTGGCCAGCAGCGCTTCGAGCTTGCGCTGGTCGACGGTGAACTTGCGGATGCCTTCGGCCAGCTTCTCGGTGGCCATCGCGTCCTCGTTGTGCTGCCAGCGGAAGCCGGGTTCGCCCAATGGATGAGGCGGGTCAAGGCGCTCACCATCGTCCACCAGACCCGGCGTCACCTCCGCATCGGACTGCGCCAGCGCGTCCAGCAACTCCGGCGCGATGGTGAGTCGGTCGCAGCCGGCCAGCGCCAGCACCTGCCCGGTGTTGCGGAAGCTGGCACCCATGACCACGGTGGCGTAGCCGTGGCGCTTGTAGTGGTTCCAGATGCGGGTGACGGATCGGACGCCGGGATCATCCTGCGGCGTCGCGGGTTTTTCGCCGCCGGTCGCCAGATGCCAGTCGAGGATGCGGCCGACGAAAGGCGAGATCAGGAAGACCCCGGCCTCGGCGCAGGCCACCGCCTGCGCGAACGAAAACAGCAGGGTGAGGTTGCAATGGATGCCTTCGCGCTCCAGCAGCGCAGCGGCGCGGATGCCTTCCCAGGTGGCGGCGATCTTGATCAGCAGGCGATCGGTGCCGATGCCGGATTCGGCGTACAGCGCCGCCAGCCGGCGTGCCCTGGCGACGGTGGCGTCGGTGTCGAAACTCAGGCGCGCATCGACCTCGGTCGAAACCCGGCCCGGGATGAGCCTGAGGATTTCGCCGCCGACGGCGACGGCAAAACGGTCGCAGGCGTCCTGCAGCCGGTCTTCTCCACACGCGTTGGCCAGCGCCGCGCGCAGGTGCGGCGCATAGGCCGGAAGCCCCGCCGCCTTGAGCAGCAGCGAGGGATTGGTGGTGGCATCCATCGGCGCGAAGCGGGCGATGGCCTCGATGTCGCCGGTGTCGGCGACGATCGTCGAAAGTTGGCGGAGCCGGTCGAGCTGGGAAGTCACGGAAGGCGTGCTCACGTTGCGATGGGGGAATTCTCGCCGATTCGCGGCGATGTCGAGCAAGCTCGGCATCTACATGAAACGGACCGCCGCCGCTTCCAATGCCAGCAGCCGCTCGCCGGCAATGTCGCGGAAGCCGGAAGACACTTCCGGCGCAGCGGCGACGCAGCGCCAGAAATCACGCGCCATCGGCGCGGCCGCGCTCCACGCATGGCGCTGCGCCGGCAGCGGTGCGGGAACCTCGATGCGGCGTGCCACCACTTCACCCGTCGAGGCCGGACGCAACTCCATCGGCAGCATGTCGTAGCTCGGCGCGAGCGCCAGCGGGCGGGTATCGGTCAAGACCAGACTGGCGTTGCCCAGATGCATGTCGCTGTTGCCGATCAGGGCGCCGAACCAGCCGAGCACGGCCAGCGTGTGCGCGTCGCGTTCGTCCAGCCAGCCATCGCGATGCAGCTGCGGCGCGAACGCCCACCAGTCGATGCGGCCTTGCCCGTAGTAAGCCGCGTCCAGCGCGGCCAGCGACACCAGTCCGCGCCGCCCGAGGGCGGGCGTGCGGTCGAAGCGCAGCGATTGCAGGAACACGCGGCCATCGGCTTCCAGCAATTCGGTTTCGGCGACGGCGATGCCATGCGCGCGCATGATGTTGCCGGCGAGGTGTTCGCAGCGCAGCAGATCGGCCCAGCGCTGCGCCGCAGGCGTTCCGGCGCGTTCGCTGAACTTGACGATGACGGCATGGCTGCCGGTGTCGTCATGCAGCAGCGCGGTGAACTTGGGTTGCTCGCCGCCGGCGGAAGAGCCCACGTCCTCGCCGGCCAGCGCTTCCTCCGCCAGTGTCGGGTAGAGGGCGGCGCGATCTGACGGTGCCAGCGCGTCCGGCGACAGCATCGCTTGCAGCGCGCTTCGCAGGGCGGAATCGCCCAGCACCAGGTCGCCGGGTTCGTCCTCGCCATGCCGCAGCAAAGCCAGCACCACATCGTCCGCACGCCAACGCGACAGGTCGTCGGGCGCGCCGATATCGGCGGCGACGCGATGCACGAAGGCGCGTCCCAGAAACCCCTGCGGGCGCTGCTCGTCCAGGAACCACGGCAGGCCCGGAAACAGGCCATCACGGAACGTGCCGTGCAGCAACGCCGGCAGCGGACGGGCGGGTTCGAACAGGAAGCCGTCGCCGTGCAGCGCGCGCAGTTCGCCCAGCGCTTCCGGCTGGCCGTCCTCCTGGATCCGATACAGCGGCCAGTGACTGCCGGCCCGGCCGATCTCGCGACCGAGCGCATAGCGGCTGGCGCGGGCCTTGCCGATCCGCACGATGCGCTCGCCCGCGCTGGCCAGCAGGCGCGAGACGGTGGGCTGGCTCACGCCCAGGGATGCGCCCAGGGCCGCAGCGGTCTGCGGGCCGTTGCGGCGGAGCAGAGCTTCCAGCCGGGGCAGGCGGGTTTCTGGCATGGCTGGATTGAATAGATAAATGAATTAATTGTCAAGGTTGGATGACTTGTTATCTGCTGTTATTAAGCCATTTTTATGAAACCAAAACAGAATATACGAATGGATTTTGAATTGAATCTACGGCGATGGATCCGCGCGCAATGGACGTTGGCCTGCTTCACGGAGAAGGCGGGATTCCGCCCCTTGCGGTCAGTACAAATCCTGCGGGTCCACGTCCAGCGACCAGCGCAGCCGGCGCGCCTCGGGCAGGGCGTACAGCGCCGGCATCAGCGCGGCCAGCGCCGCGTGCAGCGCGGCGCGGCGCGGCGAAGACAGCAGGAGCTGCGAGCGCACGTAGCCGGCGCGGCGCGGCATCGGCGCCGGCAGCGGGCCGTGGATCTCCACGTCCTGCGCCGGTTCCAGGCCGGCCTTCGCCTGCTGCAGGAACCGCAGCGGCGGGTCGGCGTGCCTGTCTTCGGCGCGCAGCAGAGCCAGGTGCGCGAACGGCGGAAAGCCGGCGGCCTCGCGCAGCGCCAGCTCGTCCTCGGCGAAACCGTGGTAGCCGCGCTGCACCAGCGTGGTGAGCAGGAGGTGTTCGGGATGGTGGGTCTGCAGCAGCACGGTGCCGGGCCGGTCGGCGCGGCCGGCCCGTCCGGCGACCTGGACCAGCAGCTGCGCGAGTTTCTCGCCGCTGCGGAAATCGGCCGAGAACAGGCCTTCGTCGATGCCGACGACGACCACCAGGGTCAGGTTCGGAAGATCGTGGCCCTTGGCCAGCATCTGGGTGCCGATCAGGATGCCCGGATGGTTGCCCAGCGCGTCGAGATGCTGTTGCAGCGCATCGCGATGGCCGGTGCTGCCGCGGTCGATGCGCAGCACCGGCACGTCGTCGAAACGCGCGCGCAGTTCCTCCTCGATGCGCTCGGTGCCGTTGCCCTGCGGCTGCAGGGCGAGGCCGGCGCAGTCGGGGCAGGCCGGCGGCGCCGGCTTGCGGGCGCCGCAGTGGTGGCATTGCAGGCGTCGACCGTGGCCGTGCACGGTCATCGCCGTGGGCCGCTCCGGCGTGCCGCAACGCGGGCAGTGCGCGCTCCAGCCGCAGTCGTGGCACAGCAGCACCGGCGCGTAGCCGCGGCGATTCCGGAACACCAGCACCTGCCCGCCGGCGGTGAGCGCGGCGCGGATCGCCGTCAGCGATTCCTCGGACAATCCGGCGTGGAGCTTGCGCTTGCGCACGTCGAGCACGCGCACGGCCGGCGGCCTGGCCTGTCCGGCGCGCTGGCGCAGCCGCAGGTGCGCGTAGCGGCCGCTGCGCGCGTTGTGCAGCGATTCCAGCGAGGGCGTGGCGCTGCCCAGCACAACGGGTATCCCCAGCGCGCGGGCGCGGACGATGGCGAAGTCGCGCGCCTGGTAGCGGATGCCGTCGAACTGCTTGTAGCTGCCGTCGTGTTCCTCGTCGATCACGATCAGCCCGGGTTCGGGCAGCGGCACGAATGCCGCCGAGCGTGTGCCGACGACCACCCGCGCCTGCCCGCGGCTGGCCGCCATCCACGTCGCTGCGCGCTCGCCGTCGTTCAGCCCGGAATGCAGCGCGTGCACCGGCACGCCCAGCCGCGCCCGGAAGCGTGCCAACGCCTGCGGCGTCAGGCCGATCTCCGGCACCAGCACCAGCGCCTGCCTGCCGCGGGCAAGGCAATCGGCGATCGCCTGCAGATAGACCTCGGTCTTGCCGCTGCCGGTGACGCCGTCGAGCAGGAAGGGCGCGAAGCCCCGCGCGGCGCGGATGGCGTCAATGGCGGCCTGCTGCTCGGGGCTGGGTGAAAAAAGGGAGGAAAGGGGGTCAGAGTCGCTTTTCCGTT
>NZ_JAMQHN010000075.1 GCF_025993755.1 Thermomonas sp. | reverse complement strand
GCACCCACATTGGCCTGGTCGAAGCGACGATCCGCTTCGCGCTCGACAACGAAAAACTCAACGACTCGGTGCGCCACCTGATGCAACGCGCACTGGACGAAATGGGCGTTTCCGAGGGCTGATCGTTTGGCGCTTCAGGTCGGCGCTTCAGGTCGGCACTTGCAGCGGCGGCCGGCGTTGCTTCCCGCGACGACTACAGCGCCTCGAAAATCCCCGCCGCGCCCATGCCGGTGCCGATGCACATGGTCACCATGCCGTACTTGAGCTTGTGCCGGCGCAGGCCGTGAACGATCGTCGCGGTGCGCACCGCGCCGGTGGCGCCCAGCGGGTGGCCCAGCGCGATCGCGCCGCCCAGCGGATTGACCTTGGTGGGGTCGAGCTTGCAGTCGTGGATCACTGCCAGCGATTGCGCGGCGAAGGCTTCGTTGAGTTCGATCCAGTCGAGCTGGTCCTGGCTCATCCCGGCCTGCGCCAGCGCCTTGGGGATCGCGGCGATCGGGCCGATGCCCATTACTTCCGGGCGCACGCCAGCTACCGAGAAACTGACGAAGCGCGCGAGCGGGGTCAGGCCGTAGTCCTTGATCGCCTGTTCCGAGGCCAGCAGCACCGCGCCGGCGCCGTCGCTCATCTGCGAGGAGTTGCCGGCGGTGACGGTGCCGCCGAACTGGCCGTTGCGGAACACCGGGCGCAGTTTGGCCAGGCCTTCCAGTGAAGTGTCCGGGCGCGGGCCTTCGTCGTTCTCGACCAGAAGCTGTTTCAGTCGGATGGTGTTGCCGCCGAGATCGGGCTGGTGGCTGACGACGTCATAGGGCGTGATCTCGTCGCGGAATTCGCCTGCCGCCTGCGCGGCCAGCGCTTTCTGGTGCGAAGCCAGCGCGAACGCATCCTGCGCCTCGCGGGTCACCTTCCACTCCTCGGCGACCTTTTCCGCGGTGATGCCCATGCCGTAGGCGATGTTGACGTGGTCGTTGTCGAACACCGACGGCGCCATCGCGACCTTGTGGCCCATCATCGGCACCATCGACATCGACTCGGTGCCACCGGCCAGCATCAGGTTGGAATTACCGAGGCGGATCTCGTTGGCCGCCAGCGCCACCGCCTGCAGGCCGGACGAGCAGAAGCGGTTGATGGTCTGGCCGGGAATCGAATTGGGCAGGCCCGCCAGCAGCAGGCCGATGCGCGCCACGTTCATGCCTTGCTCGGCCTCGGGCATGGCGCAGCCGACGATCACGTCGCCGATGCGCGTGACGTCCACGCCCGGCGCCTGCGCCAGCACCGACCTGAGGACGAAGGCCAGCATGTCGTCGGGGCGGGTATTGCGAAACACGCCGCGCGGCGCCTTGCCCACCGGGGTGCGGGTGGCGGCGACGATGTAGGCGTCCTGGATCTGCTTGCTCATCTGGAATCTCCGGAAGATGGTTCTGCGCCCCGTGCGTCGGGGCGCGATCGTGCGGCGGCGCCTCCAGGCGGGAGCGGCGCCTGAAGGCGGTTCAGTTCCTCAGCGGCTTGCCGGTCTTGAGCATGTGCGCGATGCGGGCCTGGGTCTTTTCCTGCTGCGCCAGCTCGACGAAGTGCTGGCGTTCGAGCTTGAGCAGCCAGTCCTCGTCCACCAGGGCGCCGCGGTCGACCTTGCCGCCGCACAGGATGGTGGCGATGCGCTCGGCGATCTCGTAGTCGTAGGGGCTGATGAAGCGCCCTTCGAGCATGTTGACCAGCAGCATCCTGAAGGTGGCGATGCCGACGTCGCCGGCCACCGGGATGCGCCGCGCGGGCAGCGGCGGGCGGTAGCCGCCCTCGGCCAGACCGCGCGCTTCGGCCTTGGCGATGTGCAGCAGTTCGTGGGCGTGGAACACGACCTTGTCGCCCGGACGCATCAGGCCCAGTTCCTTGGCGTGCAGGGCCGAGGTCGAGACCTTGGCCATCGCCACGGTCTCGAACACCTTCTTCAGTTCGGCGAACACGTCGCCGCCGGGCCCTGCGGCCGCCGAGGCGCGCGCGGCGAATTCCTTCAGCCCGCCGCCGGCCGGCAGCAGGCCGACGCCAGCCTCGACCAGCCCGATGTAGCTTTCCAGATGCGCCACGGTCCGGGCACTGTGCATCTGGAATTCGCAGCCGCCGCCCAGCGCCAGCCCGCGCACGGCGGCGACCACCGGCACCAGCGAATACTTGATGCGCTGGCTGGTGGCCTGAAAGCCGGCCACCATCGCCTCGAACTCGGCGATCTTGCCGGCCTGCAGCGCGCCCAGCGCGCCGGCGAGGTCGGCGCCGGCCGAGAACGGCTCCTTCGGCTGCCAGACGACGAGGCCGGCGAAGTCGCGCTCGGCGCGTCCGACCGCTTCCTGCATGCCCTCGATGACGGCGTCGGAGACGGTGTGCATCTTGGTCTTGAAGCTGACCACGGCGATGTCGTCGCCGTCGTGCCACATCCGCAGGCCGTCGTTCTCGAACACGGTTTCGCCCGGCGCGAAGCGCTCGCCCAGCATCGGGTCGGGGAAGCGCTGGCGCTTGTAGACGGGCAGGGCGGAGCGCGGCTGCAGGGCATTGCGGCTCGGGCTGAAGCTGCCTTCCGGCGTATACACGCCCTCGCGGCCATCCAGCACCCAGTCGGGCAGGGCGGCGTCGCTCATCGCCTTGCCGGCGGCGATGTCCTCGTTGATCCACTGTGCGGTCTGCCGCCAGCCGGCGGACTGCCAGGTCTCGAACGGGCCTTGCGTCCAGCCGTATCCCCAGCGGATCGCCTGATCGACGTCGCGGGCGGTATCGGCGATCGCGGCCAGATGGAAGGCGGCGTAGTGGAACAGGTCGCGGAAGCAGGCCCACAGGAACTGCGCCTGTGGATGGCTGGACGCGCGCAGCTGGCGGAATTTTTCCGCCGGATCCTTCTGCTTCAGGATTTCGACCAGTTCCGGCGCCGCGGCGCGATCGGCCAGGCGGTAGTCCTGCGTGGCCAAGTCGACGACGTGGATGTCCTTGCCGACCTTGCGGAAGATGCCGGCGCCGACCTTCTGCCCCAGCGCGCCCTTGCCGATCAGCGCGTCCAGCCACGCGGGCGACTTGAAATAGCGGTGCCAGGGATCGTCCTGCAGGGTGTCGCCCATGGTCTTGATGACGTGGGCCATGGTGTCCAGGCCGACCACGTCGGAGGTGCGGTAGGTGGCCGACTTCGGCCGCCCCAGCAGCGGGCCGGTCAAGGCATCGACCTCGTCGAAGCCCAGCCCGAAGGCGTGGGTGTGCTGGATCACCGACAGGATCGAGAACACGCCAATGCGGTTGCCGATGAAGTTCGGGGTGTCCTTGGCGTGGACCACGCCCTTGCCGAGCTGGGTGGTCAGGAAGGTTTCCAGCCTTTCAAGCACGGCCGCATCGGTGGTCGTGGCCGGAATCAGCTCGGCCAGATGCATGTAGCGCGGCGGGTTGAAGAAGTGCAGGCCGCAGAAGCGGTGGCGCATTTCCTCCGGCAGCACCGATGCCAGCGCGTTGATGCCCAGCCCCGAGGTGTTGCTGGCAAGAATCGCGTGCGGCGCAACCGCTGGAGCGATCTTGCGGTACAGGTCCTGCTTCCAGTCCATCCGTTCGGCGATCGCCTCGATCACCAGGTCGCAGCCTTTCAGCAGATCCAGCCCGGAGTCGTAGTTGGCCGGGGTGATGGCCTCCGCCAGCGCCTTGCTGGCCAGCGGCGCGGGACTGAGCTTGCCGAGGTGGGCGATGGCCTTGAGCACGACCCCGTTCGGGTCGCCTTCCTTCGCGGCCAGATCGAACAGCACGGTATCGATGCCGGCATTGGCCAGGTGGGCGGCGATCTGCGCGCCCATCACGCCGGCGCCGAGCACCGCGGCGCGGCGTACAAGTAGTTTGTCAAACATGTTCTATATCTCCTTGATATTCAATCTTCAGCTTGGAAGCCGGCGGCGGCAAACCGGATGAGCGCATTGGCCGCGCGCTGTCGATGGCTGGCCTCCGACGTCCCGGTCGGGCGCTTGATCAATCCGAAATCCGCCATGGCGTAGGTGAGCGCACCGGCAAGGAAGTCCAGACGGAAATACAGGGTTTCCTTGCCCAGTCCGGGAGCGCATTCGGAAATCGCTTTGGCGAACTCGCGCAGCACGTGGCCGTAGCGGTCGGACAGGAACTTGCGGAGGCTGGCGTTGCTTTCGGCGTAGGCGCGGGCGATCACGCGGATGAAGTCGGCGCCGCCGTGGCGGTCCTGCGCCATCGCCAGCGCCGGTTCGACGAAGGCGGCAAGGATCGGTTCAAGCTGCCCTGGCGCGTCCTTTCTGGCTGCTTCCAGTGCGGCAAGGCGCTGTTCGCTCATCGTGTCCATGCGACGCCGGAACACCTCGTTGACGAGGTTTTCCTTGCTGCCGAAGTGGTAGTTGACCGCCGCGATGTTGACGTCGGCGCGCCCGGTCACCTGTCGCAGCGAGGTGGCGGCGAAACCCTGCTGCGCGAACAGCACTTCCGCCGCATACAGGATCCGATCCTTGGTCGAGAAGTTGCGCGTGTGGGTGTGCATCTGAGGGCCTGAATCAAACGCTTGTTTGAGAATAGCCGTACCGCTGCGTACGGTCAAGCAGGCATCGAGCGGCCATCCCACCAGCCCGGAGCGGCCGGTTGCGTGCCCCGGCAACTGACGGTACAACGGGATGCAGACGGCGATCCATCCGGCCAACGGCGTTGGGCAGGGGGCGTGCATGAGCGATCGGCTCGAAACGGCTGGAACACGGGAACGGTCGAGTCCGATGGCCGTCGCCCATGCGTTGCTGGCCACCGACCGCTTCACGCGAATCGCCAGGATCACCGAGGAATACCTGCAACCGCGGTTTCCGGGTGTGCGTGCCGCGCTGTGGTGGACGCTGCGTACCGGCGAAATCGAACCGCGGCGGTTGCACTGTTCGCCGCAGAGCGCACGGGCCTGGGCCAGCGCCGAGCAGGCGTGGCACATCCTTGAAGGCGGGCGTGAAAGCGGAGGCGAGGGCAGTGGCCCACGTCTGTACGGATTGACGATGGTTTCGACGGAGTCCAGCCGAGCGGTTCTGCAGCTGCGGATCGGGGCTGCGGAACTGGCAACGCTGAAGTCCGACCCGGAGGCCGTCCAGCTCTCCGGACTGCTTTCCAGCCGGCTGGCCAATCTCATGGAAACGCAGCGCCTCAAGGGGGCGGTGCGTCGGCTGGAGCGTGCGGAAGCGGTCCAGCGCGTGGTCTACCGCATTTCCGAACTCACCAACGCCAGCATCGGCATGGACGCGTTCTATGCCGCCGTGCACGAGCAGATCAACCTTCTGCTTTATGCAAGGAACTTCTACATCGCGCTGTTGACCGACAACGGAACCGCGCTTGAATTCCCCTACGCCGTCGACGAGTACGATGCGGCGGAAGATTTTGCCGCGCACTCCGCGTTGGGTCACGGCGCCACCGAATACGTGCTGCGCACCGGCAAGCCCCTGCTGATGGACCGCACGACGCACGACCGGCTGATTGCGGCGGGAGAAATCGTGCAGATCGGCGCGCCGGCCCGGACCTGGCTGGGCGTGCCGCTGGAAATGGATGGCGCCGTCGTCGGCGTGCTGGCCGTGCAGAGCTATTCCGAGGAAATCGGCTATGGCCTGGCGGAGCAGAAGCTGCTCGCCTTCGTTGCCCAGAACATCGCCATCGCCCTGCAGCGCAGGCAGGCTGCCGATTCGTTGCATCGTGCCTACGCCCAGCTTCGTGATCAGCTTGAAGAATTGAAGCGAACCCAGTCGGACCTGATCGAAAACGAAAAAATGGCCTCGCTGGGGCGGCTGGTGGCCGGCGTCGCCCACGAGATCAACACGCCCCTGGGCATCGGCGTCACCTCCGCCTCGCACCTTGACGAGATATTCAAGGGCATCGAACGGTCGGAGGAGATCGCGGATCTTCCGGAGCTGGCGCGATCCGTGGCCAAGGCGCGCCGCTGCGTCGATCTGATCCTCAACAACCTCGGCAAGGCCGCGCAGCTGGTACGCAGCTTCAAGCAGGTCGCGGTGGATCAGACGAACGAGGTGTGGCGGCTGGTCGAAATGCGGGAATTTCTCGACGACGTGCTGGCATCGCTGCATCCGCGCATCAAAGCCACCTGCCATCGCGTGGAGGTCGAGTGCCCGCCGGATCTCGCGTTCGAAACGCTGCCAGGCGCGTTGTACCAGATCGTTTCCAACATCGTCCTCAATGCCTTGCTGCACGCTTTCGACGAAGGACAGGCCGGCATCATCCGGATCGCCTGCAAGCAGGAAGACGGAAAAGTCGAAGTGACCGTCAGCGACGATGGGGCGGGAATGCCGGAGGCGGTTCGCCAGCACGTCTTCGAGCCGTTTTTCACCACCAAGCGCGGCCACGGTGGTACCGGCCTGGGGCTGCATCTGGTCTACAACCTCGTCACCCAGTTGCTGGGCGGCAGCATCGCCTGTGCAAGCCGGCCTGCTGGCGGCACCCGTTTCGTCATCCGCCTGCCCCTTGCGCCGGACGCGGCTTCGGTGCATACGGAAGGCTGAGCAGTCGTATCGCCTTCACGGGGGAACTCGATGTCCGCACACGCGCCCTGGAAAATCCTTGTCGTCGATGACGAACCCGGGGTGCGTGAAATCACCCGCATCGTGCTCGAAGACATGCAGTTCGACGGTCGTGACGTGGAAATCGTCGATGCGGCATCCGCGCAGGAAGCGCGTGAAATACTCGCCAGGGAAAAGGGCATCGCGCTGATGATCGTGGACGTGGTGATGGAGAGCGACCACGCCGGTCTCGACCTGGTCCGCCACGTCCGCGACCAGCTGGGCAACCGCCTGGTGCGCATCATCCTGCGCACCGGCAACCCGGGACAGGCGCCCGAGCGCGAGGTGATCCGCACCTACGACATCAACGACTACAAGGAAAAGACCGAACTCACGTCGAACAAGCTCGAAACCACCGTGTTCGTGGCGCTGCGCGGCTACCGCGACATCGCCATGATCGACGCGGCGCGGCGCGGCCTGGAGCGGGTGGTGGAAGCCTCCGCGCAGATCCATTCGCGCCAGCACAGCCACGAATTCGCCTCGGCGGTCCTGGCGCAGCTGGCGACGCTGACCGGTTTGCAGGAAGGCGCCCTGTACTGCTCGATCCCGCGCGCCAACCACGTGGATGCGGGGCCTGTCCTGGTGACTGCGGCTACCGGGGCGTTCGAGCCGCACGTCAGCGATACCATCGAGCGCAGCCTGCCCGAGGCCATGCTGGACAGCTTTCGCACGGCTTGCGCCGACAAGGCGCATGTTTTCAGGGAGGATCACTACGTCCTGTACTTCACCGATTCGCGCGATTCCGAGAACCTGCTGATCGTCGCCGGTGCGCCGCAGATGACCGAGATGGAGCTGCACCTGATCAAGGTGTTCTGCACGAATGTCGGAATCGCCTTCGAGAACCTGCACCTGCACCGGGACCTGCTGGAAGCGCAGCTGGAAATGATCCTGCTCCTGGCTGGAGCGGTCGAATCGCGATCGCACGAGACCGCGAACCATGTCAAACGCGTCGGGCTGCTCGCCCACATGCTGGCAACGGAAATCGGTCTTGACGCGCAGACAGCCGACGCCCTCAGGCTTGCCGCGCCGCTGCACGATGTTGGCAAGATCGCGATCCCCGACCAGATCCTCAACAAGCCGGGGCGATTCACCCCGGAAGAAATGGAAATCATGCATACGCACGCCGAAGTCGGCGCGCAACTGCTGGAGCAATCGCAACTGCCGATGATCCAGCTGGCGGCGGAAATCGCCCGCACCCACCACGAAAACTGGGACGGCAGCGGTTATCCGCGCGGGCTGAAGGGCGAGGACATCCCTTTGAGCGGACGAATCACCGCGCTGGCCGACGTGTTCGACGCGCTGGGCAGCCGGCGCTGCTACAAGGAAGCGTGGATGCCGGACCGGATCGTCGAATTGCTCACCGAACAGCGTGGCGTCAAGTTCGAGCCGCGGCTGGTCGATATCCTGCTGGAACGCTTCGACGAGGCCGAAGCCATCCGCCGGGCGCTGCCCGACTGAAAGCGCCCCCGCCAGCCTGTTTCGCGCCTTGAGGCATGCGGGACATCTGGGTTTGGGTCGAAAAATCCATTAGAATTGCCCGCAGGCATGTTTGCCAAACCCGCGTCAGAACGCGGGTTTTTCTGTTATCCTCGGGTGTTCCGGCATGGACGCCCATCAACCGGAGAAAATCCATGGCGCTGGAGCGCACCCTGTCGATCGTCAAGCCCGATGCCGTTGCCAAGAACGTCATCGGCGAAATCTATTCCCGTTTCGAAAAAGCCGGCCTGAAGGTCGTGGCCGCCAGGATGAAGCACCTGTCCAGGCAGGAGGCCGAGGGTTTCTACGCCGTCCACCGCGAGCGCCCGTTCTTCTCCGCACTGGTCAATTTCATGAGTTCCGGCCCGGTGATGATCCAGGTGCTGGAAGGCGAGGGCGCGGTGCTGAAGAACCGCGAGCTGATGGGAGCCACCAACCCGAAGGACGCCGCCGCCGGCACCATCCGCGCCGACTTCGCCGACAGCATCGACGCCAACGCGGTGCACGGTTCGGACTCGCTGGAGAACGCGGCGATCGAGATCGCCTACTTCTTCCCGGCCACCGACGTCTACGCCCGCTGATCCGGCCGTGAGCGACGCGCCCGCCCTCGTCAGCCTGCCTGCCGCAGCGGGCGAGGGCGCGCGCACGGACACGACCGACAGAACCAACATCTTCGACTTCGACCGCGCCCGCCTCGAGCGCTTCTTCGAGGAGCAGCTGGGCGAGAAACCCTTCCGCGCCCACCAGGTGATGAAGTGGATCCACCACCGCTACGTCACCGATTTCGGCCAGATGACCGATCTGTCCAAGCCGCTGCGCGGCAAGCTGGAAGAACGCGCGGTGGTGCACGCGCCGCAGGTCGTCTTCGAAAAGCAGTCCGCCGATGACACCCGCAAGTGGTTGCTCGGCATGGATGCGAAGAACGCCATCGAGACCGTCTACATCCCCGACAAGGGGCGCGGCACGCTGTGCGTGTCCTCGCAGGTCGGCTGCGCGCTGAACTGCGCGTTCTGCTCCACCGGCGCGATGGGCTTCAACCGCAACCTGTCCACCGCCGAGATCATCGGCCAAGTGTGGATCGCCGCGCGCGCGCTGGGCAACGTGCCGCACCAGCAGCGCAAGCTCACCAACGTGGTGATGATGGGCATGGGCGAGCCGCTGGCGAACTTCGACAACGTGGTGCGCGCGATGAGCATCATGCGCGACGACCTCGGCTACGGCCTCGCCAACAAGCGCGTGACGCTCTCGACCGCCGGGATGGTGCCGCAGATCGACCGCCTGGCGCTGGAAAGCGACGTGTCGCTGGCGGTGTCGCTGCACGCGCCGTTCGACGAGTTGCGCAGCCAGATCATGCCGATCAACCGCAAGTACCCGCTGCCGACCCTGATCGACGCCTGCGTGCGCTACGCGCTGCGCAAGAAGGGCGAATCGGTCACCTTCGAATACACCCTGATGGACGGCGTGAACGACCAGCCCGAGCACGCCCGCGCGCTGGTCAAGCTGCTGCAGGACTTCGACCGCCGGGTGCAGATGAAGGGCGCGGCCAAGATCAACCTGATCCCGTTCAACCCGTTCCCGGGCACGCAGTTCAAGCGGCCCACGGACGAGGCCATCCGCGGGTTCCAGAAGCTGCTCAACAACGCCGGCATGATCGCGCCGGTGCGGCGCACCCGCGGCGACGACATCGACGCCGCCTGCGGCCAGCTCAAGGGCAAGTTCGTCGACCGCACGCCGCGATCGGCCAAGATCCGCAAACAGCAACAACAGCGACTGGGGGTGCACGGTGCGGCATAGCGCGTTCGTGATCGCGGTGCTGGCCTGCGGCTTGCTTGGCGGCTGCAGCCAGCTGGAGCGGCTGACGATCATCCGTCCCAGCGCGCATATACGAAGCACCACACAGGTGGCGCCGACCTATGACGTGTCGGGCCGGCACAGCCGAAAAGCCGGCGATGCCTACCAGCTGATGGCCTCGGCCACCGACTATTTCCAGCGCGGCGAATACGACCAGGCCGAGCGCCTGCTGCAGCAGGCGCTGCGCATTCCGCGCGCAGCCGCCGATGCCAACACCCTGCTCGGGATGATCGCCGACGCGCGCGGCCAAAGTGCCCTTGCCGGCAAGTATTACGAGGCGGCAACCGTCGCCGCGCCCAATGGCGCTCCCTATGCCAACAACTACGGCAAGTGGCTGTGCGCGAACGGACGCCCCGCCGATTCGCTGGCCTGGTTCGAGCGCGCGCTCGGCAATCCGGCCTACACGACCCCGGTGGCTTCGCTGTCCAACGCAGGGGAATGCGCGCAGGCGGCCGGGCAGGCTGATCGCGCCGAGCGCTATTGGCGTGCGGCGCTGGGCATGGACCCGAAGGCATTGCTGGCGCTGTCCGGCATGGCCCGGCTGGAATTCGCGCGCGGGAACTACATGGACGCCCGCGCATTCACGGAGCGCTGGCTGGCCCTGGCCCCCACGGATCCGGCTGGATTGCGTCTTGCCGCGGACACGGAACAGAAACTGGGCGACAACGCGGCCGCTTCGCGCTATCTTTCCCGTTTGCAGGCGCTCTCCCCCGGCACCCCTCCTGTTCCACCGACGCAATGACCGCCCCTCCGAACCTGAACCCGGATCATGTCGCCCTTGCCGGCTGCGGCCAGCGTTTGCGGGCAGCGCGAGAGGCGGCGGGGTTGAGCGTCGAGGACGTGGCGCTCCGGTTGCGCATGACCACCCGGGTGGTGCGCTCGCTGGAAGCCGAGGACTGGTCTCGTCTTGGCGCGCCGGTGTTCGTGCGCGGACAGGTGCGCAGCTATTCGCGATTCCTGGGCCTGACCACGGCGCCAATGATGGATGCGCTCGACGTTGGCCCGGTCGAGCCCACCAGGCTGGTCAGCCGGACCCATACCCCCAAGCTGCAATGGTGGGCCGAACAGATCGGACGTCGTCTGGTTTACATCGTACTGACGCTGTCGCTGGCGATCCCGGCATGGGTGGCGACCCGCCAGCATCTGGGTGCGGGCAGCGAAGGCGTGGCCGCACTCGACGCGCCGGTGACGTCGCCGGTCGACGGTGCTGCACAGCCGGCGCCACCGCGCACCTTGGTGGCTTCGCTGGCGCCGGTCGCGGCCGCGGAAGCGCCGGCTGCTGCACCCGCGCCTCCCGGCATCGTGCTGCGCACGCACGGGGAGTCCTGGATCGAGGTCGTCGGCAACGATGGACGGGTGCTCGAGAAGGCCCTGCTACCGGGTGGGAGCGAACGCCATTTCCTGCCGGGGTTGGTGCGCAACCTGACCATTGGCGACGTCGCCAACGTGGAATTGGTGAATGGTGGCCACCCCGTGGAGTTCGCCAGGCAGGCGGGCGTGGCCCGCTTTGCGGTATCCTCCGACGGCTCATTGGTGGCCACGGACTGACGGCCCCGGCGGGCCACGATCGTTCCTGATCACGACCAACCACCCACCTTGGACGGCGGGCGAGAGGCAACATGGCAATTGACGATTTGCTCGTCGACGAGCACGAACAAAGCGAACGCGTTCGCAACTGGCTCCGCAACAATGGCATCGGCATCATCGCCGGCATCGTGCTCGGCTTGGGCGTGATCTACGGCTGGCAGTGGTGGCAAGGACGCCAGTTGCAGCAGCGGATGGAAGTCAGCTCGCGCTATTCCCAGGCGATGGATGCGCTTGCACAGGGCCGGATCCCGGCCGACAACGGCAAGGCCCTGATCGCCGATCTCGACCAGCACAACACCACTCTGGCGACCCTGGCCGCGCTGGAAACCGCGAAGGCCCTGGTCGAAGCCAACAAGCGTGACGAGGCGATTGCCGCGCTGCGCGGCGTGAAAACCGTCGACCCGAATCTTGCACCCGTGCTGCAGGAGCGCCTGGCGCGGCTGCTGATCGATGCGCAAAAAACCGACGACGCGCTGGCGCTGCTCAAGGACGATCGCGATCCGGCCATGCTCGATGCCCGTGGCGATGCGCAGTTCGCCAAGGGCGACCTGGCCGCTGCGCGGGAATCCTACAAGCGCGCGCTCGCCCTGGTGGACGTTGGCGACCCGCAGCACCGCCTGATTACCCTGAAACTGATCGAAGCCGGCGGCACGCCGCCGCATTCCGAGGACAACAGCTGATGAAGCCGGCCCGACGCCACACGTTCCGCCTCGTTGTCGCCACCGCCCTCGCCGTGGCCGTTCTTTCCGGCTGCACCTCGGTCAAGAACCTGTTCGGTGGCCGCACCAAGGACGAGACCGGGGTACCGGTAAAACTGGAAAGCATCACTCCCAGCGTCACCGTCAATCGCCTGTGGACGGCCAACGTCGGCACCGGCGAGAAATACCTCGGCATGGGCCAGCATCCGGTGATCGAGAACGGTACGGTTTACGCTGCGGCGGTCACGGGCGGCGTGCACGCCTACGAATTGTCCAGCGGACGCGAATTGTGGTCCTACGCCTCCGATCTCAAGCTGACCGGGGGGCCGGGTGCGGGCGATGGCCTCGTGGTCGTGGGCGGGCTGCAGGGCGACGTGATCGCGCTCGACGCCTCGACCGGGCAGGAGAAGTGGACCGCCAAGGTCGGCAACGAAATCCTGTCCGCGCCGGTGATCGGCGCCGGCATGGTCTTCGTCCATTCCAACGATGGCCGCGTCACGGCCTTCGACGAGACCAGTGGCGAGCGCCGCTGGTTCTACGAGAGCGACCTGCCGCCTCTGACCGTGCGCGGCAACGGCAGCCTGACCATGGGCCCGGGCCTCGTGTTCTTCGGCACCGACGGCGGCAAGCTGGTTGCATTACGCGCCAGCGACGGCAACGTGCTGTGGTCCACGCCGGTGGCCGAGCCCGATGGCCGCACCGAACTGGAGCGCATGGCCGACGTCGATGGCGAGCCGGTGCTGGATGGCACCACCCTTTACGCCACCAGCTTCAAGAACCACACCGTCGCCATCAACGGACCCAGCGGGCAGATCATGTGGGACAGCGAGCACGGCGGTGCGCGCGGTCTGGGCGTGAGCAACTCCGCAGTCGTCGTCACCGACCCGAAGAGCTACGTGAACGGCCTCGACAGGAACACCGGCGGCAGCCTGTGGCAGCAGACCGGATTGCTCAACCGGCGGGTGACGGCGCCGACGGTGCAGGGCGATTACGCCGTGGTCGGCGACTTCGAAGGCGTGATCCACTGGATCCGCCTGAGCGACGGCGCCTTCGCCGCGCGCAGCAACCTCGGCTCCGCGATCAGCGGCAAGCCGGTGGTCGCCAACGACATCGTCGTGATCCAGAGCAGCGACGGCAAGCTGGCGGCGTTCGCGCTGCAATGAACCGCGCGTGCCGGCCGCGGCTGCAGCCGGACGCACAGCGCGGCCGGGGAGGCTAGGCACATGCTCCCGCTGGTGGCCCTGGTCGGGCGGCCCAACGTGGGCAAATCGACCCTGTTCAACGCGCTGACCCGCTCGCGCGACGCGCTGGTGCACGACCAGCCCGGCGTCACGCGCGACCGCAACTACGGCGTTTGCCGGCTGGCCGAGGACCGGCCATTCGTCCTCGTCGATACCGGCGGCATCGCCGGCGAGGACGCCGGGCTTTCCGGCGTGACCGCACGCCAGGCGCGCGCCGCCGCCGCCGAATGCGACCTGATCCTGTTCGTGGTCGATGGTCGCGAGGGTCGCTCCGGCCTGGACGATGAACTGGCCAGGTGGCTGCGCACGCTGTCAAAGCCGGTCGTCCTGATCGTCAACAAGACCGACGGCATCGACGTGCAGGCGGCCCTGGCCGAGTTCGCACGCTACGGTTTCGACAGCGTGCTGCCGGTGTCCTCCGCCCACCGCACCGGCCTCGACTCGCTGCTTGCACGGGCGCTTGCCCTGCTCCCCGAGGCGGGCACCGCGGAAACGCTGGACGACGATCCCAGGCGGATCCGGATCGCCTTCGTCGGTCGTCCGAACGTGGGCAAATCGACGCTGGTGAACCGAATCCTCGGCGAAGAGCGGATGATCGCCTCGGAAGTTCCTGGCACCACCCGCGATTCGATCGCAGTCGATCTCGAGCGCGACGGCCGGCTGTATCGCCTGATCGACACCGCCGGCCTGCGCCGCCGTGCGCGTGTGGAGGAGGCGGTCGAGAAGTTCTCCGCGCTCAAGACCCTGCAGGCGATCGAGCAGTGCCAGGTCGCGGTGCTGCTGCTCGATGCCAGCGAAGGTGTCACCGATCAGGATGCGACCGTGCTGGGCGCCATCCTCGACGCCGGTCGCGCGCTGGTGGTGGCGATCAACAAATGGGACGGCCGCAGCGACTACGAGCGGCGCCAGGCCGACGCCATGGCGGCGCGCAAGCTGGTGTTCGTGGAATGGGCCGAACTCGTGCACATCTCGGCATTGCATGGGTCCGGCCTGCGCGAGCTGTTCAAGGCGATCCACCGCGCCCACCATTCGAGCACGCGCCAGTTCACGACCTCGGAAGTGACCCGTGCTATCGAGGCGGCCAGCACCGCCAATCCGCCGCCGATGGTCCGCGGGCACGCCCCCAAGCTGCGCTTTGCGCATCCCGGCGGCGACAGCCCGCCCACCTTCGTGATCCACGGCACCCGCCTGAAATCGCTCCCGCAGTCGTACCTGCGCTATCTGGAAAACTTCTTCCGCAAGCGCTTCAGGCTGGTCGGTACGCCGGTACGGCTGGTGCTCAGGGAAAACAGCAATCCTTACGCCGGTCGCTACAACGCGCCGACCGAGCGCCAGATCGAGCATCGCCGGCGACTGATACGTCATCGCAAACGCAGCGAATGAGCCTTGTGGCAGAAACCGTCACCCTGGGCCTGCTGGCCGGTGGCCGCGCCAGCCGCCTGGGCGGGCTGGACAAGGCCTGGCTGCGCTGCAACGGCCAGCCGCAGATACTGCGACTGATCGAACGTTTCGCCGACCACTGCGGAACCGTGCTGGTCAGCGCCAACCGCTCGCTGGAGCGCTACGCGGCGCTGGGGTTGCAGGCGCTGCCTGACCGGCATCCCGGCATCGGGCCGATCGCCGGTCTGGAAGCGCTGGCCGCCGGATGCGAAACGCCCTGGCTGCTCACGCTGCCGGTGGACGCGCTGGACAGCGACGCTGCCCTGCTTGAAGCGCTGACGGCCGCAGGTGGGAAGGGCGCGGTCGCGCAGGATGCGGACGGTCTGCAGCCGCTGTTCGCGCTGTACCGCACGCAGGCGCTGCGCGAGGCCGTCGCGGATGCGATCGCTGCCGGCCGGCACGCGGTGCGCGGCCTGCAAAGCGCGATGCGGATGCCGGTGGTGCGCATGGATCGGGCGCGGTTCGGCAATCTCAATACGCCGGAGGCGCTGGCTGCCGCCGGCTGCATTCCGGACCCCGATGGGGAACCCTGAAGCGCGCGGCTTCATACTATCGGCATGACCTCCGCCGAGACCGCCTCCGGAATCCGTCCAGCCGAGGCCCGCAAGCGCCAGCTGGCCGGCGTGCTGTTGATCGACGTGCGCAGCGACAACGAGCGTGCGCTGGGAATGGCCGACGGCGCGCTCGGGGTAGTCCGCGAGGATCTGCTGCGCGATCCGGCTCGCCATATCCCGGACCGCGATGCGACGGTCATGCTGCTGTGCGAGGCGGGTGTACGTTCGCAGCAATGCGTGCAGGCGTTGCGCGATCTCGGCTACGCCAAGGCCCTCTCGGTCAGCGGCGGCACCGAGGCGTGGCGCGCCGATGGCCTGCCGATGCGCACGCCCGACATCGACGCGGATTTCAGCGAACGCTATGCGCGCCAGATCCGCCTGCCGGACGTGGGGCTGGAAGGGCAGCTACGGCTGGAACGCGCCCGCGTGCTGATCGTCGGCGCCGGCGGGCTGGGGTCGCCCGCCGCGCTGTATCTGGCCGCCGCCGGCATCGGCAATCTGCGGCTGGTGGATGCCGACGTGGTCGATCGCAGCAACCTGCAGCGGCAGATCCTGCACGCCGATGGCCGCATCGGCTGGCCCAAGGTCGATTCCGCGGCGGCGGCCGTCGCTGCGCTCAATCCGCGCACCCGGATCGAAGCCATTGACGAACGACTCGATGCCGGCAACGTCGAACGCCTGCTCGACGGCATCGACGTGGTGCTGGACGGCAGCGACAACTTCCCGACCCGCTACCTGCTCAACGATGCATGCGTGCGGCTGGGCAAGCCACTGGTGTATGGCGCGGTGCAGCGCTTCGAAGGGCAGGTGTCGGTGTTCGACGCCGGCCGCCGGCGTGGGCAGGCGCCGTGCTATCGCTGCGTGTATCCGCAGCCCCCGCCAGCGGGCGCGGTGCCCAGTTGCTCGGAGGCCGGGGTGCTGGGCGTGCTTCCGGGCGTGATCGGGATGCTGCAGGCCACCGAGACCGTCAAACTGGTGCTTGGGCTGGGCGAATCGCTGGCCGGGCGGCTGCTGCAATTCGATGCGCGGTCGATGCGTTTCCACGAGCTGCGCATCGCGCCCGACCCCCGGTGTCCGGTTTGCGCCGCCGATTGCGCTTTCCTGTAAGGGAGCCAATGGTTGGATTCGGGCAAGCCACGGCATCTGGCCGATGCGACGCGCCCGGAAGGATCGGCATCCAATCGATCAAAGGGAGTTGCCGCTGATGTACCGTCACCGTTGCCTGCGTCACCTGTTTGCCCTGTGCATGCTGCTGATGGCCGGTTCGGCCTGGGCCGGCGATCCTTGCCCGGAACTTGCGCAGCGCCAGTCCGATCCGATGGTGGCCACCCGCATCGGTGCGTTTGCCTGCGACGAGAACCTGCGTTGGAACCGTCCTTTCTTCGACAGCGAAGGCCGCCTGGCCAGCGCCACCGTCTATGAGGCGGAAAACAGCGGGCTGGCCGACGGCTCCTCGCCTTGGCGGCGGGTGGCGTTCTACTGGCAATCCAGCGGACTGCTGCGTTCGGTTGCCCAGCGCCCGGGCGCAAGCGACTGCAGCTATGCGTCCGGCAATCCCTCCTACGCGGGACCGAGTTGCCGCGGCTTCGTGATCGACACCCCGTGGTCCGCGGCCTTCATCAGCTGGGTCGCACAGCGCGCAGGCATTCCCGGTTTCACCCTGTCGGCCAGCCATTACGACTACGTGCGTGCGGCCCGATCCAATCCCGGAAGCAGCCCCTACGGCTATGCCGACCCGAGGACGGTGAAACTCGCCCAGGGTGATCTGCTTTGCTATGTCCGCGCCGGCCGAATCTACGGTTTCGACGGCCTGACGGCATTGATCGACCGCGGCGGCGCGGCGGGCTTGCCAATGCACTGCGACTTCGTGGTCGGCACCGACGACGGCCACGCCTACACGGTGGGCGGCAATGTGCAGCAGGCGGTCACCCTGCGGGTGCTCGACATCAATGCCAGCGGCCAGGCTTGGGGCCTGCCGCAGCGCGAATCGGGAAACGTCGCCTGTTCGCCGGACCAGGTGGCCGTGTGCAGCTTCAATCGCCAGGATTGGGCGGTCGTGCTCAAGCTCAAACCCCAGGACGAACTGGCGAGGCTTGGCCCGGTGACGCCGCGCTTCAACGCGCCACAAGGGCAGGAGCCAGCGCAACCGCGCTGCTGCGTGAACTGCGTGCTGGGATCCGGCATTCCGCGCTGCCCGGCGCCGGGAACCCTGCAGCCGCCGGCCGATCCGGAAACCGCGGAACCGATCCAGGGTTCGGACTGAACGAATCAGGCCGCAGGGGGCGCCGCCTGGGCGCTGCGCGACCTTGGTTTGGAGCGCTGGTCGATCTGGACGCCCAGCACGGTGTTGCAATGGATGCAGGTGAAGCACAGGCAGCGCGCCTTGCTGGAGCCTTCGACGACGCCAACCACGTTTTCCACGTTGACGTGCAATACCCGCTTGCCGCACTTCGGACAGAGTCCCTGGATCGCCATACGCACCTCGGACTGTCAGCAGCTGTCGGCCGAAGACTGGAAGCGGACAACCGGACGGTTGCCCTGCGCGGATTCGGCCCCGGCCCGCGCAGATCCTGCGCCGATAACCTACACCGCTTTTCGGCGGCCGTCACCGCCCCGCGAAGCCAGTTCGCAAACCAGCGGGCGGCTGCGCGATAATGGTGGCTGACCAGCAGCCCCCGCGTGCCGGATGACCGCCAGAATCCTCGATGGAAAGCGTATTGCCGGCGAACTGCTGGACAGTTTGAAAGCCCGTGTGGATGCCAGACTGGCGGCAGGCAAGTCGCGCCCGGGGCTCGCGGTGGTGCTGGTTGGCGGCGACCCGGCCTCGGCGGTCTACGTCCGCAACAAACGCCATGCGGCGAAACGGGTCGGCATCGAGGCGTTCGACTTCGATCTGCCCGAAGGCACGACCGAGGCCGAACTGCTGGCCCTGATCGACCGCCTCAACGCCGACCCGAAGATCCACGGCATCCTCGTGCAACTTCCGTTGCCGGGCATCAGCGACGCCAGTGCGCTGATCGAGCGCATCCATCCCAACAAGGACGTGGACGGCTTCCATCCGCAGAATGTCGGCCACCTGGCGCTGCGCCAATTTGGCCTGCGCCCGTGCACGCCGCGCGGCATCACCACGCTGCTGGCGTGGACCGACCGCCCGGTGCGCGGGCAGAGCGCGACGATCGTCGGAGTCTCCAACCACGTCGGCCGGCCAATGGCGCTGGAGCTGCTGATCGCCGGCTGCACCGTCACCAGTTGCCACAAGTTCACGCCTTCGGATGTCCTGCGTCGGCACGTCGGCGAGGCCGACATCCTGGTGGTGGCCGCCGGCAAGCCCGGGCTGATCCCGGGCGAGTGGGTGAAGGAGGGCGCAGTGGTGATCGACGTCGGCATCAACCGCCTCGACGACGGCCGGCTGGTCGGCGACGTCGGCTTCGAGGCCGCCGCGCAGCGCGCCAGCTGGATCACGCCGGTCCCGGGCGGGGTGGGGCCGATGACCGTGGCGACCTTGATGCAGAACACGCTGGAGGCGGCGGAGCTGGCGGGCTGCTAACGCTTGGAAGCCCCGTCGCGGCGTCTTGCCTGCCCATGGCCTC
>NZ_JAMQHN010000074.1 GCF_025993755.1 Thermomonas sp. | reverse complement strand
GTGGCGCTGAACGACACCATCATGGTGTTCGCCTTCGCGCCCATCGTCGGCCTGCTGCTGGGCTTGTCGGCCATCAGCGTGCCGTGGGACACGCTGCTGATATCGGTGGCGCTCTACATCGTTATCCCGGTCATCGTCGCGCAGCTCTGGCGGCGGGCGCTGCTGCGCCGGGGCCAGGCCGCATTTGACCGCGCCCTTGAACGCATCGGCCCGCTGTCCATCGCCGCGCTGCTGCTGACGCTGGTGCTGCTGTTCGCCTTCCAGGGTCAGGCCATCCTGCAACAGCCGCTGGTCATCGCCATGCTGGCGGTGCCGATCCTGATCCAGGTGTTCTTCAATTCCGGCTTGGCCTATTGGCTCAACCGCAAGACAGGCGAGCAACACTGCGTCGCCGGCCCGTCGGCCCTGATCGGCGCGAGCAACTTCTTCGAGCTGGCCGTGGCCGCGGCCATCAGCCTGTTCGGTTTCCATTCCGGCGCGGCGCTGGCCACCGTGGTGGGTGTGCTGATCGAGGTGCCGGTGATGCTGCTGGTGGTGCGCGTGGTCAACCGCTCGCGCGGCTGGTACGAGCGCGGCCACGCAACGAACTGAGAGAAACCCATGAGCAACATCACGATCTATCACAACCCGAACTGCGGCACCTCGCGCAATGTGCTGGCCCTCATTCGCAACAGCGGCGAGGAACCCACGGTCATTGAGTACCTGAAGACGCCACCGACGCGTGAAACGCTGGTCAAGCTGTTGGCGGACGCGGGCCTGAGCGCGCGCGAGGTGCTGCGCGAGAAAGGCACGCCCTATGCGGAGTTGGGCTTGGCCGACCCGAAATGGACGGATGATCAGTTGCTCGATGCCATCGGGCAACATCCGATCCTGATGAACCGGCCCATCGTGGTCACGCCTCTGGGCACGAAGCTGTGCCGCCCCTCGGAAACCGTGCTGGACATTCTGCCGAATCCGCAGCGCGGCGCGTTCAACAAGGAAGACGGCGAGGCGGTAGTGGATGCAAAGGGGCAGCGTGTCTGATACTCGTATCGGCCTGCCGAACCTTGATGCCACGCTGTTCCAGCAGCCGGACAAGGAACGGCTCCTGACACCCGAACGCGCCACGCACGCGCCGCGCTTCCTGCTGCTCTACGGTTCGCTGCGTGAGCGCTCGTACAGCCGCCTTGCCGCCGAAGAAGCGGCGCGCATCCTGCGTGCGCTCGGCGGCGAAACACGGTTCTTCAACCCGTCGGGCCTGCCGCTGGTGGACGATGCCGGCGACGATCATCCGAAGGTCAAGGAACTGCGCGAACTGGCGCAATGGACGGAAGGCATGGTGTGGTGCTCGCCGGAGCGCCACGGCGCGATGACCGGCCTGATGAAGACGCAGATCGACTGGATTCCACTGTCTTCCGGAGCGGTGCGCCCGACCCAGGGCAAGACGCTGGCAGTGATGCAGGTATCAGGCGGCTCGCAGTCATTCAATGCGGTCAACCAGATGCGCGTGCTGGGTCGCTGGATGCGGATGCTGACCATCCCGAACCAGTCTTCGGTCGCCAAGGCATATCAGGAGTTCGATGAAACCGGGCGCATGAAGCTCTCGGCCTATTACGACCGCATTGTGGACGTGATGGAAGAACTGATGAAGTTCACGCTGCTCACGCGCGACGCGGCACCGTATCTGGTGGATCGGTACAGCGAGCGCAAGGAAAGCGCCGAAGCGTTGTCCAAGCGCATGAAACAGGAGTCGATTTGATGCCAGAGCCAGCCGCAGAGCGCGACAACGCCTGGCGCGTTTTTCTGGTTTTTCTGCGGCTGGGGCTGACCTCCTTCGGCGGGCCAATCGCGCACTTGGGCTACTTCCGCACGGAGTTCGTCGAGCGTCGCCGCTGGCTGGACGATCGCAGCTACGCCGATCTGGTCGCGCTGTGCCAGTTCCTGCCGGGGCCGGCCAGCAGCCAGGTCGGCATGGCGCTTGGCTTGGGCCGTGCTGGTGGGTGGGGCGCACTGGCGGCTTGGGTCGGATTCACGTTGCCCTCGGCGCTCGTACTGATCCTGTTCGCCTACGGCATTTCCGAATACCACGCGCTCGCTGAAGCCGGCTGGGTGCATGGCTTGAAAGTGGTTGCCGTCGCCGTGGTGGCGCAAGCGGTGTGGGGCATGGCGAAAACGCTGTGCCCCGACCGGCCCCGCGCCGCGCTAGCGATCCTGGCCGCGTTGCTGACACTATTGCTGCCGTCGGCCTGGGTGCAAGTCGCGGCCATCGTCATGACGGGCCTGATCGGTCGCTGGTGGCTGCAACTGCCGCCGCTGCCGGCAGCGCACCTGGCCTCATATGCGGTGTCGCGCCGTACAGGCGCGATGGCATTGGGCTTGCTAGCCGCGTTGCTGCTTGGTCTGCCGCTGTGGGCGGCGACCAGCGGCTCGACGATGGCTGCGCTGATCGACGGCTTCTTCCGCGCCGGCGCACTGGTGTTCGGTGGCGGCCATGTTGTGTTGCCGCTGCTGCAAGCAGTCACCGGCTCGACCGGCGCGGTCGGCAATGCCGATTTCCTGGCCGGTTACGGTGCGGCGCAGGCCGTACCGGGGCCGCTGTTCACCTTCGCGGCCTATCTCGGCACTGTGGCCGACTGGCCCTTGCACGGCTGGCTTGGTGGACTGGTGCTGCTGGTCGTGATCTTCGTGCCGGCCTTCCTCGTGCTGATCGGCACGCTGCCGTTCTGGCAGCGGCTGCGCCACCGCCAGGGCATCCAGGCTGCAATGGCGGGTATCAACGCAGGCGTGGTCGGCATCCTGCTGTCCGCGCTCTACGACCCGGTATGGACGAGCGCCATCCACGGACGCACCGATTTCGCTCTGGCCTTGGCCGCCTTCGGCCTGCTGGTCTATGGACGCTTGC
>NZ_JAMQHN010000073.1 GCF_025993755.1 Thermomonas sp. | reverse complement strand
CGGCGGGTGGTGGGCAATTGCAGCTCGACCGCCCCGCCGCGTGCGTTCAGCGTGGTCCAGGTGGCGGTTTCCCCGCAGCCGATCCGCAGTCCGCGTCGGCTGCGCGCATCTCCGGCTTCCATCGCCAATCGCAGCGCCAGCGCTTCGCCGGCGGCGACCGGCTCGGCGGACGCCGCGGTGATCCGGATGCCCGACAGCTGCAGGTGCGCGGCGATCAGACTGGCCTGTGCGGCGCCGGCGATCAGCAGGCCCAGCAACAGGGCCGGGTTATTGTTGAAGTTGAGCGCGCCGACCAGCATGGTTCCCAGCAGCAGGCCGAAGAACAATCCGGTGGCGGTGGGCAGCACGTAGATCCGATGCCGGTCGATCCGCGCCGGCAGGCTTTCCGGCGCCCGCGGCCGCGCCCATCGCAGGAACCGTTGGCGCAGCGTGGCGATCATGGCCATGACGCGGGAACCGACCGCCGGCGCGGCATCAGTCCACCGCCACCGCGTGCAGGATGGACTGCGCGAGTCGGGCCGTGGTGGTGTCGGCTTCGGCCACCAGCCGATGTTCGGCGATGGCCGGGAACAGCGCCTGCACGTCTTCGGGCAGGACGTGGTCGCGTTCCAGCAGCAGGGCGCGCGCACGCGCCGCGCGCAGCAGGGCGAGACCGGCGCGTGGCGACAGTCCGACCCGCACGCCCGGCTGCTTGCGGCTGCGCGCCACCAGCGCCTGCACGTAATCCAGCAGCGCTTCGCTGGCGTGCACGCCCAGCGCGGCCTGCCGCAGCGCGAGGATGCGCGGCGCGTCCAGCACCGGCTGGGCCTGCGCGATCAGGGGGCGGCGGTCGCCGCCTGCCAGCAGTTCGCGCTCGGCCTGTGCGTCGGGATAGCCGAGGGTGAGCCGCAGCAGGAAGCGGTCGAGCTGGGAATCGGGCAGCGGATAGGTGCCGGAGAGGTCGGTTGGGTTCTGGGTGGCGATGACGAGGAAGGGTTCCGGCAGGGCGCGGGTCTGGCCGTCGATGCTGACCTGGTGCTCGGCCATCGCTTCCAGCAGCGCGCTCTGGGTGCGCGGCGGCGCGCGGTTGATCTCGTCGGCCAGCAGGACGTGGGTGAACACCGGACCGGGGTGGAATTCGAAGCGGCGGGTCTGGGCTTCGTACACCGACACGCCGAGGATGTCCGAGGGCAGCAGGTCGGAGGTGAACTGCACCCGCGCGAACCCCAGCCCCAGAGTGGCCGCCATTGCCCGCGCCAGCGTGGTCTTGCCCAGGCCCGGCAGGTCCTCGATCAGCAGATGGCCGTCCGCGAGCAGGGCGACGAAGGCCATGCGGACCTGCGGCGACTTGCCCAGCACCAGCGCATCGACCTGCGCCAGCGCGTTGCGCAGGGCATCCATCAAATCATCGGATAGCATCGTTGCCGGCGCCGTGCTGCTTGCCATGGGTTCGCGCGTCCATTCCCGAGGTTGCCTTCGAGTGTAGCGATGTCGATGGAGTTGCGGGTCGAGGAACACTCACGCCATGCGCGCACCGCGTTTCTGGTCGCGTGGCTGTCGCTGTGCGCGCTGAAGCTGGCGTTGGCCGCGCGGTTGCCCCTGTTCGTCGACGAGGCGTTTTACTGGCAGGAAGGCCGGCATCTTGCGCTGGCCTATTCCGACCTGCCGGGCCTGACCGCGTGGCTGGCGCGCCTGGGCGTTGCGCTGGGCGGCAACGATGTGCTGGCGCTGCGGCTGCCGTTCCTGCTGATCGGGGCGCTGCTGCCGTGGCTGGTGGTGCGGATGGCGGCGCGCGAATTCGATGCCAGGACGGGCTGGCAGGCCGGTCTGCTGTGCCTGCTGCTGCCGTTGGCGGGGACGCTCGGCGTGCTGGCCCTGCCGGACGTGCCGCTGCTGCTGGCCAGCGTGCTGTGCCTGGATGCCGGGCTGCGCGCGCTGGGGCGGGTGGATGCGATGGCGATCTCCGAACTGGCGCTGGGGCTGGTGATCGGCGGGCTGACCCACTATCGCTTCGCGGCGGTGATCGTGGCTGGCTTGGTGGCGCTGCTGCTGCTGCGCGAGGGCAGGGCGGCGTTGCGCAGGCCCGGGTTGTGGCTCGCCATTGCATCGGGTGCGCTGGCCTGGCTGCCGCTGCTGCTGTGGAATGTCGACAACGCCGAGGCCGGGCTGCGCTTCCAATTGGTCGATCGCCACCCGTGGTCGTTCGGATGGCACGGCATCGCGCTGGGCCTGATGCAATTGCTGCCGGCAACTCCGCTGCTGCTGGTCGCTTTGGCGCTGGCGGGCGGGCGCGGTTTGCGCGACACGCGCCCACAGGCGCGTTGGCTGGCGCTGTGCGGGGTGCTGCTGGTGTTCGCCTTCCTGGCGCTGGGCTTTTTCACCGATCGCCGCCGGGTGAGTTTCCACTGGACCCTGCCCGGCTTCGTGGCGCTGCTGCCGCTGGTGCCCGCGGTCCTGGCCGGCTGGACGCGCGGCTGGCGGATTGCGGCCTGGGCCACGACCGCGCTGGGGTTGGCCGCGGCGCTGGGCTATTTCCTGCTGGCGGCTTCGCCCACGGGGCGAACATGGGCCGCGCGCCACGACCAGTATCCGGCCAATTTCGCCGGCTGGAACGCGCTGGATGCCGCGGTGCGCGAACGGCTGGCACGGATGCCGGATGGAACGCGCATCCTTGCCGGGGATTTCAAGATCGGCGCCGAACTGGGCTTCGCCCGCGGCGATGCCGACATCCGCGTGCTCGACCACCCGCTCAACCGCAAGCACGGCCGCGCGCCGCAGCTGGCGCTGTGGGGTCTGCAATTCGATGGCCGGATGCCGGAAGGCGGCGCGCCGCTGCTGCTGGTGGCCAGTCCGTCGCACGCGGGGTTCCCGGATGCGCAAAGCGCCCTCCGCAGCCTGTGCGAACAGCTCGGCCCGCTGCCGCCGGCGCAGGTGCTGGATGTCGATGGCGGCGCCAAGCGCTTCGTGCTGTATGAAATCACCCGTGTCCGCCCGCAGCAGCGCTGCGCGGGCCCGTGAGGCGAGGCTACGGCAGTCGGAAGCCGGCTTTGCGCAGCAGCCGCGCGGTGACGATCAGGGGCAGGCCGACCAGCGCGGTCGGGTCGCGGCTTTCGATGGCGTCGAACAGGGTGATGCCAAGGCCTTCCGATTTGAAACTTCCGGCGCAGTCGAAAGGACGTTCGGAATCGACGTAGCGCGCGATTTCGGCCGCCGCAAGTCCGCGCACCCGGACCTTGGTCAGGTCGATGGCGGCAAACCGCCGGCCGTCGGGATGGGCCAGGCACAGCGCGGTATGGAAGCGCGCGACGTTGCCGGACAACGTGTGCAGTTGCTGCACCGCGCGACTGCGGCTGCCGGGCTTGCCGAGGGTTTGGCCAGTGACTTCGGCGACCTGATCGGAGCCGAGCGCCCAGACGTCGCCTGACAGTTGCGCCGCAACCGCCTGCGCCTTGGCGCGCGCCAGCCGGATCGCCAGCGCCCGCGGCGCTTCTCCCGCCTTCGGCGTTTCGTCCACGTCGGGGCGGGCGACCTCGAACGCCAGCCCCAGACGTGCCAGCAGCTCGCGCCGGTAGCGCGACGTGGAGGCCAGGACCAGGCGCGGTGCGTTCAAGGGGTGCCCACGCGCGCCTGTTCGATCTGCTGCAGCAGGGCCTCGATGCGCGCGCGCGCCGCGTCCAGCGAACCGCGCACGTCGTCAAGCTGGTCGAGGCTGGCGCTTTGCGCGTTTTCCTGCAGCCACAGCCGTTGCCGCAGCAGTTCCTGCATGGCCTGCAGGACCGGATTCTCGTGGTCGCCGGCGATGGCCTCGATCTCGCCGCGGGCGGCGCGCAACTGCGCTTCGAGCGCGTCGGCGGCGTCCAGCAATCCGCGAATCGCCAGTCGCCTGCGGCCGTCGCGCCGGGCCCGTGACGCCAGCCACAGGGCGAGGACGATGACGACTGGGATGACGAGCAGGAAGACGATGCGCATGGGGCGAGTCTGCGCGAGAGCGGCAGGCATCGCAAATCCCGTGCGCCTGCGCAGGGCTGTGGCGCGTTAGAATCCGCACCCGATTCCGGGATTTTTTGGAAGGTCGAAGCCGATGTCCGAACAGCGCGTCCCCGGCGTGCCCGAACAGGTGGATGCCTGGCGCATGGTCGAGGCGCGCCGCGGGTTTTCCGGGCAGGCGCCCCTGGCCGCGTTGACGCGCCTGCGCGACAGTCTTGAAGACGTCGAGGGTGAGGTGCGCTTTGCGTTGGATTTTGGAACCGACGCGCTGCAGGTGGCCTATGTTGATCTCGACGTCGAAGTGGCGCTGCCGCTGCAGTGCCAGCGCAGCCTGCGTCGCTTCCTGCAGCCGGTGCGGATCAGGCAGCGGCTGGGCTTGATCCGGCGTGAAAGCGACGAGGCGGCGCTGCCGGCCGAATGCGAGCCGCTGCTGGTGCCCGCCGACGGCCTGCTGCGGCCGCTGGATCTGGTCGAGGACGAGCTGATCCTCGCCTTGCCGGTGGTTCCGGTGGCGCCGGATTCGGAAGCGGTCGAGCTGGATTTCGCGCCCGGTGCCGAAGAGACGGCCGGACGCGGGGCGTTCGCGGCGCTGGCCGGGTGGAAGAAATCCTGAAGATTGCGGTTTCGCCGCGAATCTGTGCGATAATTCCAAGGCTAACCGTTTCGTTTTTGTTGGAGTTGCCGCCATGGCCGTCCAGAAGTCCCGCGTTTCCCCGTCCCGTCGCGGCATGCGCCGCATGCACGACGCGCTGCCGACCAAGCAGCTCGCCACCGACAAGACCAGCGGTGAAACCCATCTTCGCCACCACGTCACCGCCGATGGCTTCTACCGCGGCAAGCAGGTGATCACGCCCAAGACCCGGGTCGTTGACGAAGATTGATCCCGACCCAGGGGTCCCGCACTGCCTGCGTCCCGGCCGCGCCAGACGGTGCGGCCGTTCGCGTTTTCGAGTCCGCGCCCGGGACAAGGCGTTGACCGGCGTCCGCCGGTTCTGCGACGACCGCTAAGGTTTCACCGGCGCCCGATCCGCTACCCTGTCTCGATCTTCAGCGAGGTGTTGCGCGCATGAGCCAGTCCGAAAACCGCATCTACGCCCGCATCGCCGGCACCGGCAGTTGCCTTCCCGCGCAGGTGCTGACCAATGACGACCTGGCCCGGAAGGTCGAGACCAGCGACGAGTGGATCCGCACCCGTACCGGCATCCGCCAGCGTCACGTCGCAGGAGAAGGCGAAACCACCAGCGATCTGGCCTATCGGGCTGCCCTGCGGGCGCTTGAAGCCTCCGGCACCGATCCGTCGGAACTGGATCTGATCATCCTGGGAACCACCACGCCGGACCTGATCTTCCCGTCCAGCGCCACGATCGTCCAGCACAAGCTCGGCATCCACGGCTGCATGGCCTTCGACGTCAACGCCGCCTGTTCGGGTTTCATTTACGCGCTGACCATCGCCGACAAGTTCATTCGCAGCGGCGCGGCGAAAACCGCGCTGGTGATGGGTGCCGAAACCCTGACCCGGATGCTGGACTGGAACGACCGCGGCACCTGCGTGCTGTTCGGCGACGGCGCCGGCGCCGTGGTGCTCAGGGCCGATGACGAAACCGGCATCCTCAGCACCCACATGCACGCCGACGGCAGCAAGAAGGATCTGCTGTGGAACCCGGTGGGCGTCTCGGTCGGCTTCAAACCCGGCGAGGACAACGCCGGTGTGCGTGTGCTGATGACCGGCAATGAGGTCTTCAAGCATGCGGTCAAGGCGCTGGATGCGGTGGTCGACGAAGCGCTGGAATCCAACGGGCTGGACCGCAGTGCGCTCGACTGGCTGGTGCCGCATCAGGCCAATTTGCGGATCATCGAGGCGACCGCGAAACGGCTGGCGATGCCGATGGATCGGGTGATCGTCACCGTCGATCGCCACGGCAACACCTCGTCCGGTTCGGTGCCGCTGGCGCTGGACGAGGCGGTGCGCTCCGGTCGCGTCGAACGCGGGCAGCTGCTGCTGCTGGAAGCCTTCGGCGGCGGATTTACCTGGGGCTCGGTGCTGCTGCGCTATTGACGGATCGCCACCGCGTCCCGTGCCGGGCGGTTTTCGCGTTTCCGCGAAGCAAGACGCATGAAAAACGAAGAACACACCGTCATCCGCATGGACGTGCTGGGTCGCAAGGCCTGGCTCAAGGTCTTCGTGGAGGGGGAGCGTCGCTTCAAGCTCAATATCCTCGACTTGGCCGCGCGTCGGCTGGGCGTTCCCGCGCTGCGCCCGCCGCCCCACAGGGGCGGCGAACACGCCTGTGCGACCGAGAAGCGACGATTGGAGGAACTGGCCGCCTGCGGCGCGTGCGTGCCCGAGGTGCTTGGGCACGGGCCGCGGGCGCTGCTGATCGGCGACATCGGCGTGTCGCTGAAAACCCGACTGCACGAGACCGACGCGGCCGGAAAGACGAAGTTGATCGTGCAGGCCGCGCAGGCGTTGGGGCAGGTCCACGGCAACGGCGGTCACATCGGCCAGCCGTTCGCACGCAACCTGACCGTCACCGACGACGGCCAGATCGGTTTCCTCGACCTGGAGGAAGACCCGCGCGAAACCATGACGCTGGCACAGGCGCAGGTGCGCGACTGGCTGATCTTCGCCGCCGGGGTCTCGCGCTATTTCGCCGATCCTGCGGTCGAACTCGCCGACGCGCTCCGGCCGGCGGTGCAAAAGGCCGCGCCGGAAGTACGGACGGAGCTTGCGCAGGCGGTGCGACAGTTGGGAATCGTCGAGCGCATCGCCTGGAAGCTGGGCGAACGCGCGCGTCGGATCGCAGGCGCGCTGACCGGTCTGCGCAACGCGCTGGCGGAGTGATCCGTCGCGGCCATACCCGCTGGTACAGACATTTCGCGACGGGAGTCCGTATCATGTCCGTTTGGCCTGAAGCAATGCGCGGGCCGGTGCAGCGAGCCTTGAACGCGTGAACGAAAATCTTAAACCCGCCCTGGCGCTGGTGTTTCCCGGCCAGGGCTCGCAGTCGGTCGGCATGCTGGCCGACCTGTCCTCCGCCCATCCGCTGGTGCAGGCCACCTTCGAGGAAGCGTCGGAGGGTGCCGGCGTCGATCTGTGGGCGCTGTCGCAGGCCGGACCCGAGGCGATGCTCAATCGCACCGAATACACCCAGCCGGCGCTGCTGGCCGCGGGGATCGCAGTATGGCGGCTGTGGCAGCATCGTGGCGGTCCGCGGCCGGAATGGTTGGCGGGGCACAGCCTCGGCGAATACACCGCGCTGGTGGCGGCCGATGCGCTGTCGCTGGCCGATGGCGCGCATCTGGTGCGGATTCGCGGGCAATTGATGCAGGATGCGGCCCCGGAAGGCGTCGGTGCGATGGCGGCGGTGCTGGGCGCGGACGATGCGCTGGTCGAGGCGGCGTGCGCGGAGGCCTCCGGCGCGCAGACCGTGGTTCCGGCCAATTACAACTCGCCGGGCCAGATCGTGATCGGTGGCGACGCTGCGGCGGTCGACCGCGCGCTGGCGATGCTGGCCGAAAAGGGCGTGCGCAAGGCGGTCAAGCTGGCGGTCAGCGTGCCCTCGCACACCCCGCTGATGCGCGAAGCCGCCAACCGGCTGGCCGAGACGATGGCCGGCCTGCGCTGGTCGCAGCCCTCGATCCCGGTGATCCAGAACGTCGATGCCGGCGTTCACGACAGCGTCGATGCGATCCAGCAGGCGCTGGTGCGCCAGCTCTACCTGCCGGTGCAATGGACCGGCTGCGTGCAGGCGCTGGCCGCGCGCGGCGTCACCCGGATCGGCGAATGCGGGCCGGGCAAGACCCTGACAGGCTTGGTCAAGCGCATCGACAAGACGCTGGACGGGCGCGCGCTCGGCGAGCCGGCAGCGTTTTCCGGCGCCATCGAGGAGTGGAAGTAAAAGCTTTTGGAGACGCGGATCAGAGCGGATGAGCGCGGATACTAAGGATGGCTAGAAAATTTCCGTCATCCTGCGAAAGCGGCTACCGTGACGACAAACAAAATCTTCTGGAAATTGAATGTTGTTTCGTCCGCGTTCATCCGCTCTGATCCGCGTCAAAAATAGCCCGGGCACTTGCAGGAACCCATGACATGACTGAAATCCTGAAAGGTGAAGTGGCGCTGGTGACCGGCGCTTCGCGCGGCATCGGCGCGGCGATTGCCGACGAACTGGCGGCGCGCGGCGCGACGGTGATCGGCACCGCGACGTCGGAGGCGGGCGCGCAGGCGATCGCGGCGCGGCTGGCCGGGCGCGGCGGCCACGGGCGCCGGCTCGAGGTCAACGAACCCGGCGCCATCGACGCCCTGGTCGATGCGCTGGCCGGCGAATTCGGCGGCGTCTCCATCCTCGTCAACAACGCCGGCATCACCCGCGACAACCTGCTGATGCGGATGAAGGACGAGGACTGGCAGGCGATCCTCGACACCAACCTCACCAGCGTGTTCCGTTCCTGCAAGGCGGTGCTGCGCGGAATGATGAAGGCGCGCCGTGGCCGCATCGTCAACATCGCGTCGGTGATCGGCGTCACCGGCAACGCCGGGCAGGCCAACTACGCCGCGGCCAAGGCCGGGATCATCGCCTTCAGCAAATCGCTGGCGAAGGAGATCGGTTCGCGCGGGATCACCGTGAATGTGGTCGCGCCGGGCTTCATCGACACCGACATGACCGCCGGACTGCCGGAAGCGGCCAGGGCGGCGATGCTCGGGCAGATCGCGCTGGGACGCCTCGGCGAACCTGCGGACGTCGCCCGCGCGGTGGCGTTCCTGGCCGGGCCGGACGCCGGCTACATCACCGGCGAAACCCTGCACGTCAACGGCGGGATGTACATGCCGTAGCCATTGCCGGCGCGGGATGGCGCGAAAGGCCGAAACCGCCCGTTTTTCCCTTACACTTGTCAGCCGATTGACCCGATTCCCGGGAGGAGCAAGCCACATGAGCAATATCGAAGAGCGCGTCAAGAAGATCGTCATCGAGCAACTGGGCGTCAAGGAAGATGACGTCACCAACAGCGCGTCGTTCGTGGACGATCTGGGCGCGGACTCGCTGGACACCGTGGAACTGGTGATGGCGCTGGAAGAAGAATTCGAGTGCGAGATCCCGGACGAGGACGCCGAGAAGATCACCTCGGTGCAGCAGGCGATCGACTACATCAAGGCGCACGTCAAGGCGTGAGCCGCGCGCGGCGGTCGCATGGGGCTCCCGCGTTGCGCTTGAGCCTGGACGATCGACGTGGAGGGCCGGCTGATTCCGGCACGTTCCCCGGGGCCGCACGTGCGGCCCTTGGCGTCTGGGGCGTGGGCGGCGGCCGGCAGGACAGGACAGAAGCAGGAAGACGAGGATGAACGGACGTCGAGTCGTGGTGACGGGGATGGGCATCGTCTCGCCGCTGGGCAATGACCTGGCCGGCAACTGGGACGGCGTCTGCAACGGGCGTTCCGGCATCCGTCCGGTGGCCGGGTTCGACGCGTCCACCTATCCCACCCGGATCGCCGGGGAAGTGCGCGATTTCGACGTCACCCGCTGGGTGAGCCCGAAAGACGCCAGGAAGATGGATCACTTCATCCATTACGGCATCGCAGCCGCGCTGATGGCGAAGGAGGAAGCCGGGCTGGATGTCACCGAGGCCAACGCCGAGCGCATCGGCGCGCTGGTCGGTGCCGGCATCGGCGGAATCTGGGGCATCGAGGAAACCGCGGTCAAGTTGCACGAGGGCGGGGTCCGCAAGATCAGCCCGTTCTACATTCCTTCCACCATCATCAACATGCTGCCCGGCCAGCTCTCGTTGCTGCTGGGCCTGAAAGGACCGACGTTTTCCGTGGTGTCCGCCTGCGCATCCGCCAATCATTCGATCGGCATGGCGATGCGGATGATCCAGTACGGCGATGCCGACGTGATGTTCGCCGGCGGCGCCGAGCGTGGCAGCTCGCCGACGGCGATGGGCGGCTTCTGCGCGATGAAGGCGATGAGCACCCGCAACGACGATCCGACCCGCGCCTCGCGGCCGTGGGACGCCGATCGCGACGGCTTCGTGCTCGGCGACGGCGCCGGTGTGCTGGTGCTGGAAGAGTACGAGCATGCCAGGGCGCGCGGTGCGCACATCCACTGCGAGCTGGCGGGCTTCGGCGCCTCCTCGGATGCGTTCCACATGACCGCGCCCAGCGAGAACGGCGATGGACCGGCGCGCTGCATGGTCGCGGCGCTGCGCGATGCCGGGGTCAATCCCGAGGACATCGGCTACCTCAATGCCCACGGCACCAGCACGCCGCTGGGTGATCTGGCCGAAACCCACGCGATCCGCCGCGCCTTTGGCGCCCATGCGGATCGGGTCATGGTCAGCTCGACCAAGTCGATGACCGGGCACCTGCTTGGTGCGGCCGGCGGCATCGAGGCGATCTATTCGATCCGCGCGCTGGAAACCGGCATCATCCCGCCCACGATCAATCTGGACACCCCGGGCGAAGGCTGCGACCTGGACTACGTCCCGAACGTGGCGCGCGAGCACCGGGTCGATGCGGTGATGTCCAACGGCTTCGGCTTCGGTGGCACCAACGGCACGCTGGTGTTCAAGCGGGTTTGATCCGGCTTTCGCCGACATGACGGGCAGGCAATGACCTGTATCCGGCCCCTCCCTCCCGGTATCGATCCGCTCGACCTGCACCGGCTGGATCCGCAGCGCTATCCGGTGCTGCTGGAATCCAGCAGCGGCGGCGCCCAGGGGCGCCGGGATCTGTTGCTGGCGCATGCGGGCGAAGGATTTGCGCTGCACCGCGATGGCGTCGTGCGAACGCTGGCCGGGGCGCCTGTCCAGGGACGCTTCCTCGATGTGCTGGATGCCCAGTGGGCGGCATCGCGAGGTTCGGCCGGTGGCGACGAGGCTGTGCCGTTCCGCGGCGGTTGGGCGCTGTTGCTGGGCTACGAGTTGGCGGCTCAGGTCGAACCGGTGCTGCGAATGCCGCCGGCGGAAGGCGACCTGCCGATGGCGCTGGCCCTGCGCTGCCCTGCCGCGCTGCTGCGCGATCGCCGCTCCGGCGGGCTGTGCGCGGTGGCGGAAGCGGGTGCGGAAGCCTGGCTGGACAGGATCGCCGGGGATGCCGTGCGTGCCGCGGCGCTGGCGCCGCTGCCGGAATGGCGTCCGCCGGCAGCCGTCGAGGAGGACGATCCGCAGCGTTATCTCGACGGTGTCGGCCGCGTGCTCGAATATCTTGCCGCCGGCGACGTGTT
>NZ_JAMQHN010000072.1 GCF_025993755.1 Thermomonas sp. | reverse complement strand
CGCGTCCAGGGTATGGCGGTACTGGCTGAGCGCGAACTGGACGCCGCTGGGCACCATCAGTCGACAGAACTCGCGCAAAAGTACCGAGTGGACCAGCGCATCCTCCAGACGGATGTCGATGATCAGCGATTGCCCGTCGATCTGCGCTTCGGAAATGGCCCGCTGCAGCCAGTTTGCGTAATCGTCCTGGGCGAGGGTGCGCGGCGACTGCGAGACGACCAACTGGATCGGGCGCTCGGCCTGCCGACGATCGCGCAGCAAATCGAGGGCATGCTGCATCACCCAACGGTCGACCTGCGGCAGCAGCCCCGCGGTTTGGGCGGCATCCAGGAACTCCGCGGCGCGGCGTACGCTGCCGTCGGGTCCGCGCAGCCGCACCAGAACCTGGTAGCGCGCCTCGTTGCCGCCGGCCACGGCGACCACCGGTTGGAAGACGAGATAGAGAGCATCGCCGCCGGGGGTCAGGGCGGTGCGCAATTCGTCGAGGATTTCGTTCGCCGCGATGCGGTCGGCGGGTACATAGCGTGCGATTCCCGCCGGCGCCCCGCGCGCTTCCCGCAGGGCGTCCTCCACTGCGGCCAGGACTTCACCGGAGTCCTTGAATCCGTGTTCGAAGCTGGTGTAGCCCACGGTGCAGCGCAGGCGCAAGGTAGCGCCGTCGATTTTGAAATCGGCGCGCCCGATCCCGTCCCGCAGCTGTCGCGCGTAGTCTTCCAGTCCGACGGTAGCGTTTTCGCCGACGATGACGAGGAACGCGTTGTCGCTCAGCCGGGCCGCGGATTCGTCAGCGACCAACTCGTTCAACTTGCGGCCCGCCGCGTTGATCAGCTCCTCGAATTCGGCATAGCCGAGGCGGTCGTGCAGAGCGGCGGCGTTGCCCATTTCGATCATCAATGCGCCGCCCTGCGCTCGCGAGGCGGCCCTCTCCAGCAGCAGGTTCATCAAGGCGGGCCGGGTGAGCAATCCGGTGACGGGATGACGCAGCGGCTCGACCGCGGCGTTTTGGCGGATTTGACCCAGCGCGCGCGCGCGGCGGATGCGGCTTTGCACCGACACCACCAGATGCCGAGGGCGAACCGGCTTGACGATGTAGTCGTCGCCGCCGTGCTCCAGCGCGTCGAGCTCGCTGTCCGGATTCTGGTCGCCGGTCAGGAACACCACCGGGATATGCTGGAAGCGGGGATGCTGGCGGATCTGCTCGGTCAGCGTCGTGCCGCTGGTGCCCGGCATGTGCAGGTCCATCAGCACCAGGTCGGGAGCGAAGCGTTCCAGGATGGCCATCATCTGCTCGGCCACGGCGACCACCTCGGCCTCCATGCCGGCGCCGCGCAGGATCGCTTCGGCGAACAGCGCCTGGCTGCGGTCGTCCTCGACGATCAGCACGCGAAAGCGATCGACTCCGGGCGACTCGGGTTGTTCCGTCTGGGTGGCTTCGTTGGGCGCGTCGTTCATCCTTGCCTCCTGATGCCGGTGCCTGGTCGCAGCCGTCCTGGAACTGCAGCGAGCGGACACCGGCGCTCGGCGGGCTCCCCCGGTCCGCCATGACGGGATTCTGCCGCAAAACGCAGGGGATGGGTCCCTCTGGACTTTGAATCCGTGATCCGGTGCGCTTGACGCCGGGATGGAAGGGATGCGATACCCGCCGCATGACAGATCCCGCGTCGCCCGCGCCCAGGCGCAAACCGGGTCACCCGCGTGCCGCCATCGTCGCATTGGTGGCCTGCGCGCTGCTGCTCGGTCTGTGGGGCGCTTGGCGCAGTTTCGGCCCGATCCCGCCGAATGCGCGTGAACTGCTGGAGACGCAAGCCCGGCGAATCGAGGCGCTGGAGCAGCAAAACACCACCCTCGCGCGTTCCGACCAGATCAGCCGCGAGGCGAATCGGGACTTGCAGGGCACCCTGGCCGACCGCGACGAGGAAATTGCCGGGCTGCGCACCGACATCGCCTTCTACGAACGCTTCGTGGGTGCGGCCGGGCAGCGCCACGGCCTGAGCGTGCACGGCCTGCAGCTCAAGCCGCAGGGCAAGTCCGGGGTCTGGCATTTCGTGGCCACGCTCACCCAGAACATCAACCGCGATGCGATCAACAGCGGCCGCCTCACCCTGGCGCTCGAGGCCAGCAGCGCCGGACGCATGCGCACGCTGGACTGGAACACCCTGCGCCAGCAGGCCAATGCGGCCGGCGTCGACTATGCCTTCAAGTATTTCCAGCAGGTCGAAGGCGACATCGTGCTGCCGGAAGGGATCGTGCCGGTGCGGGTGAGCGTGCGCCTGCGTCCCGCGTCCGGGACGGCGGTCGAGCAGTCGTTCGCCTGGTCGGATGCCGCGGGCGCGACCGAGGCACCGCGCGCGCCTGAGGGAAGCGCCGGCCGCGGTTGAAACGCCGGCGGCAAAGCGCGATCCTGTTCGGGTGAACAGGATTGCCCTGGATTTCGTCCGCTCGGTGATGCCGGCGGCGCCGATGGACTTCACCTCGGCCGCCGCGGCCAAGGTGCGCGAGCTGCTGGCCGACGAAGGCGACGAGGCGCTCAAGCTGCGTGCCTACATCCACGGCGGCGGTTGCGCCGGTTTCCAGTACGGCTTCGAGTTCGACGACCTGCAAAACGAGGACGATGTGGCGATCCTCACCGACGGCGCCACCCTGCTGGTCGATCCGCTCAGCCTGCAGTACCTGGCGGGCGCGTCGGTCGATTACGTCGAATCGCTGACCGGCGCGCAGTTCGTCATCCGCAATCCGAACGCCAAAACCACCTGCGGCTGCGGCACGATCGAATGAGGCGGCGTTGATGCGTCGGGCCTCGCCGTTCGCCTTTGTCGATGGCGCGCTGGATCGCGCCGACGCCCTGCGCGACGATCCCGACGCGCTGGCGGCGCTGTGGCTCCAGGCGGGCGTGATCGCGTTGGATGCGCAGGGCAAGGCGCTGGCGAATGCCGAGGGACGCTTGCACGAACTGGACGGCGCCAAGCTCGGCGGAGGACCGGACGGGTGCACCTTTCTTGGTTTGCGCGACGGGCGCGGCTGGTTCCTCGCCGACGCGCCGGCACTCGACGCGCCGCAGCGGATCGACCTGCGCAGCGCCGCAGCGCAGTGGCCGGCGTGGCAGGCCACGCTGTTCGCGCAGGCGCGGGCGCTGCAGCACTGGCACCGGCAGCATCGCTATTGCGGCGCCTGCGGCGGCCCGTTGCGCTACCGGCGCGCCGGCTGGCTGGGGTTCTGCGATGCCTGCGGCAGCGAGCACTACCCGCGCACCGACCAGGCGATCATCGTGGCCGTCGATGGCGATGGCCGTTTGTTGCTGGGGCGGCAGGCGGCGTGGCCGCAGCGGCGCTGGTCGGTGATCGCCGGCTTCGTCGAACCGGGCGAAACGCTGGAACAGACCGTCGCCCGCGAGGTGCTGGAAGAAACCGGTGTGCGGGTGGATCCCGGCAGCGCCCGCTATCTCGCCTCGCAGCCGTGGCCGTTCCCGAGCGCGCTGATGCTGGGTTTCATCGCCCGGGCCCAACCGGATGCGCCGCAGGCGAACGAGGAACTGGAAGCGGCCGGCTGGTTCAGCGCAGAGGAAGTACGCGCCGGTCTGGCCCGCGACTGGCGTGAGGCCGACTGCGCCGGCGAAGGCATCGTGCTGCCTGCACCGCTGTCGATCGCACGCCACGTGATCCAGACCTGGCTGGATGGCCAGGACGCGGCTTGATGGCCTGCCGGCTGCGCCTCAGCCGGGTGCCAGCAGGGTGAACGGAAACCACGGCAGATTGCGCAGCACCCCGTAGCCCACCAGCAGAACCAGCCACAGTTTGGGCGCGGCCAGGACATTGCGCAGTCCGAGCAGGCGCTGCGGCAGCAGGCCCGCGCCGTGCAGCAGCAGCACCGCCAGCGGCAGCAGCGAGATCACCAGCAGCGGGTTCATCGCCAGCGCGCCCGGCAGATCGAACTGCGTCAGCGCATGCAGGCAGCGCGTGCTGCCGCAGCCGGGGCAGTACAGCCCGGTCAAGGCCCGCAACGGGCACGGCGGCAACGGGTTGCCGGCGACGGTGGGATCGATCCGACGCAGCACGAAGAAGGCGCCAGCGCCCAATGCGGTGACCGCAGCCAGCGTGGCGTAGCGGCTGCGCGCGCGCAGCCACGACGCGCCCGCCCCGCACGGGCCGGCCACACACCAAACAGCCCCCGTGCGGGGCAGCAGGTCTACCCCACACAT
>NZ_JAMQHN010000071.1 GCF_025993755.1 Thermomonas sp. | reverse complement strand
GCCGCAGTCGAAGCGGGTGCCGCGGAAGCGGAAGGCGTCGACGCGCTCGGCATCGAGCAGCGCGGCGATGGCGTCGGTGAGCTGGATCTCGCCGCCGGCGCCGCGTTCGGTGCGTTCAAGCAGATCGAAGATCGCCGGGCTGAGGACGTAGCGACCGACCACGGCGAGGGTGCTGGGCGCAACCTCGGGCTTCGGTTTCTCGACGATCTGGCGGATCCGGCCGGCCTGACCGTCGAAGGCCTCGGTGGCGACGATGCCGTAGCTGGCGGTCTGCTCGCGCGGCACGTCCTGCACCGCCACCGCGCTGCCGCCGGTGGCCTGCGCATGGTCGGCCATCTGCTTGAGTGCACCGTCGCCGCGGCTCCAGATCAGGTCGTCCGGCAGCAGCACTGCAAACGGTTCGTCGCCCACCACCGGCTTTGCGCAGAGCACCGCATGGCCCAGCCCCAGCGCCTCGGCCTGGGTGACGAACACCGCGCGCACGCCTTCCGGCAGCACGTTGCGGATCAGCGCCAGCTGTTCGGCCTTGCCGGACTTCTCCAGCTTCTGCTCGAGTTCGTAGGCCTTGTCGAAGTAGTCGGCCACCGCGTGTTTGTAGCGGTTGGTCACGAAGATCAGGGTGTCGCAGCCGGCGGCGATGGCCTCATCGACCGCGTACTGGATCAGCGGCCGGTCGACGATCGGCAGCATCTCCTTGGGGACGGTCTTGGTCGCCGGCAGGAAGCGGGTGCCGAGTCCGGCGACGGGGAACACGGCCTTGCGGATGCGCGATGAGGAAGTTGCTGTTGTCATCCCGTCATTCTACGGGAAGCACCGCGATGCCCCCGATTCACACCACCGAATAGTTGAGCAACGGCTTGACCGTGCCCCACTCCTTGCAGCTCGGGCATTGCCAGTGGTGGCTGCGGGCGCCGAATCCGCAGCGGTTGCAGCGGTAGCTGGGATTGCGCGCCAGCAGTTGCTCAGTGACATGCTTGAGGTCGCCCAGCGTCGTTTGCGCGTCCGCGTTGCTGGCCAGGCTCAGGTCGATCAGCGCCGCCTCGCCGCGCACCGAGGGACGGTCGAGCAACTGTTCGGCGAGGAATTTCCGCGCGGCGGCGGCGCCTTCGTCGGTTTCGATCATCCGTGCCAGCGCCAGAACCGGCGCGATGCCGCGGTAGTGTTCGCACATGCCCGACAGGAAGGCGCGGGCGCCAGTGCGCTCGCCGACCTTGGCGTAGTTTTCCAGCAGGCTGGGCAGGATCACCGGCAGGAAATCGGGGTCATGCTGGGCGGCGCGCTCGTAGGCGCGGATCGCCGCCAGCGCATTGCCGGCATCGGCCTCCAGACGGCCTTCGATCATCCCGGCGCGTGCCGACGTGGGGTCGGCCGCATAGGCACGCACCACTGCCGCACGGGCGCCATCGAGATCGCCGTCGGCGCGCTGGCGCTCCGCCAGTTCACATTCAAAGTGGGCGATCAGCTTGCCCATCGGCTGGCCGCTGGCCTGCTCGAATCGGGTGGCGTTCTCGATCGCCCGTGGCCAGTCGCGTTCGGACTGGTAGATCGCGATCAGGTGCTTGAACGCCTGCGGCGCGCGCTGGTCGAGACGGGCCAGATCGTTGAAGACGGTTTCGGCGCGATCCAGCAAACCGGCGCGCATGTAGTCCTCGCCCAGCGCCGACAGCGCCTGCACTTTCTGCGCGTCGCTCAGGTCGTTGCGCTGCGCCAGTGCGACGTGCAGCTTGATCGCGCGGTCCACCTCGCCGCGGCGGCGGAACAGGTGGCCGAGCGCGATCTGGGTCTCGAAGGTGTCGCGGTCGAGTTCGGCGACGTGCAGGAACAGCTCGATCGCCTTGTCCGGCTGCTCGTCGAGCAGGTAATTCAGGCCGCGGAAATAGGTGGTGGACAGTTTGCTGACCTGATTGCCGCCGTGCTGCTCGCCGCCGCGGCGCCCGAGCACCCAGCCGAACAGTCCCGCCAGCGGGACGAAGATGACGAACCAGATCCACTGGTCGAGAAAACTCACATTGCGCTCCGGGTCGATTCGGTCCATCCGCGTGCAAGCGGCCCGTGCAAGCTTAGCGAACCGGAACGCGAAAATGCGCGCGGGATGTCGCAGTCTCGATGATCGGTCCGCATGAATGCCTTTCGACACTGTGCACAAGAGCCGTCGAGAGGCGATGCCGCAGACCCTTGGGTGCGAATGTCCTCCGGCGTCGGCCCGGGGCCGCCGCCTCCCCCTTGATTTCGCACCCAAGGGTCTGCGGCACCGCCTTTCCGACTTCCGTAAAAGCAATCCACAGTCCCAAAAACAATCGGGCCGGAAATTCCGGCCCGATACGATCCAACTCAATCTTCAACGTTTATTGGAACGACTTCCGACACCCGCTCCCGAAGTTCCTTGCCGGGCTTGAAGTGCGGCACGTGGCGCCCGGGCAACGAGACGGTTTCGCCGGTGCGCGGATTGCGTCCGGTGCGCGGCGGTCGGTAATGCAGGGAGAAACTGCCGAAACCGCGAATCTCGATGCGCT
>NZ_JAMQHN010000070.1 GCF_025993755.1 Thermomonas sp. | reverse complement strand
GCGATGCTGTCCACCACCGCCTGGAACTCCGGCGCGAAGGTGCCCGGTCCGGTCCAGCCGAGGTCGCCGCCCTCGTTCTTCGAGCCCGGGTCGTCGGAGACGGCACGGGCGACGGTGGCGAAGTCGTCGCCGGCGAGGATGCGCTGGCGGATGCCCATGATCTTCTCGCGGGCGGCATCGCTGTCCAGCACCTCGTTCGGTGCGATGAGGATGTGGCGCACGTGCACCTGCTGCTCGATGATCGGCTCGCCGCCACGCCGGTCATTGAGCCTGACCAGGTGGAAGCCGCTGGCGCTGCGGATCGGCGCGGCGACCTGGCCCTTCTGCAGCCCGGGCACGATGTCGGCGAACAGCGTGGGCAGCTCGTCGCCCTTCTTCCAGCCTATGCTGCCGCCCTCCAGGGCCTGCTGGCCGTCGGAATTGGTCACCGCGAGCTGGGCGAAGTCCTCGCCCGCCTGGAGCCGCTGGTAGAGGCCATTGGCCTTCTTCTCGGCGGCGGCGATGACATCGGGAGTCGCCGTGGGTGACACCGCCACGAGGATCTGCGAGATGTCGTACTCCATGTTGGAGGATGCCCGGCCGGCCTGGCGGGCCAGGTACTCGTCGATCTCCCTGGGCGTGACGCTGATGCGCGCCAGCACGTCGCGCTGGCGCAGCTGCTCGATGGCGATCTGGTCGCGCATCTCGCGGCGGTACTGCTGGTAGTCGAGGCCCTCGCCGGCCAGCACCTGGGGCAGCTGGGCGATGGTCACGTTGTTGCGCTGGGCGATGTTGGCCAGGGCGTTGTTCAGCGTCTCGTCGGAGACCTGGATGCCCACGCGCTCGCAGCGCTGCAGCTGGATGCGGTTGATGATCAGGCGCTCGAGGACCTGTGGCGCCAGCGAGCGTTCCGGCGGCACCTTGGTGCCCTGCGCCTCGAGGCGCCGCACGATGCGCTGGGTTTCCTCGGCGAGCTCGCTCTTCAGCACCACGCCGTCATTGACCACGGCCGCGATGCCGTCGATCAGCTCGCCCCGCGAGGAAAGCTCCCGGTCCTGGGCGTGAGCCATGACACCTGGCAGCAGCGCCAGGGCCAGAATGGTGATGCGGGATAGCATGGTGCGGATCAATCGGCCTCGTAGCCCAGAATACCACGTTCGAGCTGGCGGCCTGCCGGGTCGCCGACGTTGGTCAGGCCCTTGAGGATCAGCTGCACCGCGATGGCGGTGTCCGAATCGCCGGTGCGGCTGGCGATGTAGTCGCGATAGACGACGCGGAAGCCCCAGCAGCAATTCTGGTACTCGAAGCCGACGAAGCGTTCCAGCACCTCGTTGTCGCGCAGCGAGTAGTCGTAGCGGCCGACCGCGCTCCAGCGGGAGCTGAGCGGCCAGGCCGCGGAGACGTCGACCTCCTCGAGGCTGTCGCGGCGGTAGCGGTAGGCGGCGTTCACCACCCGCTGGCCATCGCGCCGGTACTGCAGCGCCAGCTGCGTGCGCTGCGTCCTGCCGCTGTCCGCACCCCACTGGTAGCCAGCACCCAGCTTCCAGTACTGGTTGAAGGTCACGCCGAGCTCTGCCAGCCAGTCCGAGGCGTTGCTGTCGACCGGCCTGTCGCCCGGCAGGGTCACGTCCTGCTTGCTGAAGAACCGGGTCTGGCCGATGGTGGCGGTCAGGTATTCGCCACCGCCGGTCGCGTCGAGGACGCGGCTGGTCAGGCCGAGGTTCAGCTGGTCGGTATCCCCGACCCGGTCGTAGCCGAGGAAGCGGTTCTTGCGGAACAGCTGCACGAGGTTGAAGTCCGGCTGGAT
>NZ_JAMQHN010000069.1 GCF_025993755.1 Thermomonas sp. | reverse complement strand
CCGCCACCGCCAACCGACGCAAGTGACCTAGACTGCACCCAGCGGGTGGCTCAATTTTCGATGGAAAACCCGGCTCAGTTTTAGATGGAAATCAACAGACGTGGACCATGTCCGGCGCGACGCGAACGTCCAACAGCTCGTCGGCGAGCTTCTGCGCGTCGGCCTCGGAGCAACCGGCGAATTCCACCCACTGCGCCATGCGCCCGGATAGCTGCGGGCTAAGCGCGATGCGCCGGTCGATGCCGGCCATTCCGATCAGGATCACCGGCACCGTCGCCAGGTCGTGGAGGTCGCGCACGGTGTTGGCCAGGCGGTTCTCGCCGTCCTTGCCGACCACGTAGTCGGCCTCGTCGATGAAAAGCGGGCGCCCGGTCTGGGCGAGCTTTTCGACGATCGCGTCCACTTTGAGATCGACGCGCTGCTTCAGCGCGAGGTTCAGCTCACGCCCGATGGTGTCGAGCAGGCTGGTCGGCGTGCTGGTGGCGCGGGCGCGGACGTAGACGCCGTTCTCGCGCGTCGCCAGCCACGCCACCGCCGTCGTCTTGCCGAGGCCGGACGACCCGTAGCACAAGCCCATGCCGGGCATGCCGGCGCTGCGCGCCAGCAGCGCCTTGCAGGCTTCCATCGCGCGCATCACGTTGCCCACTGGAACGATCTTGTTCCTCATCGCTTACCCCTTCTGGTTGAGAAAAAGCGCGTCCTCGGGGAGGAGCGCGTTGTAGCTTTCCGGGAGGCCTACCCATTTGGCCCCGAAGTCCGAAAAGACGATCCAGCGCGTCTGGAACTCAGGCGTCTCCTGGTAGCCGACCAGCCGTCGCTGGGCGAGCTCGTCGAGCGCCCCGGCCGCCAGCTGCTGCATCTGGTCGAGCGCTTCGCGGAAGCGCCGCTCGGCGGTTTCGTCGCTGCGCTGGAACTCGCGGACGACGCGGTCCTGGCTGGCGCGCACGGCCTCGGTTTCGGCGCGGCGTTCCGCGTCGCCCGCCTCCCACGCTTCCAGCTCTTTCGCCGCCTGCGCGGCGGCTTCCAGCGCCGGTGTGATGTGGATCACGTTCTCGGTCGGCAGCACGTCCAGCGCGCGGGCCTTGCGCGCCCGATCCGCAAGCAGCTCTTGCGCGAGGTCGCCGTCGTTGACCTTGCGCCGCGCCCGGCGCGCAGCCGCCCGCGCATCCTTCAGCGCTTCGCGCTGGCGGCGCTTGGCCTCGGCCGAAACCTCCATCCGGTTGATACCGGTGACGGCCGGGCACTCCGCCACGCACAGGAAGGCGTCGTCGAGGTAGACCACCGCGCGACCCATGTCGCCCTCGTCGCGGCGCACCAACACCTCGCGCCCTACCGCAGCGCCCAGCTCCGGCGCGATGTAGGTGAGCTTGCCGAGACGCACGCCCTTCTTCGTGACCGTGCGCAGCTCGCCGTCGCCCAGCAGCAAGTCCAGCGCGCGCTCATCGCCGATCACGCGCACGCCGTCGCGCAGCTGCGCGGTCTTCTCGAACGGCGTCAGCCCGTCCATGCCTTCGCCGGAGTGCGGCTCGTGCTGGTAATAGACCTCAACCCAGTGATCGCAGGTCATCTGGAGCTCGGCCGCAGTCATCCGCAGCTCGATCGCGTCGCGCTGCTCCAGCCGCTGCTGGAAGCTCTTGCGCGCGCGGATCGCCTGCGCGTCGGCGACGCTGTGACCGGTGTAGCCGGTCAGCAGCTCGAAGCAATGCCGCGTGAGCGTGCCGAAAACGCGCTCGATGAAGGGTTTTTCCCACCCCGAAAACGGATGCGAAAACCGCGATTCGATGCTCAGCGCGGTGAGCAGCCGCGCGAACTTCTCGCTCGCGTAGTCGCGCCCGTTGTCGAGCTTGACGGCTTCCGGCACGCCCCACGCGAGAATCGCGCGCCGCATCAGCCGGCAAACGGCGTCGGCAGTGCTGGTGCGGCTGACCAGGAACATCACCCGGCGCGTCGCCACGTCGATCACGCCGAGGATGCTGTGGCGCCCGTCGTCGAGCATCACGTCGGCCGGCGTCGAATCCAGCATCCAGAGCTGGTTCGCCCGGACCACGCCCTCGGAATAGCTGCCGAAGGCCGCCATGTACTTGTTCTTCCAGCCGTCCGGGTCCGTCAACGAGAGGAACAGCTCCGCGTTGTCCCGCTTCCATGCCGACAGCCACCGTTCCAGCGACCGCCGCGAAAGCTGCGCGTCGGCGAACCGCGCGCCGAGCAGGTCGAACAGCGTCCGCGCGCGGATGTGGGGCTTTTCCGAGAGCACGCCCAGCGCGAATTCGCGCAGCGGCGGGTGCGAGTCGAGGTAGCCGGAGCCGCGCCGGTTGCCGTAGTCGCCCGCCAGCGCGGACGGGCCGCGCCCGGCCAGGGCCTGCCGCCAGCGTCGCAGAGTGCACGGGTGCAGGTCGGCGCCGGTATGCATGCGCACCGCAACGCCCACGTCGAGAGCGCCGGAGTTGTAGAGGTCGCAGAATTCGTCCATCGCGGCGCACACGCCAAGCCCGCGCACGCGGGCGAATTCGGTCAGCCGCGAGAGCAGGTCGAGCTTGGCCTCCATCCGCGCCTTGCGCGCGCCGCGCAGCGCCGCCGCTTCCGCCTGGCCCTTTTCGCGCCACCGCGCCGCCACCAGCGCATCCACGCCGTCGCGCACCTTCTCGCGCGCGCCGGCCAGCTTGCCCGCCGCCTGCTCCACCGAGACCGGCGCCGCCGCCGCAGCCTGCAGCGCGCGGGCGCGCTCGATCGTCGAGCGCAGCTCTGGCGGGAGGGTGGCGATGGGGTACTGGCGCCGCAAACCGCCGCTCACGCGCGTCTCGACGAACGCCCAGCCCTCCGCTGTCGCCCGCTTGGCCACGGCGCGCTTGCTGACGCCGATTACCTCCCCGATGGCCCGCGCGTCGAGCGCGTCCACGTCCCGCCCGCCGTCAGCCGCCATGCCCGGACCTCCGCAGGTATTCCTTGACGTGGCGCCGCTGCTCCATAAGCGCCTGAATGCGGCTCTCGATCTCGCCAAGATCGGCCTGGAGCACCTGCGCGCCCCAGAGGACGCGGCCGCCGTGAACGGCAACCAGCCATTCGGTGATGCCGCGGCTATTGGTCGCGATCTCGATCGCGGGCACCTTCCACAGCGGCAAATTGCACTCTTCGCGACTCGGCGCCGTATAGCTGTCGAGGAGCGCCTTCGAGGTCTCGTGGTCGCAGAGCCGGCTGATCTTCGCCGCCACGTCGTAGCGGTCCCGCTTCGCGTTCGCCAGCAGCCCCGCCACCAGCTCCGCGACCGGCTTGCGAAAGTCCATCGCCCCCGGAACCGCCGGCACCGCCTGCGGAATGGAGGCAAAAAGTTCGCCCGTGAAGGCGTCTGGACGTTGCCGACTCATGCGGCCACCCCGCCAAAAGACGGCCTCCCCTGTGTCAGAGTGGCGGTGCGACCCAACCCCTCGACACAGGAGAGACCGATGGACGAAAAAGAGGCCATCCGCGCGCTGGCGGGCTTGATCACCGCCGCAAACGCGAACACGGCCAACCATGCCGGGCAGCTCATGGTGCTGACCGCCGCGGTTTACGCGCTGATCCGCGGCCAGCCTGACCCAGAGGCGTTTCCCCGAGCGTTTCGATCAGCCTGGACAGAGCTCGGTCAATGGCACGCATCGAGCGAAGAATCCGAAGAGCTGCTTGCCGGTATTTCCGCAGCCCTTGCGATGGTCGAGGGCGCTTGCCGCGTGCCGCTGCACGTCCGCGCCCCGTCGGCGGCGTCCCCGCCGGACGATTGACAACCCCCCTGTTCATAGGCCCACCGCCTTTTGCGGATTGCGCGCCCGCACGTGGGTGGTAGCCTTGACCGGAGGCTGGCCGCGCATTGGAGTGCGGCCCATCCGGCGCGAAGTCGTGCCGTCGCTGTTGTACCGGCTCGGCCAGATCAGCATCGGATGCTCGACGCCCGCGTAGGCGGCCAGGATGGCCTCTGCCTTGGGCGCCGGATGCCGGGCCGCACCCAGCAACGTGCGCCCGCCATCGTTGTAGCCCTCGGTGATCGCGATCTGACGGACGCTCCACCCGCGCTTGCGCAGGCAGGCCATCAGATCGGCCCAGTGCCAGTCCGGCGTGGCTGGCTTTTTCAGCGGAGTGAGAACAGGCATTCGCAATCTCGAACAGGTGGGATGTATGTGGAGCGACCATAGACCCGTTTTGGAGCCTTGTCAACTCCTTTTCAGTTCTCACCTAGGTGGGAACCTCCAAAATCGTACTTTTCGCCTGAAACGCAGGCACCAAGCGGCTTTCCGGCTAGGTGAGAACCAATGTCCAGGCTAACAATTCAGTTCCCACCTGAGTCGGACCCAGGTGAGAACTCGCGCAAGTCGCGCGGCGAGCGTCTTGCTCGTATCCGCGGCGCGGAACCTCAAGCAGCTTTTGCTTCCAAAATTGGGGCGCACAAGAACACCTACGGCCACTGGGAACGCGGCCGCACCGATATCGCGGCCGATGCCATCGCCGCGCTCGTCGAACTTGGCTGGAACGCCAACTGGCTCCTCACGGGCGAAGGCCCGGAACGCCTGGACGCCTACGAGCTCGCCCGCAGCGAGCCAATGCGCCTGCAGGATGGCCCCGAAACCCGCGCCACGCCTGCGTCAGAGCGATCCGTCCCCCTGGACATGGACGCCCTCTTCTTCGCCATTTCCGGCGTCCTGGCGGAAGAGGCCAAGGCCGGCGCCCCGCTCCCGCTCGCCACCTACATCGCCGAGGTCGCCCACGCCTACCGCGCCCACGCCTACTCGACGGCCTTCCACGAATCTCTGCACGCCGCCTTCCGCTACGCCGACGCCGCCGCCGAAGCCGACAAGACCGCCAACACCTTCTACGCCGCCTTCTCCGCCCCGAAACCCCCTCCGGGCGATTGAGCAAACCATGTGTCGTTTTTCACCCCTCGCCGACGGCGCGCCCCGAAATTGAGCAAACCATGTGTCGCGCCGCCTCTCGGGATTTAGCCGTTTCAGCGGATCTTCAACACCTCTGAAACGCCCATCCAATGCGCCTTTCCACCGATCCGTCCCAATAAATCCCGCCCCGTCCGGCTAAATCCCGCATCGAGCATTCCATCTGTCGCGTCACAATGTACTTTTCCGCCTCATCGAGAATCCCTTTCGCGGGGCTCCCGTGTGCCGCAACCATCCCTGCGGCAAGGACGAAACTTCTCAGCCGGTCGTAGTGCACGGCCATCGCTTCACGCTTCCTGCGTTCCTCGTGCCAGCGGTCAAAGGAGCGCATGTGTTCTTCTTCCAGCACGTCCAGCCTGTCCGCTGCCGTTGCTGCGTGCTCGCATAGCAACGCAACGTCTGCGTTGTGCCGCGTGCATCGGCTTGCAGCAATCCTCAATTTTTCAGCGTGTGTATCCATCATTTCCTCGCAGTCGGTCTAACAACTCCATCAAGCCGAACCCGCTTCGCGGGTCGGCTTATGTCGGGCGTTAGGCCTCTGCAGGAGAGATTCGTGAACTTCCTACCAGCCCTCGTATTTGCCTGCGCTCTCTTCCTTGTCGCTATTGGGTTCTTTGCGCTTATTG
>NZ_JAMQHN010000068.1 GCF_025993755.1 Thermomonas sp. | reverse complement strand
TGGAGGACACCTGTACGCAGAGTGCGCCCTGCCAGTCGGTTGTGAGTCCGATGCAGGCTTCGACGCGTCCTTCGTTGTCATTATTGCGGAAGACCGTGCCGGGCACGTCGCCTTCGAACTCGGTGTGGTCGTAGCCGGTGTGGCCGACGGCGAAACGCAGGCCGTTGCCTTCGCCCCAGAGATCGCGCAGCGCGCCCTTCAGTTGATAGCGCTGCTGCTGCATCTGCAAATGGACGCCGCGTTCACCGGCCGCCGGATCGCCGGGTTCGCCGGGGTTGCCGTAGGCGTCCTCGAAGCGTGAGGCGGACAGCCCCACGAAGCCCCAGTCGCCCAGCAGCGAGCCGCCGATGGCACCCGAGCGGGTGTCGATGAAGGAGTTGAGCTGGCGCCCCTGCGGGGTGTCGTAATCGGAAGCGTGGCGATGGACGGCGTCGGCGTGCAGCGCGAAACGGTCGCTGCCGCCGTCGATCCGCGCCATGCTGGTGTTGCCGCCCTGGTCGCCGGCGAAGAAGCGGGTTTCCGCGCGACCGCCGAAACCGCCGTCGATGGCGTATTCGGGAATGCGCCCATCGACCACGTTGACCGCGCCGCCGATGGCGCCGTTGCCGAACATCAGAATGGACGGGCCTTTCAGCACTTCGATCTGGTCGGCGAGGAAGGGCTCGACGGCGGGCGCGTGATCCTGGCTGACGGTGGAGACGTCCTGGCTGGACAGCCCGTCGCTGAGCACTGCCACGCGCGGGCCGTCCATGCCGCGGATGATCGGACGGCCGACGCCGGGGCCGAAGTTCGAGCTTTGCACGCCGGGGACGCTGGACACGGTTTCGCCGAGGCTGGCGGCGCGGTTCTCGTCCAGCCGTTCGCCTGACAGCACCTCGGTCGGGCTGCCCAGGGTCGCGGCGGTGTCGCGCAGGGCGCTGCCAGTCACCACCACGCCGGAGAGCTCGGTGGCATGGTGGTCGTCGGTTCCCGTTGCATGGCGGGTGTCGCTGGTGGGCGACTGCCGGACAGCTTCCGCGGGCGTCTGCTGGGCGTGGGCGGAAGCTGCGAAGGCGAAGGCGATGGCTGCGGCCAATGCGGCGCGCCGAAGGGGGGATGAGTCGTGTTTGTGCATCAATCCGGCTTGCTTCAAATGTGAAAACGTTATAACATAACAAACGTAAAAGGCGACCCTGCCTGAAGTCACGCTGTCGATGAATGATCGTGTACCCGCCGCGTTCGATCGGATCGGCGCAACCGGATCCCTGATCTGCGCGATCCATTGCGCGCTGCTGCCGCTGCTGATCGCCGCTCTGCCTTCGCTGGGCCTGGCGGTGTGGTTGGGCGACGGCTTCGAGGCCGCGTTCGTGGCCTTCGCCAGCCTGTTCGGGCTGGCGGTGCTGGTGTGGGGCTACCGTCGCCACCGCGCCGTGCGCGCGCTGGGGCTGCTGCTGCCGGGGCTGGCGGCGCTGTGGCTGGCGATCCTGTATGCGCCTTTGCATCATTCGGTGCTGCCGCATGCGCTGGTGATGACCTTCGGCGGCGTTCTGGTGGGACTGGCGCACTGGCAGAATCTGCGCCTGAACCACGGCCATGTGCACGGTGCGTCCTGCGCCAGTGGGCGGTGTGGTGGTGCGAGGCGCGATTCAACGCACGAAACCGCGTGATAGAATGTCCGTCCTCGCGCACGCCGCGATCCACTTCCCGAACGAACCGATCCAGGAGCAAGACCGATGGGCAAGGGCGATACCAAGACCGCCAAGGGCAAGCGCTTCAACGCCAGCTATGGCAACGCGCGGCCGAAGACCCCTGTGAAGAAGGCCGCCGGCAGCGCGGCGGCGCCCGCGGTGAAGAAGACGGCGACCAAGACGGCCGCGAAAAAGGCGGTGAAGAAGACCGCGGCCTGAGCCGAGGTTTCTTCGCGTCGACCAGAAAGCCCCGCAGATGCGGGGCTTTCGCGTTTCCGGGCCGGGGAAATGGAAAGGCTTCTGGACGCGGATGAACGCGGAAAGAGCGGATCAAATTTCTCCTGAAAAATCCGCGTTTGTCCGCGTCAATCCGCGTCAAAAATTCCGGGTGTTTGTCTCGCCGTAGGCAGCAAGCAGGCCGTGAGTCTCAGGCAATGCGTCGACCGGCGGCATACGCGGCGCGCAGGAATCGACCACCCAGCCAGTAGCACAGTTCGGCGGGATGGCCCAGATCCCATGTCGCCAAGTCGGCGCGCAGACCCGCGCGCAGCGTGCCGCGGTCGGACAGGCCCAGCGCTTTGGCCGCGTGGACGGTTGCGCCGCGCAGGGACTCCTCCGGCGTCAGCCTGAAGTGGGTGCAGGCCAGTTGCATCGCCTGCCGCAGCGACAGCAGCGGTGAGGTGCCGGGATTGCAGTCGGTGGCCACCGCCATCGGCACGCCGTGCTGGCGCAGCAGATCCACGGGCGGCATTTTCGTTTCACGCAGGACGTGGAACGCGCCCGGCAGCAGCACCGCGACCGTGCCGTGACGCGCCATCGCCTGCACGCTGCCTTCGTTGCTGTATTCGATGTGGTCGGCGGACAGGCCGTCGAATTCGGCGGCCAGCATGGCTCCGCCCAGATCGCTGAGCTGGTCGGCGTGCAGCTTCACCGGGATGCCAAGCTCGCGTGCCGCCGCGAATATCCGCCGCGTCTGCGCCGGGGTGAATCCGATGCCTTCGCAGAAGGCGTCCACCGCGTCGACCAGTCCTTCGGCGTGCAGGATCGCCAACCAGTCGATGGCTGCTTCGACATAGTCGTCGGCACGGCCCTGGTACTCCGGTGGTAGAGCGTGCAGGCCGAGGAAGCTGGTGCGCACGCCGATGCCAAGCGCCGCTTCGATCCGTCGCGCCACCTGCAGCATCTTGCGTTCGGATTCGAGTTCAAGCCCGTAGCCGGTCTTGATTTCCAGCGTGCAGGCGCCGTCGCCCAGCAGCGCCTGCGCGCGCGGAAGGGATTCATTAAACAGGGCCTCTTCGCTGCAGGCGCGCAACGCGCGCACGCTGGAGAGAATCCCGCCGCCGGCGCGGGCAATGTCGGCGTAGCTGGCGCCGTTCAGCCGCATGTCGAATTCGCGTGCGCGATTGTCGGCGAAGACCAGATGGGTGTGGCAGTCGATCAGCCCGGGCGTCATCAAGGCGCCGCCCAGGTCGTCTTCCTGTGCGGCGGTCGCCCCCTCGGGCAGCTGCGCCATCGGACCGACCCATGCGATCTTTCCATCCTTGCAGGCCAGCGCACCGTCCTCGATCAGGCCGAACGGCGCCGCCCCGTCCAGCGTGGCCAGAGTGGCGTGGGTCAGCAGCAGGTCCCATTGCGGGGATTCGGACATGGGGTTTCCGTGGCGGCGGGCGTCCGTCCGATTATGAACACCCGCGCTGAAGTCGGCCAGAACGCGAAGGCGCGACGAGGTTCCATAATGGCGCGCAAGGAACCCTGCAATGGAGCGGTCATGAGCGAGATGGAAGGTTGGGGCGGGCGGGTCGATCTGCCCGAAGACGCCTCGACCCGGCGCTGGCACCAGTGGGTTCGGCCGGTGACGGAAGGTGCTGCGCCGGGCGTCGCATTGCTGGGCTTCGCCTGCGACGAAGGCGTGCGCCGCAATCACGGACGGGTGGGCGCGGCGCAAGGCCCGGCGGCGTTGCGCAAGATGCTGTCGAACCTGCCGACGTTGGACGACACGTCGCTTTACGACGCGGGGACGGTGGCCTGCACCGATGGCGATCTGGAAGGCGCGCAGCTGCGATATGCCGAGCGCATGGCGGCGCTGCTGGATGCCGGACATTTCGCGGTCGGGTTGGGCGGCGGGCACGAGATCGCCTTTGCCAGCTGGCAGGGTCTGGCGCGGCATCTGGGCGGGCGTCGGCCGAAGGTGGCGATCGTCAACATCGACGCCCATTTCGACCTGCGGCGCCAGGAACAGGGCAGCAGCGGCACGCCGTTCCTGCAGTCGATCGAACATGCAGGTGTGTTGGGGATCGACCTGCAGTACCACGTCTATGGCATCAGCGCCGCAGCCAATACCCGCGTGCTGTTCGACACCGCTGATGCGCTCGGCGTGCATTACGTGATGGACGATCAGCTTGGCCTTCTGGAATTGCCGCAGCGGCTGGTCGAACTGCGCGAACGGCTGGCCGGGGTTGACGTGATCTACCAGACCATCGACATCGACGGCCTGCCGCATGCGATGGCGCCGGGCGTCAGCGCACCGGCCGCGCGCGGGGTGCCGATGGAGGTGGTTGAGCCGCTGCTGGATGCGGTTGCGTCAACCGGCAAGCTGCGCCTGATGGACGTGGCCGAATTCTCGCCACCCTACGACCGCGACAACGTCACGGCACGGGTTGCGGCGCGGCTGATCCACCGCGTCAGCCACGCGGCGATGCGCGCATTGCGCGCAAGGCGTGCTCCCACAATTGCAGACGCAATCTTCCCGTAGGAGCGGCCCTTGGCCGCGACCATCGTGCGCGTGGCGCACTACCCAAGCGACTGCCAAACGTCAGCAGCGTTAGGCCGTTGCGAACAATCCCGACTCAACTTCCGGCAGTGCGCCCTCCAGCCGCAGCAGAAATTCCTTGATCGCAAGCCCACCGCCATAGCCGGTGAGGCTGCCGTCGGCGCCGATCACGCGGTGGCAGGGCACGATGATCGACAGCGGGTTGCGGCCGTTGGCCAGTCCGACGGCACGCGAGGCTTTGGGATTGCCTACGCGTCGCGCCAACTCCGCGTAACTGATGGTCTGCCCGTAGGGAATCGTTTGGAGGGCTTTCCAGACGCGCAGCTGGAAATCGGTGCCGTGGGGCGACAGCGGAAGGTCGAACGTATGGCGCTTGCCGGAGAAGTACTGGTCGAGCTGCTTCTCCGTGGCATCGAGCACGGGACTGTTGCCGCCCTGCCATGCGCCTCGGTCGGCCGGATGGCTGCTCTGGCGAAACTCGATGTTGCACAGGCCGCGTTCGTCGGAAGCGATCAGCAGTGGCCCGATCGGGCTTTCGATGCGGCGGAACAGGATCATGGGGGGCTCCTCATCCATTCGCGCGCATGACGCGCCTTCACAGACCCGATCATCCTAAACCAGAGGCGTTGGCGCGTCGGGCGCTTTCTTCACAGGCCCGGGTGCGGTTGTTCAAGGCCGTCCTGCAGCGCCGGCAGCAGCGGTGTGATGTCGCCGTCGTTGGACAGGGGTGCCAGGCCCAGCAGGCGCATCAGCAGGGGATAGACGTCCACGTTGTCGAACGGCTGCAGCGTGACGCCGTGGCGGAACGCCGGACCATTGGCGATGAAGGTCGCGCGCATGGCAGGTTCCTCGATCGCATATCCATGTGCGCCGCCGCCGTGAAGGGCGCGTCCGGGGTTGCTTTTCAGCAACATCCAGCCTGGATCGGCCTGACACAGGATTGCGGGAATGCGTGCGTGGGTGCCGTAATGCCACTGAGCGGGCAGGTCCTGCTTGCGCCAGCAGGTGGCGTGCGGATGGCGACCCAGCAATGCGGCCTCGACTGCGGCTTTCTGTTCCGGACGCGGGTTGATGCCGGCCAGCGCGCCGGTGGTGACGATGTCGATGGCGTCCAGCCCGATGCCATGCGGCTGCAGGTAGTCGATGAGATATTCGAACCCGGTGATGTTGGCCATGCCGTGGTCCGACACCACGATCAGGTTGATCCTGTCCTGCATTCCGCGCTGTCGCAGCCCGTCGAGCAGATGTCCGAGCGCCGCATCCACTTCGGCGCGCGCCGAACGGCTTTCCGCCGAATCCGGGCCGGTTTCGTGCCCCGCATGATCGACGTTCTCGAAGTACAGAGTGATGAATTGCGGGCGGGTGCGGGCCGGTCGATCCAGCCATGCAAGCACCTGATCCACCCGTGACTTGGCACTGAGGTGCTCGTCGTACACGCGCCAGTCCATCGGGTGTTCGCCCTGGATTGCGGCTTCCGACCCCGGCCAGAACATGGTGGCGGCGCGACCGCCGCGGTGTTGCAGCGTGATCCACACCGGTTCGCCGCCGGACCACCAGCGCGGGTCTTGCACCGCCTCGCGTGAGGACAGGCTGAACGCACCCAGTTCCGGATCGTACATGGAGTTGTTGATCATGCCGTGGTGGTCGGGGCGCAGGCCGGTCACCAGCGTGTAATGGTTGGGAAAGGTCTTGCTGGGATAGGAGGGCGTCATCCACGCCGCCCGCACTCCCTGCTCGCCCAGGGTGTTGAGAACCGGCATCTGACTGGCATCGACATCGCCGGGGCGCAGGGCGTCGATCGACACCAGCAACAGCGGCGGTCGGGTGGCGGAAGGCGGCCGGGTGGCGCAGCCGGCGACCAGTGCAAGGGCCAGCAGCAGGCTGGCGCGGATCAAAGCGAACATCGGCCGATGGTATTCGATTCCGCCAACGTTCGGCATGGCCCAAAGGTTGCCTTGAGCGCTGGCGGGCCACGCAGGGGGAGTCGCGATGGGACGCTATCGGCGTGGGTGCGATAATCCCTAGGTCGCGTCCATCGCAGGGAAACGTCATGTCCACCCGTATTGATTCCACCCGCGTCATCCATCCGCCCAAGGGCCCTGAACTGAGCTGCAAGAACTGGCAGATCGAGGCGGCCTACCGGATGATCCAGCACAACCTCGATCCGGAGGTGGCGGAGAATCCGGCCGAGCTGGTGGTGTACGGTGGCATCGGCCGCGCCGCGCGCAACTGGGAGTGCTTCGACGCGATCCTGAAGGCGCTGCGCGAGCTGAATCCGGACGAGACCCTGCTGGTGCAGTCGGGCAAGCCGGTGGGCGTGTTCAAGACCCACACCGACGCCCCGCGCGTGCTGATCGCCAATTCCAACCTGGTGCCGCACTGGGCGACGTGGGAGCACTTCCACG
>NZ_JAMQHN010000067.1 GCF_025993755.1 Thermomonas sp. | reverse complement strand
TGGCGCGCGCCCGAATCGGGGCAGGATGCCCCGACTGAGGGGAAAGCAATGCCCCAGCCACCGGCAGCGCAGCCGCGAGCATCTGCTCCACCTTCGCGATCTCCCGCCGTCCCGGCAAAAAAACCAGCACATCACCAGGGTGTTCGGTCAGCGCATGCTCCACCGCTCGTTTGATCTGATGCTCCAGCGCTTCCTCGCGACGTGCGGGGAAATGCGACACCGCAACCGGGTGACTGCGGCCGGCGCTGGTCAAGCGTGGCGCATCGAGGAACTGCGCCAGCCGCTTGCCGTCCAACGTGGCGGACATTGCCACGATGCGCAGGTCCTCGCGAAGGCCCGCCTGCACGTCCAGCGCCAGCGCCAGCCCCAGGTCGGAGGCCAGATGCCGTTCGTGGAATTCGTCGAACAGGATCGCGCCAACGCCTTCCAGCAGCGGATCGTCCTGCAGCATCCGGGTGAGGATGCCCTCGGTGACGACCTCGATGCGGGTGTTCGGCCCGATCTTGTTTTCGAAGCGGATGCGGTAGCCGACCGTCTCGCCCACCACCTCGCCAAGCTGACTGGCCATGAAGCCGGCGGCGGCGCGCGCGGCCACCCGGCGCGGTTCCAGCATCACGATTTTCCTGCCGGCTAGCCACGCGGCGAACAGCAACGCCAGCGGCACTTGCGTGGTCTTTCCGGCTCCGGGCGGGGCCTCCAGCACGAGGCGCGGATGCGCAGCGAGCGAAGCTTTGATCTCCGGCAGCAGCGGCGCGATCGGGAAGTGCATGTGGACATTGTAGAAGCGTCGCATTTACTCACCCTCCCCTCAGGGGGCGGCACCCAGAGCCGCTAAAATCGCGCCATGCATCTCATCGACATCGGCCTGAACCTTTCCCACGACAGTTTCGACCGCGACCGCGAGGCGGTCTGGCAGCGCGCCGTGGTCGCAGGCGTCACGCGTGCCATCCTCACCGGCGCCTCGCGCGAACACTCGCCCAAGGCGTTGGAATTGGCGCGCAGCAAACCCGGGCAATGGTTTTCCACCGCCGGCGTGCACCCGCACCACGCGATCGAATACACCGCCGAGTGCGACGCCGAACTGCGAGACCTGCACCGGCACCCGGAGGTGGTGGCGGTGGGCGAATGCGGGCTGGACTACTTCCGCGATTTCTCGCCGCGGCCGATGCAGCGACGCGCGTTCGAACAGCAGCTGCAGATCGCGGTGGACACCGGCAAGCCGCTGTTCCTGCACCAGCGCGACGCCCACGCCGATTTCATGGCGATGATGCAGAACTTCGACGGCCGGCTCGGCCCGGCCGTGGTGCATTGCTTCACCGGCACGCGCGCGGAACTGTTCGACTATCTTGACCGCGACTGGCACATCGGCATCACCGGCTGGCTGTGCGACGAGCGCCGCGGCGCGCACCTGCGCGAGCTGGTGAAAAGCATCCCGGCGAACCGCCTGATGGTCGAGACCGACGCGCCCTACCTGCTGCCGCGCACGCTCGTGCCGCTGCCGAAGGACCGCCGCAACGAGCCGGCGTTCCTAGCCCACATCGTCGAGGAGTTGGCGCGGGATCGCGGCGAGGACATGGCCGTCACCGCCGCCGGCAGCACCGCCGCGGCGACGTCCTTTTTCCGCCTTCCGGCGCAAACCGTCAGTTAATATACCCGTTGGTTTAGTTATGTGGTAGTCTGCGCGCCACTCGCCCTCACCGGATTGTCGCGCATGCGTTCCTTTTCCCGTCTGCCGCTGCCCGGGTTTGCCCTTGCCATGGCGCTGCTGTCCGCCGCCTGCCACAAACCGGACAGCGCGCCCGCGGCCCCGTCGGCACAGGCGGTCAGCGTGGCCGAGGCGCAGATGCAGCCCATGCGGCGCAGCGTTTCAGCCGCGGGCCCGGTGGCGGCCTGGGAGGAAATGCAGCTGGGAGTGGAACTCAACGGCCTGCGCGTCACGCGCCTGCTGGTCGATGTCGGCCAGACCGTGCAGAAAGGCGAGCTGCTGCTGGAGCTCGACCATCGCGGCCTCGACAGCGATCTGGCGCAGGCGGCGGCGGCGCTGCGCCAGGCCGAAGCCGGTGCCGAGCTGGCGCGTTTGAAATACACGCGCGGGCAATCGCTGGTGGAAGGCCACTACATCAGCGCGACGGCGCTCGACGAGCTGCGCGCCGCGCGCATCCAGGCCGAGGCGCAGCTGGGCACCGCCCGCGCCGTGCGCGATGCCGCCGCGCTGCGCCGCAGCTATGCCGAATTGCGTGCGCCCGATGCCGGCGTCATTTCCCGACGCCTCGTGCAGCCCGGACAAGTGGTCGGCGCCGGAAGCGAACTGCTGCGCCTGATCCGCCAGGGTCGGCTGGAATGGCGCGCCGACCTGCCCGAGGCGCAGCTGGCGCAGGTGCAGGTCGGACAGACCGTGGTGCTGGACGGCAGCGGTGTCATCGGCCGCGTGCGTGCCGTCTCGCCGGGGGTGGACAGCACCACCCGCACCGGCACCGCCTACGTCGACCTGCCCGAACCCGGACCCGTGCAACCGGGCACCTACGTGCAAGGCCGCATCCGGATCGGGCAAGGGCAGACGCTGGTGATTCCGACGGCAGCCGTGGTGCACCGCGATGGCCACGCCTACGCTTTCCGCTTGGGCGAAAGCCAGCGCGTGCAACAAGTGCGCATCGACATCGGCAGCACCCAAGGCGACGTGGTCGAAATCCGCAGCGGCTTGAAGGCCGGCGACAGCGTGGTCAGCGCAGGCGCGGGCTTCCTTGCCGACGGCGATCTGGTGCGCCCCGTTCCCGCGGCCGGCAATTCCCCATGAGCGGCGGCGGCACGCTTTCCACATGGGGCATCCGCAACCCGGTGCCCGCCATCATGCTGTTTTTCGTGCTGTGCGTGGCCGGGTTGTGGGGCTTCCACCAATTGCCGGTGGCACGCTTCCCCGACATCAGCTTCCCGATGGTGACGGTGGTCATCAGCCAGCCCGGCGCTTCGCCGCAGCAGCTGGAAACCGAAGTGACGCGCAAGGTGGAAGACGCGGTGGCCACGCTCAATCACGTCAAGCGGGTGTTCTCCACGGTGGTGGATGGGCAGTCCACAACCGTGATCGAATTCCGCATCGACGCCAACCTGCTGGAAGCGCTGAACGAAAGCAAGGATGCGGTGACGCGCATCCGCATGGATCTGCCGCAGGACATCCAGGAACCGGTGATTTCGAAAGTGGAAATCGTCGGCTCGCTGCTGACCTACGCGGTGGAAGCACCGGCGATGCAGCCCGATGAAGTGTCGTGGTTCGTCGATCGCTACGTGGCCCGCACCTTGTACGGCGTCAATGGCGTGGCGGCCGTGACCCGCATCGGCGGCGTGGACCGGCAGATCCGCGTCGATCTGGACCCGCAGGCGCTGCTGGCGCAGGGCATCACCGCTGGCGCGGTGAACCAGCAACTGGCCGCCATGCAGGCGGACCGCCCGGGCGGCAAGACCGAGCTGGACGGCCAGCAGCAAAGCGTGCGCACGCTCAACACGGTGCGCGATGCACAGGCCCTGCGCGCCTTCAGCATCGCCCTGCCGAACGGCCAGCACACCCGGCTGGATGCGCTGGCCAGGGTCAGCGACGGCAGTGCCGATCCCACCCAGATCGCGCTGCTCGATGGCAAGCCGGTGGTGGGCTTCTCGCTGGCGCGTTCACGCGGTGCGGACGAGTTGAAGGTCCGTGATGCCGTGCGCGCGGCGCTGGCCGAGCTGGCCGGACAGCATCCGGGCGTGACGTTCCGTCAGGTCACCGACATGTCGGAGGAAACCCAGCGTTCGTATTCCTCGTCGATGACGATGCTGTGGGAAGGCGCGCTGCTGGCCTTGGCGGTGGTGTTCTGGTTCCTGCGCGACTGGCGCGCCACCTGGGTGTCGGCGATTGCCTTGCCGCTGTCCATCATCCCCACCTTCGCGGTGATCCAGTGGCTGGGCTTCAGCCTGAACCTGATCACCCTGCTGGCCCTGAGCGTGGTGATCGGCTTGCTGGTGGACGATGCGATCGTGGAGATCGAGAACATCGTGCGCCACCTCGGCATGGGCAAGAAGCCACTGGACGCCGCCCGCGATGCCGCCAACGAAATCGGCACCGCCGTGATCGCCACCTCCGTCACCTTGGCCGCCGTGTTCGTACCCGTTGCCTTCATGCCCGGCGTCTCCGGCAAATTCTTCCGCGAATTCGGCTGGACCGCCGCCACCGCGGTGCTGTTCTCGCTGCTGGTGGCGCGTCTGCTCACGCCGATGATGGCCGCGTTCCTGCTCAAACCCAAACCACATGCCGAAGAAGACGGGGCGCTGATGCGGCGCTACCTGGTGTGGGTGGACAAGGCCCTGCAGCACCGCTGGAAGACCCTCGCCATTGCCGGCGCATTGTTCGTGGCATCGCTGGCGCTGATCCCGCTGATCCCCACCACCTTCATCCCGGTCTCCGACCAGGGCCGCAGCATGCTCTCGCTGGAGCTTGCACCGGGAGTGCAGATCGAAGACACCCGGCGCATGACCGAGCAAGCGCGTGCCTTGCTGCAACCGATTCCCGAACTCAAGCAAGTGTTCACCCAAATTGGCAGCGTGCCCAACCTGGGTGACCCCGGCAAAAGCGGCCTGCCGGATTTGCGGCGTGCGGTGCTCACCCTGGAATGGGGCGCGTCCGGCACCCGTTCCCGCAGCCAAAGCGCGCTGGAATCGGAAGTGCGCACGCGACTGGCGAACCTGCCCGGCGTGCGCCTGAGCTTCATGAGCAGCGAACCCGGCGAGTTGATGCAGCTGGTCCTGGCCGGTGACGATGCCGAGGCGCTGAACGCGGCGGCGGCAAAAGTGGAGCGCGATCTGCGCACGCTTCCCGGGCTGGGCAGCGTGTCGTCGTCGGCCTCCCTGCTGCGCCCGGAAATCCAGATCCGTCCCGACTCCGCGCGCGCCGCCGAACTGGGCGTGTCCACGACCGCGATCGCCGAAGCCGCGCGCATCGCCACCAGCGGCGATTACGTGCAGCGCATGGCCAAGCTCAATCTGGCCGATCGGCAGATTCCCATTCGCGTGGGCTTCAGCCAGGCCACGCTGGCGCAGCCGGAATTGCTGGCGCAATTGCGCGTGCCCGGCGCGCGCGGCGCGGTGCCGCTGGCGGCGGTAGCGGCCCTCAGCGACGGCAGCGGTCCGTCGGTGATCAGCCGCTACAAGCGCCAGCGCGACATCACCCTTACCGCCGAGCTCAACGGCCGGCCGCTGGGCGAAGTGATGCGCCAGGTGCAGCAACTGCCGTCGGTGAAGAACCTGCCGCCGGGCGTCTCGTTCATCAACACCGGCGACTCGGAAATCTTCGTGGAAATGTTCACCGGTTTCGTGATGGCGATGGTGGCGGGCATCGTCTGCATCTACATGGTGCTGCTCCTGCTGTTCCGCCACCCGATGCAGCCCTTGACCATCCTGAGCGCGATTCCGCTGTGCGCGGCGGGCGCCTTCGGCGCATTGCTGATCACCCGCAACATGCTGTCGCTGCCGGCGCTGATCGGTTTGCTGATGTTGATCGGCATCGCCAGCAAGAACTCCATCCTGCTGGTGGACTACGCGGTGATGGCCGAAGACGAACACGGTCTGTCGCGCCACGCCGCGTTGATCGACGCCTGCCACAAGCGGGCGCGGCCGGTGATCATGACCACCATCGCGATGGGCGCCGGCATGCTGCCGCTGGCGCTGGGGTTGGCTGGCGACTCCAGCATGCGCGCGCCGATGGCCTGGGCGGTGATCGGCGGACTGGTGACCTCCACCGCGCTCAGCCTGCTGGTGGTGCCCGCCGCCTACACCGTGCTGGACGATGCCGGCAGCTGGCTGGCGCGGCGCTGGAAAGGCAAGCCCGCTGCGACTTAACTGCGCAGGCCCACGCCCCTCTTCAGCAGGTACAACGCGACTGCGCCGAGCACTCCGGCGAAGACCAGCATCAGCGCATAGGCCTGCCATAGCGGCACGTCGGAAGAGCCAAGCAGGCCGAACCGGAACGCGTTGATCATGTAGAAGATCGGATTGGCGTAGGTCGCCGCCTGCGCCCACGGCGGCAGCAGGGTGATCGAATAGAACACGCCGCCGAGGTAGGTCAGCGGCGTGAGGATGAAGGTCGGCACGATGGCGACATCGTCGAACTTCCTGGCGAAAACCGCGTTGATGAAGCCCGCCAGGGAGAAGATCGTCGCGCCCAGCAGGACCGCACTGACCGTCACCAGGGGGTGGGCGACGTGGACGGGCGTGAAGAACATCGCGATGATCATCACGATGATCCCGACCATGATCCCGCGCAGCACCGCGCCGGTGACGTAGCCGCACAGAATCACCCAGTCGGGCGCCGGACTGACCAGCAGCTCTTCGACGTAGCGCCCGAACTTGGCGCTGAAGAAAGAGCTGGAGATGTTCCCGTAGCTGTTCTGGATGATGCTCATCATCACCAGCCCGGGGACGATGAACTCCATGTAGTCCAGCCCGCCCATCTTGCCGACGCGGGAGCCGATCAGCCCGCCGAAGATCATGAAGTACAACGTCATGGTGATCGCCGGCGGGATCAGGGTCTGGGTCCAGATGCGCAGGATCCGGGACACCTCGCGGCGGGCGATGGTGCGCAGGGCGATCAGGTCGCTGCGGTTCACGCGCGTCCCTCCTGCGCTTCGGTCGCGTCCTGCGGTTCCGGATCGTGCGACCCCGCGGCACCGTCGCCTTCGTCACTCTCGATCAGGCGCACGAAGAGTTCCTCCAGCCGGTTGCTCTTGGTGCGCATCGAGCGCACCCGGATGCCGGCCGCGGCGAACGCGGCGAACACGCGGTTGAGGTCCATCGCGCGCGGCATGTCCAGGTCCAGCGTCTGCGCGTCGCGGGCGATCAGATGGGCACCTTCGATCTGCGGCAAGGCGTGCGGCAGTGCGCCGTCGATGTCGAACAGGAAGCCCTCGACATCGAGCTTGGCCAGCAGCGTCTTCATCGGCCCGCGCTCGACAATCCGGCCGTGGTCGATGATCGCCAGATCCCGGCACAGGCTTTCGGCTTCCTCAAGGTAGTGGGTGGTCAGGATGATTGTGGTACCGGCGGCGTTGATGTCCTGCAGGGTCTTCCACATCCCGCGCCGGATCTCGATGTCCACGCCGGCGGTGGGCTCGTCGAGGATCAGCAGCCGCGGCCGGGTCATCATCGCGCGGGCGATCATCAACCGCCGCTTCATGCCGCCGGACAGCGCGCGGGCGGTGGCGTGCGCCTTTTCCCACAGCTGCGCGCGGCGCAGCTCTTCTTCCGCGCGCGCCAGCGCCTCCGCTCGCGAAAATCCGTAGAACCCGGCGTAGTTCACGCAGATGTCCAGCGGTTTTTCGAACATGTTGAAGTTGAATTCCTGCGGCACCAGGCCGATCTGGCGCATGGCACCGCTGCGGTCGACGTCGAGGTCGATACCGAACACTTCGACCGTGCCCGAAGTCTTGTTGACCAGCGAGCTGACGATCCCGATCAGGGTGCTTTTGCCGGCGCCGTTGGGTCCCAGCAAGGCATGGAAATCGCCGGCTGCGACCTCGAGGCTGATGCCCTTGAGGGCCTGCACGCCGCCGTCGTAGGTCTTGCAAAGGTCGCGCACGCGCAGCGCGGGGACAGCGGCAGGCTGATTCATCGTGATGATCGGGGCACGGAGGGCGCACGGGAAGCCGGTAGTATAGGCAGCCCGGTGGCGCCATCCCTGCCACGCAGTGTTGCAAGGTCGTGCCGCTGATTCGCTTCCCCCTGAAACTGGTCGCGCGCCGGATGCTGGCGCCCACGGTCGCCCATCTGGCGTTCGAGCGCGACGACGGCCTGCCGCTGGCCTGCATCCCCGGTCAGTTCATCCAGATCCACTTCCACTACGCCGACGGCAGCGAAACCAGGCGCAGCTACTCGATCGCGGTCGGCCGCGCGCTCGACACGGCGCCCGACGCGCGGGTGGAGATCACCGTCAGCTACGTGCCAGGCGGCGCGGCGACCGCACTGTTTGAAGGTCTTGCGATCGGTGACCGCCTCGAGGCCAGCGGGCCGTTCGGACGCTTCTGCCTGTTTCCCAACGACGCCAACCGCCGCTACCTGCTGGTCGGCACCGGCACCGGGGTCGCGCCCTACCGCGCGATGCTGCCGCAGTTGGAGAAGCAGATGCGCGAGCGCGGGGTCGAGGTGGTGCTGCTGCAGGGTGCGCGCAACCCGGTCGAGCTGCTGTACGGCGAGGAGTTCCGCGCCTTCGCGGACGCCCACCCGGGCTTCCGCTACCTGCCCTGCCTGTCGCGGGAATTGCCCGCGCCCGATTCCCCGCACGCCCACCCGGACGTGCGCCACGGCTACGTGCAGAACATGTTTGCCGAACTGGCGCCTGATCCCGCCAGCGACATCGCCTACTTGTGCGGCAACCCGGACATGGTCGATGCCAGCTTCGAGGCGCTGAAGGCCTTCGGCCTGCCGATCCCGATGATCCGGCGCGAGAAGTACGTCAGCAGCAAGTGAGTTTCAATGCGGATTTGGGGACAGCGCCGGTCGCGGGGAAGCCACCTCCGGCGCGTGAATGTCCCTTGTCCCCGGCAGGCTTTTCCAGAAGCCCGCCTGTCGCGGTGAGGCGGCGCTGGCGGCGTGAAATCAAGGAGGAGGCCGCGCAGCGGCCGGGGGACATTCACGCCGCCAGGGC
>NZ_JAMQHN010000066.1 GCF_025993755.1 Thermomonas sp. | reverse complement strand
GGGTCTGGCCGACGACGACGTCGAAGGCATCGCGGAATGCCGGGAAGTCCTCTCGGGTCAGGCTCAGGCCAGCGGCCATGGCGTGGCCTCCGAAACGGACGATCAGCCCCGGATGGCGGGAATCGACCAGCGCCAGCGCATCGCGGATATGGAACCCCGGAATCGATCGGGCGGAACCACGAAGCATGGATGCTCCAGGTTCGACCGGGGCAAAAGCGATAGCGGGTCGGTGCAGTTTTTCCTTCAGCTTCGAGGCGATCAGGCCAACCACACCCGGATGCCAATCCGGGTCGAACATGCAGGCGCCGTGACTGGCATCAAGGTCGCCGATCCGGGTGTCGGCCGCGTCCTGCATCCGCGACTGCAGGGCGCGTCGCTGGGCGTTGATGTCGTTCAGGGTTGACGCCAATTCCCGCGCATGGCCCGCATCGTCGGACAGCAGGCATTCGATGCCGATCGCCATGTCTTCCAGCCGACCGGCGGCGTTGAGCCTCGGCCCGATGGCGAAACCGATGTCGCTTGTGGTCAGCGTGGCGTCCTTGCGGCCACCGACTTCGATCAGCGCGTGCAGTCCGGTGCAGCCCTGCCCTGCCCGCAATCGACGCAATCCGGCGCCGACCAGAGCGCGGTTGTTGGCATCCAGCGGCACCATGTCCGCCACGGTGCCGACGGCGACGAGATCCAGCAGGGACGGCAGATCCGCCTTCGATCCCAGGCGTGCGCGCAGGGCCAGAAGCGCATAGAAGATCACGCCGACGCCGGCCAGCGCCTTGCTTGCGAAAGCGTCACCCGGCTGGTTGGGATTGACGATCGCATCCGCCGGCGGCAGGGTCGGCCCCGGCAGGTGGTGATCGGTGACGAGGATTTGCCAGCCGCGCGCCTTGGCGGCGGTAATGCCGGCATGGCAGGCGATGCCGTGATCCACCGTCACCACGAGATCGGGCGCGAGCGCGGCCAGTTCCTCGACCAGTCCCGGCGTCAGTCCGTAGCCGTGGACGATGCGATTGGGGACGGCGTGCAGCACGTTGCGCGCGCCAAGCATGCGCAGGCCGCGCACGCCGACGGCGGTGGCAGTTGCGCCGTCGCAATCGAAATCGCCGACGATCAGGATGCGGGCGTCGCGTTCGATGGCCGATTGCAGCAAATCGACCGCAGCTTCCATACCCCGCAAGCTGGTGAACGGAAGCAGGTTGGCCAGCCGCGGCATCGCCATGTCGAAACCATGGCTGCCGCGCGCGGTGTGGACGCGTTTGAGCACGTCCGGCCAGTGGCTCGGCCATTCGCCCGTGGGCTCGGCCACGTGGCGCCGGACGATGCGGCGATTGGCGCTCATGGAGCGAGGCGTTCCAGTGGTTTGCGCCAGAACCGCCAGCGCTGGCCGCGGCTCAACGTGAAAACAATGCCGTCGGCGAAATCCAGCACCACATCGTGCCGGGCCGCCGAGTCCGCCGCTTCGCTCAACCAGCGCTGGATCAACCCGGCTTCATCGCGCCTGGTTCGCAGATCGACCAGCGCATCGGCACCGAAATCGCGGAATTCCGTCAGCGGCATGCAGGCCAGTTTGCCGAGTGCCGCTGCCCCGCGCAGCTCCGGATCGTCGGAATACAGGGTCGGGGTATCGCTCGCTACCGCGTCCGGCAACACCCCGCCACCCCAGAACCACAGGCCGTTGATGGGAACCCGGCCCGACTCCAGCCGCCTTGCGTTGTGCGGATGGTTGTGCAGGACGACCTGTGCCTCACTGGCCAGCGCGCGCCAGCGCCGCGCTTCCGGGGCATCGGGCGTGTGCTCGAACACGTCGTCGCCCAGCGCCTGCTCGGGAGACGCGAACTCCGGCAGTCTTGTCGCGTGCGCCAGGCGCAGGTACCAGCGCTCCGGGTGCGGCGCGTCCAGGTGCATCCCGGCATCGCCGAACAGCGGCCGCAGCGCAGGCAGCAAGGCGTCGACATCGCTGGAATCGATGCCGACGGTGCGCCCGACGCCCAGCAACCGGACGCCGTTGATATCGGCGCGCAGGTGGGCGGGGTCGGCGCGCAGCCAGGCGCCCAGGCGGGCATCGTCCAGCCCGGCATCGGCCGCCCGCGCCAGCGCGGCGTGCGGCCACGCCTGCGGCAGCACGTCGAAATTGCGCAACAGCTGCGCCGCCTCGCCCGCCTCCAGCGTCGTCCGATCCGCCCGTCCCAGCGCCTTGCCCAGCGCTTGCGGAAGCGGCTGTTCGGCGAACTTCGCCAGTGCAGGCAGGAGCAGGGTCAGGCGGCGGGTCACGCGGCGGGCCGGTCAGCCGATGTAGGCGACCGAAACGATTTCGTATTCGCGGGTACCGCCCGGGGCTTCGATCGTCACTTCGTCCCCGGCGTTCTTGCCGATCAGGGCGCGGGCGACCGGCGAGGAGATGGCAATCAAACCCAGCTTGATGTCGGCCTCGAGGTCGCCGACGATCTGGTAGGTCGTCTCGTCGCCGCTGTCGGCATCGGCCAGCACCACGGTAGCGCCGAACACGACCCGGTCGCCTGCCGTCAGCTTGGCCACGTCGATGACCTGAGCGTTGGACAGCTCGCCCTCGAGGTGCTTGATACGGCCTTCGATGAATCCCTGCTGTTCGCGGGCGGCATGGTATTCGGCGTTTTCCTTCAAATCGCCATGGGCACGCGCCTCGGCAATCGCATTGATCACCTCGGGGCGCTTGACCGACTTCAATTCTTCCAGCTCGGCGCGCAGTCGCTGCGCGCCCTTGGCCGTCATCGGGACCGGCATGTTCAAAGCTCCTTGTGCAGTTCCTGCAGCGGGTGCACGTCGCCCGCGCCGCGATGGTCGAGCGAATGCAGCAGCGCGCGTGCGCCCGCCACGGTGGTGGAATACGTCACACGCGCCTGCAGCGCTTCGCGCCGGATCGAGAACGAGTCGGCGATCGCCTGGCGTCCTTCGGTCGTGTTGACGATATAGCAGATTTCGCCGTTCTTGATCAGGTCGACGATGTGCGGCCGGCCTTCGGCCACCTTGTTGATGCGGGCGCAGGCCACGCCGTGGGTGTTGAGGAAGTCGGCGGTGCCGCCGGTGGCGACGATCGAGAATCCGCGTTCGAGCATGTACTGCGCGACCGGCAGCACCCGCGCCTTGTCCGGATCGCGCACCGAGATGAAGGCCTGGCCCGGTTGTGGGGCCTTGATGTTGGCGGCTTCCTCGGCGCGCGCGAAGGCGGCCTCGAAGCTGCGGCCAACGCCCATCACCTCGCCGGTCGAACGCATTTCCGGGCCGAGGATCGGGTCCACGTTCTGGAACTTGGCGAACGGGAACACCGCTTCCTTGACCGAATAGTAGGACGGCACGATCTCCTCGGTCGTGCCCTGCCCGGCCAGCGTCTGCCCGGCCATGCAGCGGGCGGCGATCTTGGCCAGCGGCCGGCCGGTGGCCTTGCTGACGAAGGGCACGGTGCGGCTGGCGCGCGGGTTCACTTCCAGCAGGTAGATGGTGTCTTCCTCGTCGCCGTCGGGCACGCCCACCTGCACCGCGAACTGGGTGTTCATCAGCCCGACCACGTGCAGCGCCTTGGCCAGCGCCACGACCTGTTCCCGCAGGCGCTGCTGGGTGCGCGGCGACAGCGAATACGGCGGCAGCGAGCAGGACGAATCGCCGGAATGCACGCCGGCCTCCTCGATATGCTCCATCACCCCGCCGACCAGCACATTGCCTTCGCGATCCGCGATCACATCCACGTCGACCTCGACCGCAGCGTCAAGGAAATGGTCGAGCAGTACCGGAGAATCGTTGGATACCTTCACCGCCTCGCGCATGTAGCGCTCGAGATCGGCGTCGGCGTGGACCACTTCCATCGCCCGCCCGCCGAGCACGTAGCTCGGACGCACCACCAGCGGATAGCCGATTTCGCGGGCCAGCAGCAGGGCCTCCTCGGCGCTGCGCGCGGTGCGGTTCGGCGGCTGCTTCAGGCCCAGTGAGTCGACCAGTTGCTGGAAGCGCTCGCGATCCTCGGCCAGATCGATCGAGTCGGGGGAGGTTCCAATGATCGGCACGCCGTTGGCTTCCAGCAGGCGCGCCAGCTTGAGCGGGGTCTGCCCGCCGTACTGGACGATCACGCCCTCGGGCTTCTCCAGTTCGACGATTTCCAGCACGTCCTCCAGCGTCAGCGGCTCGAAGTAGAGCCGGTCGGAGGTGTCGTAGTCGGTGGAGACGGTCTCCGGGTTGCAGTTGACCATGATGGTCTCGAAGCCGTCCTCACGC
>NZ_JAMQHN010000065.1 GCF_025993755.1 Thermomonas sp. | reverse complement strand
TGCCGTCCATGGAATCGGCGATGGTGCCGGAGACGGTGCAGTTGATCGTCGAGGTCGCCGGCTTGTGTTCCTGCGCGCCGGCGTTGGAGGTGATGCGGCCGGCCGGGATCGCGCCACGGCGCAGCGCCCAGGTGAAGCGCTCCTGCCAGTACTGTTGCAGTTCGACGGTGGGCTCGGCTTCGGCCAGCGCCTTGGCGACGCGCTGGTAGGTGCCGTCGATGTCGGCATCGATGGCGACGCCGCGCTTGGTCTTGAGGCGGTATTTCTTGTCCCAGATGTCCACCGATGCCGGCTGCATCGGGATGTCCTGCTTTGCGTCCGTGGCCACCGCTTCCAGCCTCGCCCTGCTCATGTCCGTTGTCGCTCCTTGTTGTACCCGTGTCACCGTGCCGTATCCGTGTTCGTGCGTTTGGTCCGCATCGTCGCCTCCACGCGATGGCGCCGCCGTGGTCGCGCAGCTGCGGCCTTGAGGCTTCCTTTCGCTGCCGTGTCGCCACCCCCGGATCCCCGTTTCGACGCCCACTCGACGCCGCACGGCCCCTGCATCCGAGCTGCCCAAAGACCGCAGCCCTTGGGCTTTCCCGCACTGACGACCACAACATGTTGTGGCTTTGCCCGAACGACCTTACCACGACGCCGGCTGGAGTCAACGCGAAAAATCCCCCCGGACGACTTGCATTTCGGCGTCCTTGGCTGACACCCGCCTGCGGCGCGGGGTTGCGGAAATCGGCAGCCGGTGAGCCGGGGAACCTGAATGGGCGTGATGCTGCGCTGCGGTATCCAGCGCACCTCGAGCGATCTGTTCATTCCCCGGAAAACCGCCCGCTCGTCGCGGTTCAACGTCCGCCACGATCGATCGCTTGAATCTGGTCGATGCTCATCGCTTCGCTGGTTGCCGGCGCGGGCAACCCCGCCCTTGCGCAAAACGCGGCGAAGCGGGGATCGTTGCGAAACCGCAGCAGCAACGGATCGAACAGGATCTGGTAAGCGGCGACGCCATGGCTTGCCCAGTCGCGTTCGAGCCACTCGAACATGGAGTCGGTATCGCCCCGCAGCGCATAGGTGCGGGCAATGTAATAACGACCGGTCATCGTGTTGCCTTCGTTTGCGATCAGACGCTGCAAGGCGGCGTCGGCTTCGCCGGCATTGCCGCCGGCCTGCAGCGCCAGCGCCACCGCCCGATCCCGCACGCTGCCCGGCGGAACGGCCTGGGCCTGGGCCAGCGCGGCCACCTGGTCCCCGCGCAGCAGCGACAGGTACGACAGTTCGTCGGAATACCAGGCGTGATCCTCCGGTTTTGACAGATTCCGCAACCGGCGCAGGCTGGATTCGGCATCGTCCAGCCGCCCCAGCGACGCCTGCATGAGGAACAGCCAGTAGATGCCGTCCTCGGTCAGCGGATCGGCGGCAAGATGGCGGTTGCGCTCGCCGATCGCCTTGTTCACCTGGCCCAGTGACGCCAGCACGCGGCTGTACTGGCCGTGGACGGGACTGGTGACCGTCACCCGCGGCAGGGCCTTGGCGAAGAGTTCCAGCGCCCCGTTCCAGTCGTAATCGCAGGAGGTGCGCTGGACCGCCAGCGCGGAATAGCCGAGCCCGAAGTCCGGGGCCAGCCGGATCGCGGTTTCGATGTCCTCGCGCGCCCGCGCGCAGGTGGCGCGCAGGGCCTCTCCCTGCTCCAGGAAGCGCGCGCTGATGGCGCGGCTGAAGCCCAGCCAGAGCCAGGCCTGCGCATAGTCCGGATCCAGCCGGACCGCCTCGGCAAAATGTTCGATCGCCTTGCGGGTGTCGCCCAGCATCGCGTGGGCGCCGCGCAGGAAGGCGGTGTAGGCCTCCAGGTTGCCGCTGGCCGGGCGCCCCGACTCGACCACGCCGACCATGCTGTGGACGTGCGGCAGCTTGCCCAGCAGCGCGCCCGCCACCGCCAGCGCGATGTCGTCCTGCAGGGCGAACAGATCCTGGTACGGCCGGTCGAACCGCTGTGCGTACAGCGCGTGGCCGTCGGCGGTATCGACCACTTCGATCGAGACCCGGACATGATCACCGGCGCGCTGCACGCTGCCGGACAGCAGGTAGGCGGCGCCGAGCTTGGCCCCGATTTCGCGGCTGCCTTCCCGGCTGTCGCGGAACCGGAACGAGGAACTGCGCCCGATAACCTTCAGGTCGTCGAAGCTGGACAGGGTATTGATCAGGGTCTCGCTGAGCCCGTCGGAGAAGAACTGCTGCCCCTGGTCGCTGCTGGCGTTGACCAGCGGCAGCACCGCGATGCTGCCGGCCATCGCCGCCGGGGCCGGGGTGGGTTCAGCGGTCGCAGCGCCCGCAGCGGTAGGCGGCGCGCGCAGCCAGAGCCACCCGGCAACAAGCACGGCGGCAACCAGCAGCATCCCGGCTGACACCGATCGGCGGCTCTGCGGGCGCTGCGGCGCACCCGGTGCAGGAGAGTTGGATCGGGCGGCCAGCGCCGGAGCCGCCTCGGGGGCCGGGACCGCGGCCGGTTCCGGCGATATGGCGGAGTCTTGCGATGCGTCGGAGTCTGACGCAAAAGCCGGCGCTATCGGCAGCGCGCCCGCATCCTCGGCCAGGGTGGCCACGAACCGGTAGCCGCGTCCCGGCACGGTGACGAGGAAGCGGCGGTCGTGCGCGCTGACGCCGAACGCGCGGCGCAGCGCGGCGATCGCCTGGGTCAGGTTGTTTTCCTCGACCACCCGTCCGGGCCAGACCGCCGCCAGCAGTTCCTCCTTGCCGACCACCGCTTCGCGCCGTTCGATCAAGACGCACAGGACATCGAAGGCCTTCGCGGTCAGCGGCACCAGTGCGCCGGCGGAATCGCGCAACTCGCGACGCAGGGTGTCGAGCAGGAAGCCTTCGAACCGGTAGTAGCGCAGCGTCTCTTCCATCCTTCACATCATTTCATGATTTTTCAGCGGAATTGCATGCGCCCTCAGGCCGGCAGGACGCATGGTCGGGGCGCTGCACCGACCGCGGAATTCCCCTGTCCTTCCGGATGGCCACCCGATCGGTTGCAAACCCAGGCAAACAAGGAGGAGCGCAATGTGCATTCGAGGAATCCTCGCCGTGGCGGTGGCCCTGTGCGCGGCACCGGCCGCTGCCGGGCAATGTCCGTACTGGGAGATCAACGGCGATTACGTGATCCGGCAGTCGAACGCGATCGACGTCGCGCTGCACCTCGAGCGGGAGGGTAACAAGCTGACGGGGCAGGCGCGGTTCTATTCGACCAGCCTTGAGCACGAGGTCGCCGGGCCGCTCGAAGGGTACATCGAGGGCGACCGGTTCCACTTCCGGGTGAGCTGGTATGAGCTCAAGCAGAAAACGTGCATCAACTACTACGGTCTGATCCCGGTCTGGTGCTGGACGGACAAATATGACGAGAACGGCATCTACGAAGGAACGATCAGCGCCCACGGCGAAGTCCGGGGCAGCAACTATCCGTTCGAGCGCCCGAACGCACGAACCGACTGGTTCATGAAGAGCACGCTGGAATGCCGGGAAATCGTGATGATACCCCCCCGCATCCTCAGACAGCCCAGGCCGGCTCCACCGATCGACAGGCGGGTGGAGGAGGAGAACGCGCCGCCGATCGCCCCTGCTCCGAATCGGAACGACCGGATCATCGAAGTGACGCCAGACGTGAGCGCGGACGCGACGCCTACGCTGCCGGCACAGCCCGGCCCCACGGAGCGGGAGATCCACGTGCTTGGCAGGAGACAGCCGCGCGACCGCTGCCTGAGCGGCTACGTCTGGCGCGAAGCGCGCGAGGACGATCATGTCTGCGTCACGCCGCAATCGCGCCAGCACGCTGCCCAGGAAAATCGGCTTGCCGTCGCACGCCGTCAACCCGACGGCGGAACCTACGGCCCCGAAACCTGCATCAGCGGATTCGTCTGGCGGGAGGCCTATGACGGGGACACGGTGTGCGTATCGCCAGCGGCTCGGGCGCGCGTCAAGGAAGAAAACCGTCTGGCCGAATCCCGGCGTGAGCCGAACTGAGGCTGTCAGGCGGTTCCCTGCGCCACGGATGGCGCAGGGAACCGCGTGCGTTTCATGATGGCCGAACGGCCGCTTCATCGAAGGCGGATAAACACCCGTCACCCGTGTCCGGAAAGCCTGCCACCGCAAAGCTGCCGCAATGCAGGGGAGAAAGCGCATGAATCGACACCGATCGAATCGGAATAGTTTGCTGCTGGTGGTGCTCGTGGCTGCGGTGTCCGTCGCATCCGCAAGCGACGTCGAGATCCGACAGCACACCGAAGAGAAGGCGCGGGCTGCCCTGGAACAAGCGACTGGTGAGGACTGGATCGTCGATGTGGCCCCGACGGGTGGCACGATCATCTTTGCCGCCCCGAAGGACGGCGCCTACGAATCCCCGAGGGCGGACAGCCACATCGAGGCCGCACTCGCGTTCCTGTCCAGGCACAGGCGCATCTTCGGGATGCAGGATCCTCGGCGAGAATGGATCGTCACGCCACGCGACGCGGCCATGAGCGGGCCGACCCATGTCCGCTTCTCGCAGGTCGTGAATGGGGTACCGGTGTACGGGGCGTCGTGGATCATGCACTTCGATTCCCGTGGCCGCCTGACATCTACCTCGGGGGGCTATGTGGTCGGCGCGCTTGAGGTTTCGACCCGCGCCCGGCTGTCTGCCGAGGCGGCCGCAGCACGCGCCCGGGCCTGCGTTGCCGCGAGGGCCCGCCTCCCGGAGAGCACCTTCAAGACCAATGTGGCGGAATTGGAGATCTTCCCGCTGCGCAATGCGCGTCCGTCGCTGGCCTGGCATGTCCTGGTGTCGGTCTCCCCGCCGCGCCCGATCATTCTGTCGCGCGAGGTGCATCTGGATGACCGCACCGGGACGGTGCTCGCTGACACATCAATGGTGCGTTTTCGCAGCGCGCCGCAGGAGGTCGATCCCAAGCCCACCTACCCGGCGCAATGCCTGCTGGCGGGCCAGGAAGCGCCGTAGCCGCGTACACGGCCACCGCACGACCTTCGCGCCGCACTTGCGAACATCTCCTTCTGGCAGGCGACGGCTCCTGCACGGCTCGACAGGCGGGCCGCCGCCGGACGTCATGCCACTTCCGTCGGGAGACTGCTTGCGTCCGGGTGCCATGGGCCTTCAGCATTGGTTGCATGATGTCCGGCAACACTTGTTCAGGTTGCCGTATCCCGAGTCCGCCATGACGACCACCGCCACCCGTACCCTGCTGGCCCTGTCCGCCGCCGCCGCGTTCGGCGCCTTTGCCGCCACCGGCCTGAACCTGCTGGTGGACCATCCCGCTTCGGCCGCGCCGCCGCCGGCAGTCGCCACCCAGGCAGGCCCGCCTGCCGTCGCGACGTCGCCCGCCGCAATTGCCCGCACGCCGATGCCTTCGCTGGCGCCGATGCTCAAGCGCGTGCTGCCCGCGGTGGTCAGCGTCAACACCCGCCAGGTCGTGCGGGTGAACACGCCGTTCGGCGACGATCCGGTGTTCCGCCGCATCTTCGGCATCCCGCAGGAGCGCATCGCCCGCTCGCTGGGTTCCGGGGTGATCGTCGACGCCCGTCGCGGGCTGATCCTGACCAACAACCACGTGGTGGAAAACGCCGACGCGGTGCAGGTGACCCTGGCCGACGGACGCACCATCAACGCCGAGTTCGTCGGTTCCGACCCGGACACCGACATCGCCTTGATGCGGATTCCCGCAAAGGATCTGGCCGGCGCGGCGCTGACGGAAATCCCGCTGGCGGACAGCGACCGGCTGCAGATCGGCGATTTCGTGGTGGCGATCGGCAACCCGTTCGGGGTGGGCCAGACCGTCACCTCGGGCATTGTTTCGGCGGTCGGCCGCAACAACCTGCCGGGAGCCGGTTTCCAGAGCTTCATCCAGACCGATGCCAGCATCAATCCGGGCAATTCCGGCGGCGCGCTGGTCAACCTCGATGGCGAACTGGTCGGCATCAATACCGCCAGCTTCAATCCGCGCGGTTCGATGGCCGGCAACATCGGACTGGGCTTCGCCATCCCCTCCAATCTCGCCCACCGCATCCTCGACCAACTGCTGCACGGCGGCGTGGTCCGCCGCGGCACCCTGGGCGTCGACCTGCAGGACGTCGATCCCCGCATCGCCAAGGGCCTGGGCATGAACGAGCCGCGTGGCGCGGTGATCACCCGGGTCTATCCGGATTCGGCCGGCGGTGCCGCCGGCCTGCGGGTGGGGGACGTGATCGTGGCGGCCAACGGCGAGACCATTGACAACGCCGAGGCGCTGCGCAACTTCCAGGGCCTGCAGGCACCGGACGCGCAGATCACCCTGGACGTGCGCCGCGACGGGCGGGCGCTGCAGGTCACCAGCGGGCTGCGCGAGGCGCCCAAGGCGCTTGGTGGCGAACGACTCGACCCGCGCCTGGCCGGAGCCAGTTTTGCCGAACTGCCCGAATCGCTGCGCCGGCAGGGGCTGACCGGCGTGCTGGTGGAATCGGTCGAACGCGGCAGCCGCGCCGCCCAGAACAACCTGCAGCGCGGCGACGTGGTGCTGGCGTCGAGCAACGGCAAGTTCAGCGATCTGAACGGCTTCCGCGCCGGCTTCGGCAGCGCCCCGCCGCAGCGGCTGGTACTGAGGGTCCTGCGCGGCAATGCCACCGGCGACCTGCTGATGCGCTGAACGCGCGCGCAACATGCCGGCGCGGGAGCGCGCCCGGTTGCGCACGCGGGCGCGAACGGTGCCACACTTGTTCCCCCAGCCCAAGGAGGATGCGACAGATGAGCGAACACACCGATGCGGTCAAGAGCAATCTGGGCGAAGCCGGCTCCCATCTGAAGCAGGCCGCCGCCGCCGCCGGCAGTGCGGTCAAGAGCGCCGCCAGCGCCGCCGGCGATGAACTGCGGGTCGGCAAGGCGCAGGTGAAGGCCGAGCTGGCCGACGGTGCCGTGGCCGGCATTTCCGCCGCGGAGCATCTGGGCGGCGCCGCCGGCGAGCAGATGAACGCGCTGATGGACAAGAGCCGCGACCTGCTCGACAGCGCCGCCGAGTTGATCCGGGAGCGCCCGCTGGTGGCCTTCGGAGCGGCGTTCGCGGCGGGTTGGATCATTTCCAAACTCGGCCGCGGCGACAAGTAAACCCGGGGATGACCGCCGAAGAACCGACCCCGCCGCCGGGTGCGGCAACGGGAGCGGGGGCAGCGGGGCTGGGCGAGACGCTGCACGCGCTCGGCGACCAGTCCAGGCAGGGCGTGCGCGCCGCGCTGGCCACCGGACAGGCGCTGCGGGCGCTGCTGGCCGCCGATCTGGCGCTGGCGCGCGCCGCGCTGGGGCGTTCGCTGGTGTTCGCGGTCGTGGCAACGGCGCTGGCCATCTCCACCTGGCTGCTGTTGATGGCGGCGCTGGTGGCGGGACTGCGCGCGCTGGGCCTGTCCTGGACCGTCGCGCTGCTGCTTGCCGCGCTCATCGGCGCCATCGGTGCCGTCGTTTCCGGCGCGGTGGCGTGGCGCAGCCTTGACGATGCCGGTCTGCAGGCCAGCCGCCGCCAGCTGGCGCGGCTGTTTCCGGAAGCGGGCGCCGCGGACGCTGCGGCGGAAACCTCGGGACAGGAACCGAAGCCATGAGCCTGGATGCCCACCGCGCGCGCGTGCGCGCCGCCGAGCGCAACGTCGAAGCGCAGTGGACGCAGACGGTGGCGCACGGCCGTCGCACCGTCACCCTGTGGCGTACTGGCTGGACGCCCGGGCGGATCGTGATCGCCGGGCTGGTCGGTGGTTTCCTGACCGGTCGCGCGCAGCCGCTGCGAATGGCGGGCAGCGGCGGCCTGCTGGCGTTGCTGCGTTCGCTGTCGGGACTGCTCGCAGCCAGCGGCCTTGACCGTGGCGAATCGAAGCAGGCCGAACCCGATGCCACGCCTGCGGCGGCTGACGACGTGCGGCCCGCGGTCTGGCCGGAACCGCCGCGCCGCGAGCCGCCGCCCTTCGTCACCACGCCCTGAACGTGACGATGCGCGCCATCACCCTCGACCTCGACGACACGCTATGGCCGTTCGCCCCGATCGGCGAGCGGATCGAAACCGCCCTGCACGACTGGTTCGAGGCGCACAGCCCGCGCACCGCCGAACGCTTCCCGATTGCGGAAATGCGCGCCCTGCGGGAGCGGGTGATGGACGAGTTCCCGCAGCTCGCGCACGACCTCGGCCTGCTGCGGCGGCTGACCATCGAACGCGCGCTGCGCGAGAGCGGCGACGACCCGGAGCTGGCCAGCGCCGCCTACGCGATCTTCTTCCGCGAGCGCAACCGGGTCGCGTTCTTTCCCGATGCGCTCGATGGCCTGCGCCGGATCGCCGCGCACCTGCCGGTGGCCGCCGTGACCAACGGCAATGCCGACCTTGCCGCGATCGGCATCGATGCGCACTTCCGGTTCGCCTTGACCGCGCGCGAATACGGCGCACCGAAACCGGATGCCGGGTTCTTTCTCGAAGCCTGCCAGCGGCTCGGTTTTCCGGCGGGCGAGGTCCTGCACGTCGGCGACGATCCGCACGTGGACATCCTCGGCGCGGCCCGCGCCGGCCTGCGCACCTGCTGGATCGACCGCGGCCTGCACGTCTGGCCGGGAGCGCTGCCCGCCGCCGATTTGCGGGTGACCACGCTGACCGAACTGGCCGACTGGCTGGACAGCGGCGCCGTGCTCAAGAAGGTGGCTTGATCCTCGTCAGCGCACGATGCTCGGCCCGAGCAGAGCGCCACAGGCCAGCGCCAGCGCGGCCCTGACGATGATCCAGGCGCGGTGAGCCGGTCGATCCCGTCGATGCGAACGCCTACAGCCAGCCCTTCTGCCGCGCCAACCGGTAGGCTTCGATGCGGTTGCCGACGCCGAGCTTGCCGATGGCTTCGGACAGGTAGTTGCGCACGGTGCCGTGGGAGAGGTTGAGCTTCTCCGCGATCTCGCCGGCCGACAGGCCTTCGCCGGCCAGGCGCAGCGCCTGACGCTCGCGGTCGGTCAGCGGGTCCGCTTCTCCCCAGGCTTCCACCGCCAGCTGCGGGTCGATGGAGCGGCCGCCGCGCTGCACGTTGCGGATGGCGTCGGCCAGTTGCTCCGCCGGAGCGTCCTTCAGCAGGTAGCCGCGCACCCCGGCCTCCAGCGCGCGCCGCAGGAATCCGGCGCGGGCGAAGGTGGTGATGATCACCACCTTGATCGGCAGCTCGTGGCGGGCGATGCGCTGCGCCAGCTCCAGTCCGGTCAGGCCGGGCATCTCGATGTCGGTCAGCAGCACGTCGGGCTGGAGCCGCTGCAGCTCGCGCCACGCGGCTTCGCCGTCGCCGACGTGGGCCACCACCTCGAGGTCGGATTCCATCCCCAGCAGCGCGGTCAGCGCGCCGCGCAGCATGGCCTGGTCTTCCGCCAGCACGATCCGGATCATCCTTCTTGCCCCTGCGTCCTGGGTTCGCTTGCGAATCCGCTGGACGTGGGCACGGCGCGCAGGGGTAGCGGCGGCTCGCGCCGGGCCAGCGGCACCCGGATCCGCAGCGTCGTGCCCGCGTTGCGCGTCGATTCGACGTGCAGTTCGCCGTCCAGCGCGCGCACGCGGTCGCGCATGCCGGACAGGCCGTTGCCGTCGGTCGTCGCGCCGCCGCGGCCGTCGTCGCTGATGCTCAGTTGCACGGCCTTGTCTTCGCGGATGAACTCCACCTGCGCCTGCGTGGCGTGCGCGTGGCGGGAGATATTGGTGATCGCTTCACGCAGCACCAGCGCCAGACCGCGTTCGACCTCGGGGGGCAGATCCGGTGGCGGCGCGCCGTAATCCAACCCGACCTGCGCCGATTCCAGCAGCAATCTGGCCGAAGCCAGCTCCGCCGCGAGATCGGTGGCGCGGATGCCGGTGACGGCGCTGCGCACCTGCGCCAGCGCCTCGCGCGCCACCCGTTCGGCGTCTGCCAGTTCGTGTTTCGATGCCACCGGGTCGCGATCGAACAATTTGCGCGACAGTTCCAGCTTCAGCGTGATCAGCGACAGCGTATGCCCCAGCAGATCGTGCAGGTCGCGGCCGATGCGCTCGCGCTCGGCGGTGGCCGCAAGCTTGCGGATTTCCTCCTGCGACAGCGCCAGCGCGGCGTCGTGTTCCTGGGCGGCGTGCTCGACGTTGACGATCATGCCGATCACGAAGGTCATGACCGGCACCCAGATCCAGAACCCCGACGGATAGCCGATCGCGGCGGCTACCGCCACGAACACGACGTTCATCGCCAGCAGCTGGAGGGCGTAGTGGAGCAGCTTCGGCGGCCGCTGCTCCGACACCCGCAGCATCACGCAGCCGAACACGAAGTAGCTCAGGCCCGAGGGATACCAGCGCAGCAGGGCCAGGCTGAGCGCCGCCATCCCCAGCGCGTATCGCCATCCGAGCCGGCGCGGGCCGAAGATGACCCGTGCGTACATCCACAGGAACAGCGGATAGGACAGCAGGGTGAGCGTCGCCCAGAGCCAGTCGTAGCCATCGCTCAGCAGCGGCGTCAAGAACACCCACAGCGACCACAGCAGGTGCACGCCGCCGGTCCACGGCGATTTGCCGCGCTGCACGTCCCGCGCGGCCGCCGAGTCCGGCGTCGGGGTGTACTGGCGTTGCAACCAGGCAGGCAGGTTCATGCACGCATCCTAGAACAACCGCAAGCGACGGCGACCCGCATGTTCACCCGTCGCGCGCTGCGCAAGCATCCCCGGGCGTCACCGCAATCGCATGACAGTTGTCAGCGGACGGCGTCCTTCGCCATGCCCACACTGGCGCAAGGTTCGATGTCGAGATGGAGGAACAGCCGATGTTGACACACCCGGGAAAACTGCTGGCTCCGGCGTTGTCGCTGGGTTTTCTGGCCGTTGCCTTCCGCTTCGACGCGAATCACGTCGAATGGTTCTGGTCCGATCGGCCCATCGTCGCCGCCGTGCTGGCCTGCATGGCCGCCGGATACGGCATCGCCGCGCTGAATGCCTGGCGCAACGTCCGGCGACAGCCTCCGCGTTAACGCATCGCTCGACGCATATGTCGGATGATGCGCGTTCCGTCGCCTTGAAGAACCCCGAATGAACAGCAACGCCGACCTTCTCGAATCCCTGAGGATCGACCGCAACGCCGCGCCGCCCCCGGAATCGCGCAAGGGGCTGTGGATCGCCCTGGCGGTGGTCGCGGGCCTGCTGCTGGCGGTGGCGGGATGGCGGCTGCTGCGCCCGGGCAAGGGTGTCGAGGTTCGGGTGGCCGAAGTTGCCGCAATCGGCGGTGGCGGCGCGTCCGGCCCGGCCGTGCTCGATGCCACCGGCTACGTGGTCGCGCGGCGGATGGCCACGGTCTCGGCGAAGGTGACCGGCAAGGTGCGCGACGTGTTGATCGAGGAAGGCCAGCGCGTCGAGGAAGGCCAGGTGCTGGCGAATCTGGATCCGGTGGACGCCGACGCGCAACGTCGGTTGTCCGCCGCCCAGCTGTCCGCGGCGCAAAGCCAGATCGCCGGCGTGGCGGCGCAGCTGCGGCAATCCGAGGCCGATGCCATCCGGCTCGGCGCCCTGGTGCGGCAGCAACTGGTCTCGCGCGCCCAGTACGACCAGGCCATCGCCGCCCGCGACGCCCTGCGCGCACAGCTGGCCACCGCCCAGCGCAATGCGCAGGTGGCGCGCGACGCGCTGCGGATTGCCGACAACGGCATCGACAACACCATCGTGCGCGCACCGTTTGCCGGCGTCGTCATCGCCAAGGCGGCGCAGCCGGGCGAAATCGTCTCGCCGCTGTCGGCAGGAGGCGGCTTCACCCGCACCGGCATCGGCACCATCGTCGACATGGCCTCGCTGGAAGTCGAGGTCGACGTGGGCGAGGCCTACATCGGTCGGGTCAAGCCGGACATGCGCACCGAGACCGTGCTCAATGCCTACCAGGACTGGAAGATCCCGGGCAAGGTCATCGCCATCATCCCCACCGCCGACCGCGGCAAGGCGACCGTGAAAGTGCGCGTCAGCCTGGGCGCGCTGGGCGATCCCAGGATCGTGCCGGACATGGGTGCGCGGGTGAGTTTTCTCGAAGACGCCAGCCCCGCGCGGGCGCAGGGGAAACCAGGAGTGCTGGCGCCGTCCAACGCCATCGTCGAACGCAACGGCGCGTCGGTGGTGTTCGTCCAGAGCGGGGATGCGGTCGCGATGCGCGCAGTTCAGCTGGGCCGCACCCTGGGCGACGACCGCGAGGTGCTGTCCGGACTTTCCGGCGGCGACCGGGTCGTGCTGGATCCGCCGGAAGCGCTGCGCGACGGCGCGCGGGTGACGGTCGCGCGCGAAGATGCGGCAGACGACGAGTGACGAAAGACGAAAGACGAAAGACGAAAGACGAAACAGACAACCGGAGAACCGACCCATGCCCCCCCTCGTCAACATCCGCAACCTGCACAAGACCTACCAGCGCGGTCCGGAAAAGGTCGATGTGCTGCGCGGCATCGACCTCGACATCGCCGAGGGCGATTTTGTCGCCCTGATGGGCCCCTCGGGTTCCGGCAAGACCACCCTGCTCAACCTGATCGGCGGGCTGGATTCGCCCAGCGCCGGCAGCATCGAGATCGCCGGCCAGCACATCGAGAAGCTCGGCTCCGGCCAGCTGGCGCACTGGCGCAGCAACCACGTCGGCTTCGTGTTCCAGTTCTACAACCTGATGCCGACCCTGACCGCGCAGAAGAATGTCGAGCTGCCGTTGCTGCTGACCCGGCTGTCGGCCGCGCAGCGCAGGCAGAACGCGGCCATCGCGCTGCAGCTGGTGGGGCTGGGCGACCGCGGCAAGCATCGTCCCAACGAGCTGTCCGGCGGCCAGCAGCAGCGCGTGGCGATCGCGCGCGCCATCGTTTCCGATCCCACGCTGCTGATCTGCGACGAGCCCACAGGCGACCTCGACCGCGCCTCGGCGGAGGACATCCTCGGGCTGCTGCAGGAACTCAACCGCACCCACGGGAAGACCATCGTCATGGTGACCCACGACCCCAAGGCCGCCGAATACGCCAGCCACACCCTGCATCTGGACAAGGGCGTGCTGGTCGAACAGGTGGCGCACGCCGCCTGAGCCGGAGGTTTCGATGAAATATCTCCACCTTGTCTGGGCCGCGCTGGCGCGCAGCAAAACCCGCACCCTGCTGACGTTGCTGTCGGTGGTGACCGCGTTCCTGCTGTTCGGAATGCTCGATTCGGTGCGGGTCGCCTTCAATTCCGGCGGCGATGTCGCCGGCGCCAACCGCATGGTGACGATGTCGCGGCTGTCGATCACCCAGATGCTGCCCTACAGCCTGGTGACCCAGGTCGAGGCCGTGCCCGGGGTGAAGCAGTCCGCCTACGCCGCCTGGTTCGGCGGCATCTACCGCGACCCGAAGAATTTCTTCGCCAATTTCAGCGTCAGTCCCAATTACCTCGACCTGTACCCGGAATTCAGGATGCCGGAGGCGCAGCGCAAGGCATGGCAGGCCGACCGCCAGGGCGCGATCGTCGGCGAAGCGCTGGCTCGGCAATTCGGCTGGAAGGTCGGCGACACCATTCCGCTGCAGGCGACGATCTTCCCGACCCGCGGCAGCAACGATTGGAGTTTCACCCTGCGCGGCATCTATCGCGTCGACGATCCGAAGATGAAGGCGCAGGAGCACATGCTGTTTTTCCACTGGGCCTATTTCGACGAGGCCAACGACTACGTCAAGGGACGGATCGGCTGGCTCGTCGTGCAGCCGGACAAGCATTCCAACGCCGACGCTGTGGCGCGGGCCATCGACCGGCTCAGCGAGAACTCCGACCACGAGACCAAGACCCAGAGCGAAGCCGCGTTCAACCAGGCGTTCGCCAAGCAGTTCGCGGACATCGGGCTGATCGTGTCCGCGATCATGGGTGCGGTGTTCTTCACCCTGCTGCTGCTGACCGGCAACACCATGGCGCAGGCGGTGCGTGAGCGCATTCCGGAGCTGGCGGTGCTCAAGACGATCGGCTTCTCCAACCGCAGCGTGCTGTGGCTGGTGCTGGCCGAGTCGGTCCTGCTGGTGGTGCTGGGCGGGATGTCGGGCCTGCTGCTGGCGAGCGCGGTCGTGCCGGCGGTCGGTGCCGCCAGCGGCGGCATGATCGCGCTGCCCGGCCTACTGTTGCAGACCTGGGGATTGGGCCTGGCGCTGATGGTCGGCATCGGCCTGCTGGTGGGCCTGCTGCCGGCGCTGCGCGGCATGCGCCTGAACATCGTCGATGCGCTGGCGGGACGGTGAGGCGTCGATGAACAAGCACCATCTTCCAGGGGCGCCGCTCAAGAGGACACCCGCATGAAACGTTTTTTCTCCGGCCTGCTGACCGTTCTTGCTCTTGCGCTGATGCTGGGTGGGTGGATCGTGGCGCCATGGCCGGTCGTGCTGGGTCTGGTCGTCCTGATCGCCCTGTGGCTGGGCTTGACCCGCAGTGGGCGGCTGGCGCGCGAGGCGGCGATGATCGGCATCGCCAGCTTGCCGCAGCGCTGGGGCGCGTCGCTCGTCATCGTGATCGGGATCGCCGGCGTGGTCGGCGTGCTGGTGGCGATGCTGGCGATGGGCGAAGGCTTCAAGGCCACCCTCGACCGGACCGGCAGCGACGACAGCGCGATCCTGCTGCGCGCCGGTTCGCAGGCGGAAACCAATTCCGTCATCACCCGCGACCAGGTGCCGCTGGTCACCGCACTGCCCGGGATCGCGCGTGGGCAGGACGGCAAGCCGCTGGCGTCGGCGGAGCTGTCGCAGGTGGTGAACCTGCCCACCCGGGCCGATGGTGGCGATGCCAACGTGCAGTTCCGCGGCGTCGGCCCGGAAGGCTGGGCCATTCGCCCGCAGCTGCGGATCGTCGAAGGCCGTCGCTTCAACCCGGGTCTGCGCGAGCTGGTGGTCGGCAGGGGCGCCCAGCGGCAGTTCCGCGGTCTTGAGGTCGGCCGGCAGTTGAAGCTGGCCAACCAGATGTGGACGGTGGTCGGCGTGTTCGAATCCGGGGACGCGCACGATTCCGAACTGTGGACCGATGCCGACGTGCTCGGGCCGGCCTACCAGCGGCAGGCGTTCCAGTCGATGACGGTGCGGCTGGAAGGCAGGTCCGGATTCCGGCGGTTGAAAGCGGCGCTGGCGGCCGATCCGCGCCTCAAGCTCGATATCGATACCACGCGCAATTACTACGGCAGGCAATCGGAAGGACTGACCAAGCTGATCAGGATCCTGGGCAGCGTGATCGGAGCGATCATGGCGATCGGCGCGGTGTTCGGCGCCCTCAACAGCATGTATGCCGCGGTCGCCGGGCGGGCCCGTGAAATCGCCACCCTGCGTGCGCTGGGCTTCCGCAGCCTGCCGGTGGTGACCGCGGTGATGCTGGAAACCATGCTGTTGGCGCTGCTGGGCGGCGTGCTGGGCGCGCTGATTGCCTGGACCTTGTTCAACGGCTACACGGTCAGCACGCTGGGCAGCAATTTCAGCCAGGTGGTGTTCCAGTTCAAGGTCGGCCCGACGCTGGCCTGGACCGGGCTGAAATGGGCGCTGGGCATCGGTCTGGTCGGCGGCCTGTTCCCGGCGCTGCGGGCGGCGCGGCTGCCCGTCACCGAGGCGCTGCGGGCGGGTTGAGGGATTGCCTCAAACCACCTCGGCCAGCTCTTCTTCACGTGGCGTCCGGCCGCTGCGCAGGCCGTCGATCACGAACAGGGCCAGCGCGATCCAGATGCAGATGAAGCCGATCAGCTGGCCGTGGTCGAACGCTTCGTGCAGCAGGAATACGCCGACCAGGAATTGCAGCGTCGGCGAGATGTATTGCAGCAGGCCGGCCACGCTCAGCGGGATTCGCCGCACCGCGTAGGCGAAGCCGATCAGCGGCAGCGCGGTCAGCACGCCCGACAACGCCAGCAGCAGCGTGCCGAGGGTGCCGTAGCCGTGCCCGAAGCCGCCGCCGCCGTGCAGTTCGATCCACAGCAGCCAGGCCAGGCCGGGCAGGAACAGGAACGCGCTCTCCACGCCAAGCCCTGCCACCGGATCCACGTGCGCCTGCTTGCGCAGCAGGCCGTACAGGCTGAAGGAGACCGCCAGCGCCAGCGCGATCCACGGCAGGCCGCCGTACTGCACGGTCAGCCAGCCGACGCCGACCAGCGCCACCAGCACCGAAGCCCACTGCATCGGGCGCAACCGTTCGCGCAGGAACAGCACCCCGATCACCACGTTGCACAGCGGGTTGATGAAATAACCCAGCGCCGCCTCGACCACGTGACCGGCGTTCACCGCCCAGATGTACAGGCCCCAGTTGCCGGCGATCAGCAGGCTCGATGCCATCAGCGTCCAGCCCAATCGGGACTGCCCCGCCAGCGTCTGTCGCAGCCAGCCGGGCCCGCTGCGCCAGACCAGTACGGCGGAGACGAACAGCGCGCTCCACACCACCCGGTGCAGGACGATCTGCAGCGAAGGCACCGCGGCGAGCAGGTGCCAGTACAGCGGAGAAAAGCCCCAGGTGACGAAGGCCGCGACCGCGGCCCAGACGCCGCGTGCGGTGTCGGCGTGGGCGTCGTCGGTCATGCCGCGTCGCTCCCCGCCACCATCTTGCGCAGCGCCTTTCCGAAGGTGATCACGACCACTCCGAGCAGGATCACGCCCATGGCGACCAGTTCGCTGCCGTCGAAGCGCTCGTGCGCCAGCCACGCGCCGAGCAGCACCGCGATCGCCGGGTTGACGTAGGCATAGCTGCCCGCCAGCGCCGGCCGCACGTGGTTGAGCAGCCAGATGTAGGCGGTGAATCCGCCCAGCGAACCCAGCACGACCAGATACCAGAAGGCAGCAATTGCGCGCGCGTCGGGCACGTGGGCGAAACGCTCGCCCATGGCCAGCCCGGCGCCAGTCATCAGCAGCCCGCCGCACAGCATTTGCCCGGCCGCCGACATGAACGGCGCCGGCAGGTCGCGGCCGCGGCTCCAGATCGATCCGTATGCCCAGCCGATGCAGGCGACCAGCAGGGCGATGAGCCCCACCGTCGAGCCGTTCAGGCTGCTGCCGACGTTGAGCCAGACCACGCCGAGAAAGCCGATTCCCAATCCCGCCCATTCCAGCCGGGTCGGACGGTCGCCGCGGACCGCGGCGAACACCGCCAGCCACAGCGCCGAGGACGCCAAAGTGACGGCGGTCAGGCCCGAGGACACCGTGGTTTCGGCCAGGTTCACCATGCCGTTGCCGAGCAGCAGCATGAAAAACCCCATCGGCAGCAGGCTGCGCCATTGGGCGCGGGTCGGCGCCGGCACGCCGCGCCAGCGCAGGACGCCGTAGAACAGGCCGCCGGCCACGAGGAAGCGGATCCCGCCCAGCAGGAACGGCGGGAAACCGCCCTCCAGCGCGAAGCGGATCGCCAGATAGGTCGAACCCCAGATCAGGTACAGCGCGCCCAACGCCAGCGCGACGCCGGAGGCCGGCGCCGGCATGATGGAGGCTGTGGAAACGGTGGAAGACGTCATCGGGAATCCATCAACGGAAGCGGGTGCCAAATTCGGCACCCGCGAAATTCTGGACACTTGCTGGAAAATCCGCCCCCCGGGTCAGCCCGGAGGCGTCACGACTGCTTCAACGCACTGGGCCCGACCGCGACCGATCCCGCTCGGGTCGGTTGCCGTGCGCCCGACCCGCACGCCATCCAATGCGTTCGGCGAAGTCGGTCAGGGTAGCGGCAGCCCGATCAAGGAAAAGTCAACGCCGCGTCGCCGGAGACGTCGTTCAGTCGGCCCAGTGCCCGGCAGCGTTGCGCGTCTGCGGCAGCACCTGGGCGGCCAGCCGGTCGTTGCGCCCAAGCAGCCAGATGGCGTCGCCGAGGATCGCCGCCGATTCGCGCAGCAGCGGATCGGTCGCCTTGCGCGCCGCCTCCGCGCGCGCCACGTCGTCGGCGGCGTTGCGCTCGTCGGCGGTCAGGCCGTCGTCGGAACGGTTCTCCAGCAGCGGGTCGCGGCTGATGCCCAGTCGCGCGCGCGTTTCGGCACGCTGCTTGCGCTGGGCGTCGAAGCGGTCGCGTTCGGCGCGGCGATCGGCTTCGTTGAGCGAGATCCAATTCCTGGCCTGTTCTTCGCGGAACTGACGCACGTCCTCGACCCACCACTGGTATTCGACGTCGCGGGCGGAGCGCGCTTCGTGGCGCGCCTGCAGCGGCGCCAGCAGCGGCGCGAAATTGCCGTACTGCACGTGCGGCGTGGCGGCGATCCGGGTCCACGGCAGCGCGTTCGGATAGGTGCTTTCGCCGT
>NZ_JAMQHN010000064.1 GCF_025993755.1 Thermomonas sp. | reverse complement strand
GCGTGCACGCAGCAGTAGTCGAACTCGATGCCCTGCCCGATCCGGTTCGGGCCGCCGCCAAGCACCATGATCTTGCGGCGGTCGCTCGGCGCGGCTTCGCATTCGTCCTCGTAGGTCGAATACATGTAGGCGGTCGAGGTGGCGAATTCGCCGGCGCAGGAATCCACCCGCTTGTACACCGGCCGCACGCCGAAGGCCTTGCGCAGCGCGCGCACGGCGGTCTCGTCGGTTCCGGCCAGGCGGGCGATACGGGCGTCGGCAAAGCCCATCCGCTTGAGCGCGCGCAGGCGCCGGGCGTCGAGGCCTTCCAGTCCACGGTGGGCCACGTCGATTTCGGCGTCGATGAGTTCTTCGATCTGTCCGAGGAACCACGGGTCGACGAACGACAGCGCGTGCACATCGGCCACGCCCAGTCCGGCGCGGAAGGCGTCGGCCAGATGGAACACCCGCTCCGGGCCCGGTTCCTTGAGCTCGCGCCGCAGCTTCAGCAGATCGTCTTCGGACGTGAGGTCCAGCCCCGTCGGATCCAGCCCAGTCTTGCCGGTTTCCAGCCCGCGCAGCGCCTTCTGCAGCGATTCCTGGAAGCTGCGCCCGATCGCCATAACCTCGCCCACCGACTTCATCTGGGTGGTCAGGCGGGCATCGGCGGCGGGAAACTTCTCGAACGCAAAGCGCGGAATCTTGGTGACGACGTAGTCGATGCTCGGCTCGAATGAAGCCGGGGTCTTGCCGCCGGTGATCTCGTTCTTCAGCTCGTCCAGCGTATAGCCGACCGCGAGTTTGGCGGCGACCTTGGCGATCGGGAACCCGGTCGCCTTCGACGCCAGCGCCGACGAGCGCGACACCCGCGGATTCATCTCGATCACGACCATGCGCCCGTCCCTGGCGCTGATTCCGAACTGGACGTTGGAGCCGCCGGTATCGACCCCGATCTTGCGCAGCACCGCGATCGAGGCGTCGCGCATGCGCTGGTATTCCTTGTCGGTCAGCGTCTGCGCCGGCGCGACCGTGATCGAATCACCGGTGTGCACGCCCATCGCATCGAAATTCTCGATGCTGCAGATGATGATGCAGTTGTCCGCACCGTCGCGGACCACCTCCATCTCGAACTCCTTCCAGCCCAGCACCGATTCCTCGATCAGCACTTCGTGCACCGGCGACAGTTCGAGGCCGCGCTTGACGATGGTCTCGAATTCCTCGCGGTTGTAGGCGATCCCGCCGCCGGTGCCGCCGAGGGTGAAGCTGGGGCGGATGATGGTCGGGTAGCCCACTTCCGCCTGCGCATCGACGGCCTCCTCGTAGGTGCGGGCGATGTGCGAGCGCGGGCTTTCCAGCCCGATTTCGGACATCGCCTGCTTGAACAGTTCGCGATCCTCGGCCATCCGGATCGCCTCGCGTCGGGCGCCGATCAGCTCGACGCCGTATTTGTCGAGCACGCCGTGGTCGGCCAGGTCCAGCGCGCAGTTGAGCGCGGTCTGCCCGCCCATGGTCGGCAGGATCGCGTCGGGGCGCTCGCGGGCGATGATCTTCTCGACCGTCTTCCAGTTGATCGGCTCGATGTAGACCGCATCGGCCATCTCCGGGTCGGTCATGATCGTGGCCGGGTTGCTGTTGACCAGCACCACCCGGTAGCCCTCCTCGCGCAGCGCCTTGCACGCCTGGGCGCCGGAGTAGTCGAATTCGCAGGCCTGACCGATGACGATCGGGCCGGCGCCGATGATGAGGATGGTCTTGAGGTCGGTGCGCTTAGGCATGGGTGCTGGTCTCCATCAGCGCAACGAATCGGTCGAACAGGTCCGCCATGTCCTGCGGCCCGGGGCTGGCCTCGGGGTGGCCCTGGAAGGAAAACGCCGGTGCGTCGGTCAGGGCGATGCCCTGGTTGGTGCCGTCGAACAGCGAACGGTGCGTGACGCGTGCATTGGCCGGCAGCGTCGCCTCGTCGATGCAGAAGCCGTGGTTCTGCGAGGTGATCAGCACCCGGCCGCTGTCGAGATCCTGCACCGGGTGGTTGGCGCCGTGGTGGCCGTGGCGCATTTTCATGGTCTTCGCGCCAATGGCCAGCGCGAGCAACTGGTGGCCGAGGCAGATGCCGTACAGCGGAATCTTCGCGTCCACAAACGCGCGGGTGGCCGCAATCGCGTAATCGCAGGCGGCCGGATCGCCGGGGCCGTTGGACAGGAACACGCCGTCCGGTCGCAGCGCCAGCACGTCGCTGGCCGGCGTCTGCGCCGGCACCACCTGCACGTCGCAGCCGCGTTCGGCCAGCATCCGCAGGATGTTGCGCTTGGCACCGAAATCGTAGGCGACGACCTTGAACTTCGGCGCGGCCTGGCGGAATGCGTTGCGGTCGAGATCGAGCTGGCCTTCGGTCCAGCGGTACGCCGCCTTGGTCGAAACGTCCCTGGCCAGGTCCATCCCGACCAGCCCGGGAAACTTGCGCGCGGCCTCGATCGCCTTTTCGACGTCGAGCGCTTCGCCGTGTTGGCTGCCCGCAAGCAGCGCGCCGTTTTGCGCCCCGCGCTCGCGCAGAAGGCGGGTCAGCTTTCGGGTGTCGATATCGGCGATCGCCGGGATGCCGCGCGCGGCCAGCCAGTCCGGCAGCGCGACCTGATGGCGCCAGCTGCTCGGCGGCGTTGGCCGGTTGCGCACGATCAGGCCGGCGGCCCAGGCTTGCGGCGATTCGTCGTCCTGCTCGGTGCAGCCGGTGTTGCCGATGTGCGGATAGGTCAACGTCACCAGCTGGCGGGCGTAGGACGGGTCGGTCAGGATCTCCTGATAGCCGGTCATCGCCGTGTTGAAGACCACTTCGCCGACCGCCAGACCGGCGGCGCCCGTGGAAATGCCCTCGAAGACGGT
>NZ_JAMQHN010000063.1 GCF_025993755.1 Thermomonas sp. | reverse complement strand
CGTTGGATGTTTGCGGCAGGCAGCCGATCTGCCAGTGGCCGGTGGTGACGCCGGGATGAAACCCGCCGGTCGGGGCGGGGGCAGCCCTGCGCTCCAGGATCAGTTGATCGCCGTGGCGGGGAATCCGCAATTCATAGCCGTACCACCAGGCCCCAGAGTAGATCCCGCCGGTATGCAATCCGGCGTACCCAGGAGGCGATGTCGCCACCGCGCCAAAACTCGTGCAGCGCTGGAACGTATCGATACCGGGGCTCGAATAGGTCTTCCATATTCCGGCTTCTGCCGCGTACTTCGATGCGGCAGGCACCAGCGTCGTGATTTCTGGCAGCTCGAGCTGCCAATCGCCAAATCCGCTATAGCGCAGTGGCGCCACCGCGCTGAGGTCCCCGCTGATCGACTTGCGGGCAACGACGATCTCCGGCCCGGTGCCTTGCAGGACGAGATCCGTCTGTTCAAACGCAACCCGGCCGGAATACAGGTCGATCGATTCGCCAAACGGCGAATCGGCGAGCGCCTCGACCGCCCCTGCCATCCGAATCCGGTTCTGGTATTCCGTCTGATAACTGGCGTCCTGCGCCAGTGCGGGCAGGGGCACGAGCTGTCCCAACGCGAAGAGTCCCCCACAGGCCAACGCCTGTCCGCCACGTGAAATCATCCGCCACTCATCCATGTCTGAATTAATTGCCCCTGACATCATTATTTTTTCCATTGTGTTTCAGTGGGCGACCCGTGTTCGTCTGAGATTTGTGGGTGTCCCCGTTTTTTCGACCAACGGGCAGACCCTGCTCGGCGGCGGTGCGTCCTGATGGCGGAGGCGGCAATGGGCAACGGCGGGCCTTGGGTCAGCGCTCTGGGAAAAATCCTACTGGAAGGTCAGGGAAATGGGGAATTGCGGGTGTCCCGGTGTTTGTTTTCGAACCCGAGGAGACAACCGAATCCGAAGCTGAGAAACTCGTCGCCTGACCGCTACTACCGACAGCCCAGTGTCGGGTAATTACTCAACTTGTACATTCTGCTGTCCCCCCGCGCCTTAACTCCACCAGTGCAGATTCCGCAGCAAGCAAAATTTCATTCGCATCCCTATATTTCGGATACCCCCATTTCTCTCTTGGTAGGGAACTAAAAAGCACCACCTCATCGAACAATTGATTCAATGTCTCACATACCTTCGGCGATATTTCAGTTCTATCAATACTGAAATTCCAAGCGCCTTCAAACGCGATGCAAAAATCTTGTGCCGACAAGCTCTTGCCGACAAATGACTCTATTAAACATGCGACCTCATGCAATTTCATTTGAATTCACCATTATTTCTGACGTTTGAAAACTGCATGCTCAACTACGTCATCGACTTCGTTCACTAGAACCTCAAATTTACCAACGGCTCCTTTGTAGGCTGCGTCAACTGTATACATAAATCTCCCTGCAACACCTTGGGGATCCGCAGTTCTCGTACCTCCAATTATCGTCTCTCTCACCGACAATGGGGTCACGTAATTTCTATTCGCGACACTGTTAGCCGCAGTTTCACTTAACCGAATCTCGCCAGTTCCAGTTATGATTTTTGCGGCAACTTCCGAACGCATTGCTGCGGTCGTAGCACTGATCGCCCTTGACTCCAGTGCAAGACCCGCACCAAGCTCAGGGAGTGCAGCGGTCTGAACCACAAGAATGAACTCGCCTGCCTTCTGATAGTGGTCAGGTAATGCATCACGTCCCGCCGCATAAGAGCCATATGCGGCATCCATCGAAAGCGGTGCTAGATCTGCAAACCACTTTCCAACTTGTCCAGGCACATCCCACCAGCATGGGGATTCAGGCGGACAGCGCCCATCAGGATCGGTAAAGCGATAGGGGTTGTTGTTGGCGTACCAATAGCGATTGAAGTTCCCACCGACGCTAGTGGCACTGACAGGGTCGACGCTCAGGAAGCCACCAATGCCCGGATCGTAATACCGCGCCTGCATATAGATCAGCCCACTGGCCGCATCCATCACATGCCCGGTATACCCCGCCCGGTCATCATTGGCCCGGTTCAGCAGGGCTCCATACGGCTCGTACTCGCTGGTCTCGAGAACTGCGCCCGTGCTGCTGGTCTTCGCAATCGGGCTACCCAACGCATCCGTGTGGACGTAGCGGTAGGTCGCCGCGTCCGTCGTCAGGCTGCGGCTGACTTCCGCCACCAGACTCCCCGCCAGATAGACGTTGTTGATCCGCTTGCCTGCGGCTTCGTCCCGCTGCCACACCAGCCGCCCGTCGCTGGCATAGTCGCTGTATTGCAGTTGGCTGCCTGCGCTGTCTGTGCGGACGCGTCGTCCTGCGGCGTCGTAGCGGTAGCTTTGGTTTGCCGTGCTGCGCAGCCGGTTGCCGTAGTCGAAGGTGTAGGCCGTTCCGTTCTTGTACTGCAGGTTGCCTTGTACGTCGTAGCCCAGCGCGATCACCGCCGGGCTGGCGGTGCCGGTGCAATTGGGGCCGCTGCGCACGAACTCCAGCCGGTTGTCGGCGCTGTAGCAGTAAGTGTGGTCGCGCGGCTGGCTGCCGCCGCTGATCCCGACATGGCGCAGGTTGTCCTGTTCATCGTAGCCATAGCTCGCCGTCCCGAACATCGGCGACTGCACCTGCGTCAGCCGGTCCAGCCCGTCGTAGGTCATGCTCCGGCTCTGGCGGGCATTGGCGGTGCCATCGACGATGGCTGCCACATTGCCGTTTTCATCGAACGTCGTCGTCAGGTCCAGCACGCTGCCGTCCTGGCTGTGCTGCGGCAGTTGCCGGGCGTTCTGCGTCAGCGTGTGGGTGATGCCGTTGCCGTAGGTGAACTGCTGCAAGGCGCCATTGGGGTAGTAGCTGGCGTTGCTGGCCACGGTCGTGGTGCTGGTTTTGACCTTCACGCTGATTTGCGTGGTCTGGCCGAGGGCGTTGACCGTGTAGGTGGTCGTCACGTTGTCCGGGGCGGTCTCGCTGGTGCGCTGGCCCTGGGCGTTGTAGCCGTAGCTCAGGCTCCAGCTGCGGGTGCCGTCCGGCGCCTGCGTCTCCGCCGTGGGCAGGCGGCGGCGGTTGTAGCTCCAGGTGTTGGTGACGGGGGCAATTGCCGTGGCAGGCAGGCGCGAAGGACGGTGTCGTGCAGCCGCTGACTGTCGGGCAGGCCTTGCTCGGCGGCGGTGCGTCCTGATGGCGGCGGCAATGGGCAACGGCGGGCCTTGGGTCAGCGTTCTGGGAAAAATCCTACTGGAAGATCAGGGAAATGGGGATTTGCGGGTATCCCGGTGTCCGGCATGAAATCAACAGTTCCCGTCACCATTACTCTGTGTCCTGAAATTGTATAACCGCCGCTGCCGTCGCTAGGGTGGCGACACGCACACGTTCCGGATGCCACGATGGCCGCAGGCCACGACCACGATCACGATCACGCCGGCGCGCACAGCCATGTGCCGACGACGATCAGGCACGAGCGTCCGCTGTGGATCGCGTTTGCCCTGACCATCATCGTGCTGCTGGTGGAAGTGGGCGGGGCCCTGCTCAGCAACAGCCTGGCGCTGCTGTCGGACGCGGCCCACATGCTGACCGACGTGGCCGCGCTGGGGGTGTCGCTGTTCGCGGTACGGATGAGCCGCCGTCCGGCCGATGCGCGGCGCAGCTACGGCTATGCGCGGATGGAAGCCATCGGTGCGCTGGTCAACGGCAGCCTGCTGTTCCTTGTCGCCGGCTACATCCTGCTGGAAGCAATGCAGCGGTTCCGCACGCCCGAAGCGGTGGCCTCGACCTTCATGCTGGTGGTGGCCTGCGTGGGGCTGGTGGCCAATCTTGCCGCGATGAAGCTTCTAGCTGCCGGTGCCGGTGAAAGCCTCAACGTCAAGGGCGCTTATCTGGAGGTGTGGAGCGACATGCTCGGCTCGCTGGGCGTGATCGCGGGCGCGGTGCTGATCCATTTCACCGGCTGGACGTGGGTGGATCCGGTCGTCGCGGTGCTGCTCGGCCTGTGGGTGCTGCCGCGCACCTGGATCCTGTTGCGGCAGGCCGTCCATGTGCTGATGCAGGGCGTGCCGGCGGGCCTGGACGTCGATGCGGTGCGAGCGACCATGCTGGCGGTGCCCGGCGTGGCTGCGGTGCACGACCTGCATGTGTGGGCGCTTGGCTCGCGCGAGCCGATCCTGACGGCCCACGTGGTCCTGTGCGATGGCTCCGGAGGGCCGGATGCCGTGCGCACGCGGGTGGCCGAGGCGCTGCACGCGGAATTTGCCATCGAGCACGCCACCTTGCAGGTCGAAGCCCGTCACTGTGGCGACGAAGGCGTGCATGACTGAGTCGGCGCTTGAGGTGCTCTGCGCCGACGCCGCGCTGGCCGTGGTCAATAAACCAGCCGGACTGATGGTGCACGACAGCGCGCTGGCGCGCGGCGAGACCGACTTTGCCGCAGATCGCCTGCGCGACCAGTTCGGCCGGCCGGTCTTCCTCGTCCACCGCCTCGATCGCGCCACCAGCGGCTGCCTGCTGCTGGCCTTCGACCGCGAGACCGCCTCCGCGCTGGGCAGGCAGTTGATGTCGGGTGGGGTGGAAAAGGACTACTGGGCGATCTGTCGCGGCTGGCCGTCGGAAGCGGCCTTCACGGTCGATCACGCGCTCGATGGCGGCCCCGGCAAGCCGTTGAAGAAGCCGGCGAAGACCGATTTCGAAGTGCTGGCCACCTGCGAACTGGAGATGGCTTCGGCCGCGTTTGCCACCTCGCGCTACGCCTGGCTGCGCGCCAGCCCGCGCACCGGGCGTTTTCGCCAGATCCGCCGCCACCTCAAGCATCTTTCCCATCACCTGATCGGCGACACCAGCCACGGCGATGGCCGCCACAACCGCAGCTTCCGTAGGCTCGGCATCCATCGCATGCTGCTGCACGCGCGCCGGCTGGCGTTCACACACCCGCATACGGGCGAACGTGTCGAAGCCGTCGCGCCGCCGGATGCCGAGTTCGCCAGAGCGCTGGCGTTGTTCGACGCGGGCCAAGGCGAATTTCCGGAGCGGTTCTGAACCGCCCTTTCCGCGTCCATCCGGGTCGAAACAGCCCTTTGGTGGCTCGAATCGCTGACGGGTAAGATTCCTCCCATGCGCATTGGCCGAATCGTCATCGATGAGAGCGAACTGGGCGAGCGCTTCGTGCGCGCATCGGGGCCGGGCGGGCAGAACGTCAACAAGGTGGCCACGGCGGTGGAGCTGCGCTTCGACGTGGCGCGCTCGCCGTCGTTGCCGGAAGCGGTGCGGGCGCGTCTTCTGACGCGGCGCGATCGGCGCCTGACCGCCGAGGGCGTGCTGGTCCTGTCCGCGCAGCGTTTCCGCACCCAGGAACGCAACCGCGAGGACGCCCGGGAGCGGCTGGCCGCCTTCATCGAAAGCGGCCTGCATCCGCCCAAGCCGCGCATCGCCACCAGGCCGAGCCGCGCCTCGAAGGAGCGTCGCCTGGACGCCAAGCGCGAACGGGCGGGCATCAAGCAGGGGCGCAGCGGACGGGGGTGGGATTGAGCAGGGCGCAGGGGGAAGGCAGCACGGCACTGGCCTTGCCCGCGGCGGTGCCGCGGATGCCGCGCAATGCGTTTGCCCAATGGCTCGCGCGCACCCTGCTGCGCGTCGGCGGTTGGCGGGTGACGGGTACATTTCCCAACCTGCCCAAGGCGGTGTTGATTGCCGCGCCCCATTCCTCCAACTGGGATGGCCTCTGGGGATTTGCCGTCAAGGTCGCGGTCGGCATCCGGCTGTCGGTGCTGGGCAAGCACACGCTGTTCCGAGTCCCGCTGCTGGCCCAGATCCTGCGCTGGCAGGGCGTCATCCCCGTGGATCGCGCCGCGCCGCTGGGCGTGATCGAACAGGCGATCGCCGTGATGCGGGCGCACGACGTGATCTGGTACGCCATCGCGCCGGAAGGCACGCGGAGGCGCGTGCCGCACTGGAAGACCGGGTTCTGGAAGATCGCCCACGGCGCCGGCGTGCCGGTGGTGCCAGCGGCGTTCGACTATCCGAACCGGAGGATCGTCATCGGCGCCCCGCTGGAGCTGACCGACGACATGGAAGCGGACATCGCCCGCATCCAGCGCTGGTACGCGCCGTTCAAGGGCAGGAACCACGACGTGGTGCAGCCGGATTGATCACCGGTTTCACCGGTGCACTCGTCGGATCCCGGAGGTGGCCGGACCCTGCGAAGATGGGGTCGCTACAGCGGCTGGCCGCCGAACTTGTAGGTGAGCTGGAGGAAGAAGCTGCGGCCGAAGCTGTCGAACCACGAGGTGTCGTAGTACGGGTAGTTGGCCCAGGTCGGGTCTTTCGGCGGCATCTTGTCGAACAGGTTGTCGACGCTGAGTGCGACCTGGAAACGGTCGTTGATCCTGTAGCGTGCGCCGGCGTTGAAGCGCCAGGTAGACGGCGTCCACGCGTCGTTGGCCCAGTTCGCGACGCGCCCGACGTAGTTGCCGAACAGGCTGGCGCCCCACGCCCCGAGTTCCCAGTTCACGCCGAGATTGCCCTTGGTGCGCGGGAGGGTGGTGTCGGAAAAGTCGACGGCGAGCATGTTCTCGGTCGGATCGCCCGGATACACCTGGCGGGTGTGGCGGCGTGTCCAGTTGTAGTTTCCGTTGAAGCGGAAGGTGCCGGCTGCGGCGGTTTCCAGCCGGTAGTTGAACGTCAGGTCGATGCCGGAGGTCTGTTCGTGGGCGATGTTGATCGGCCCGAACAGGACGCTGGTGATTTCGCCGTTGGCGTTGCGGACGACGCGCGCCATGGCGTCCACGCAGCTGGGCGAATGGATGTCGACCGGTGCTCCGTTGTCGGTGACGCCGAGCCGGCAGTCGCCATCGGTGATCAGCAGCAGGTCGCGGCTCTGGGTCTGGACCTGGTTGGCGATCCGAATGCTGTAGTAGTCGATGGCGAGGTCGAAGTTCGAGGTCGGCGACCAGACGAAGCCAATCGTGGCGGACCTGCTGGTTTCGACCTGCAGCTTGCGGTTGCCGGAATAGACATCGCGGGTGGCGATGTCCCAGGTGCCATCGTCGTAGCAGTCGTCGTTGCTGAATCCCGGCGCGTCGGTGCGGCACTGGAAGTAGTCGGTCGACGTCCGGCGGTAGTAATCGCTGCCGGCAAACAGGTAGTGCATGTCGGGCGCGCGAAAGCCGGTGCCGTAGGAGCCGCGGAGCAGCAGGGTGTCGAGCGGACGCCACTCGAGGCCAAGACTGTAGGTGAATTTGCCGGGGCTGTTGCCGCCATAGCTGTATTGGTCGTAGCGGCCCGCAAGGCTGGCTTGCAGGGTGGAAAACAACGGCATGCGCAGTTCGCCGGCCACGTCCCAATGATCGCGGCTGCCGTGGCCATCGCCGTAGCGCGGACCGTAGTAGTCGGTGTCGGTCAGCGCCATGGGATCCGGATTGATCCGGTACGACTGCCTGCCGTATTCGACCACGCCGGCGAAGCCGACGTCGCCCGCCGGCCAGGTGAACAGCGCCGGGTTGCTGACCGTGAAGCCGAGGTTGTCGTTTTCGGCTCTGGGCCGGAACACCGACATGACCCCGATCGCGGCGAACTGCTCGGGCGTGAGCGGGGTGAACAGCTTGGCCGGATCCGGCGCGTAGATCGCGTAGCCGTCGGCGTCGTAGCCGAGGCGCGGGCCGAGGAAATAGGTGTTGGCGGCGTTGGCGAGGATGCGCGGCATTTCGACGCGCGCCAAGTACTGGGTGTGGTTGTAGGACAGCTCCCAGTCCCAGTTTTCGCCGATCAGTCCCTTGAATCCGGTGGTCAGCGCGAAGGTTTTCTCGACCGTGGTGTTCATGCGGTTGCGCAGGCCGCCGACCTCTTCGGGCGTGAATTCCCGGGTCCAGATCTCGTAGTGGCCGGTATTGGCGTTGAAGAACATGCCGTCGTTGCTGTCGGTCGCGACCGGATCCTGGAACTGCCAGCCCATATGGTCGCTGTTGACGTCGTTGCCGTTGGTACCGGTGAGCAGGCGCACGGTCTGGCGCCCCGCCTGGACGTCGGCGAACCACGACAGCGTGCCGGAGAAATGGTATTCGAAGGAGCCGTATAAATTGACACCCTTGCGTTGGTTCTGGATCGTCCGGTAGGCAATCGCGCGCGGGCTGCCGCAGTACGGCTCGCCCCAGCGATCGAAGCTCAAGCCGACCGTACCCTGGGCCAGGGTGGACAGGGCCGCGCAGTTGTCGGCCGGAGCGATGTTGATATCGTCGTCCCAATCGTAGATCTGGGCGGTCAGCCGCGGCAGCCGGCGGCGCGTGGTCGGCGCGTCGAGGGTGGAGTCCTGGATGCTGCGCTGGAAGCCCCACAGCGGGCGTTTGTCCTGCAGTTCCAGCCCGACGATGCCGCTGAAGTTGCCGCGCTCGAAGCCGGTGGTCAGGGTCAGGTCGTGCGACTGGCCGCCGCCGTGGCTGGTGTCGCCGTAGCGGTAGTCGATGGTGGTGCCGTCGGCGTGCTTCTTGAGGATGAAGTTGATCACGCCGGCCATCGCGTCCGAACCGTACACCGCCGAGGCGCTGCCGGTCAGGATCTCGATGCGGTCGATCATCCCGAGCGGGATGTTGCCGATGTCGGTGAAGTTGCTCTTGCCTTCCAGCGGAAGCGGAAAGTCCGCGACCCGCCGGCCGTTGATCAGCACCAGGGTGTGGTTGGGGCCGATGCCGCGCAGGTCGACCGCCTGCGCGCCGGGCGTGGACTGCGCGCCGGTGGTGTTCTGCTGGCCCTGCACGCTGCCGCTGTTCTGGCTCAGCGAACGCAGCACTTCCGGCACGCTGGTGAAGCCGGCGGCCTGGATCTGGTCGGACGACACCACGGTGATCGGCGCCGGCCCTTCGATCTGCGCGCGGGGAATGCGCGAGCCGGTCACCTGGACGGCTTCAAGCTGGGTGACCGGGCCTTCCGTCTGGGCCTGCGGCGGGGACGGGGCGGGTCGCGGCTGGCGCGCCGGAGCTGCGGGTGTCGCGGCTGCGGGGACGATCAGCACCGCGCCGGACGCATCGCGCTGGGCGCGGAAGCCGCTGCCCGAGAGCAGTGCGTCGAGCGCCTGCGGCGAAGCGGTTTGTCCCTTCAGGCCGTTGCTGCGGGCGCCGTGCAGCTGGTCGGCGCGATAGATCAACTGGGTGCCGGTCTGGCTGGCGTAGCTGGCCAGCGCCGAGGCCAGATCTCCGGCCGGGATGTCGATGCGGGTGGCGGTTTGCGCCTGTGCGGCAAGGGCGGCGGAGCAAGCCAGTGCCAGCACCAGCCGGCGGAACGATCGTGAAGGATGCATTGTCGGTTTTCCCCAGGGAGCGCGCACGGCGCCGTTCAGCGTTCATGACGAACGGATGCGAGAAATCCCCCCCCCCCCCCGCCAGCGTGCAAT
>NZ_JAMQHN010000062.1 GCF_025993755.1 Thermomonas sp. | reverse complement strand
GGGACGTGTTCGAACACGTCGAACAGGCTGACGGCGTCGAACCGTGCATCCCATTCGCCCCCGACCGTCTCGATCCAGTCAGCGATGATCTCGACCTGGTTGTCCCGGCGTGCTGCGTCGGCAGGTGGGCCAGGATTCTCGACCCCGAAGCGTCGCCACGCCTTGGGCAAGCCCGCGAGGAAGCGACCGGTATGGCAACCGACGTCGAGGACATTGGGTGATTCCACCGACACCAGACGCTTGACCAGCATGTTTCTCGCCAGTGCCCACGCGGCATTGTCCTCGTAGACGTAGGCCATTTCTTCCGGCATGGCATCGGCATACAACGCCGCGATGCCGGCCGCATCCGGAATGGGATGGCGTTGCCCCAGCGCGCAGTGCGGACACCGGTACAGGTGGGCCTGGGCGGAAGCCCGTTCGTCCTGACTTCCGGGTATCGGACCGAGGTCGACCAAGCCATCGCCACCGCAACTGCGACAGCGGACTTCATCCTCCATGCGCTTCCCGCACATCGAAAGCATCAAGCTCACGCAACGCGCCCCAGCGGTGCGGCGTGGCCACGAGGTAGCGGTTGGACGCCGGTGGCAAGCCGGATGCGAAGACGTCCCTGGGCACCACGTGCAATCGGCACACGGCATCGTCGCGCCAGACAAACTCGACGCCGGGAATGGCCAATCCCAGCCCGAGCAGGTACTCCCCCGCCGCGAGCGGAAATCGCTCGAAATCACAATCGATCACGTAGCGACCTTCCGACACCGAGAATGCCAGCTGTTGGTCGGGTGAGGTCGAGGTAAGCAGGAGCGGAACGCCGTCTGCCGTCGTGACCTGCAACACGGCGGAAAAACTCCGATAGAGGCGTGGCGTCGAGAATTCGATTCTGAATTTGAGCGCCTCGAACGTCGCGGCTGCCTGCAGTGGACGATCGCACATGTCCAACAGTTGCAGGGAGGTCACCCGGGCCTCGCTGCCGGCCTCCTCGCCATCATCGGATTGGTAAAGATAGCCAGGGCGCAATGACTCCCCTCTGTTCTCCCTGGGGCTGGACGCGCCGATATAGGCGCCGATGACCTCTTCGGATGCCCCGATCTGCGCCACCTGCCCGTCCCGCATCCACACCGCCCGCTGGCACAGCTTCTGCACTGCCGCCATGTTGTGGCTGACGAACAGCACGGTGCGTCCCTGGCTGGCCACTTCACCCATCTTGCCGAGGCAGCGCTTCTGGAAGTCGGCGTCGCCGACCGCCAGCACCTCGTCGATGATCAGCACGTCCGGTTCCAGGTGGGCGGCGACGGCGAAGGCCAGGCGGACGTACATGCCGGAGGAATAGCGCTTGACCGGGGTGTCGATGAATTTCTCGACGCCGGAAAAGGCCACGATCTCGTCGAACTTGCGCTGCACTTCGGCCTTGCGCATGCCCAGAATTGCGCCGTTGAGGAACACGTTCTCGCGCCCGGTCAACTCCGGGTGGAAGCCGGTGCCGACTTCCAGCAGGCTGGACAGGCGTCCCTTGACGCGGGCACGGCCCTCGGTCGGCGGGGTGATCCGCGACAGCACCTTGAGCAAAGTGGACTTGCCGGCGCCGTTGCCGCCGATGATGCCCAGCGCCTGGCCTTCCTCGGCTTCGAAATTGACGTCGCGCAGCGCCCAGAATTCCTCGCGCCCGGCGCTGCGCCGCAAGCCCCTGCCACGCAGCAGGTCGCCAACCCGGCTGGACAGGGTGTGCTCGATGCTTTCCCCCAGCAGGAAGCGCTTGCTCAGGCCTTCGACCTTGACGGCGGTACTCATCAGATGTTGTCCGCGAACTCGCGCTCGGTGCGGCGGAAGTACCAGAAGCCGCTGACCAGCAGCAGCACGACCATCGTGCAGGACAGCGCCATCGGGCCGAGCGCGGGGGCCGCCTTGCCCAGCAGCGCCCAGCGGAAGCCTTCGACCACGCCGGCGATGGGGTTCAGGTTGTACAGCCACAGCCATTTCGCCGGCACGATCTGGCTGGAATAGGCGATCGGCGAGGCGTACATCCAGATCTGGGTGAGGAACGGCACCAGCAGGCCGATGTCGCGGTACTTCACGTTGAGCGCCGTCAGCCACAGGCCGATGCCAAGCGCGGTGGCCAGCGCCAGCAGCACGAACAGCGGCAGCAGCAGCAGGCCGAGGCTGGGCGTCACCCGGTAGGCCAGCAGCAGCAGGATCAGCATCCCGAACGCCACCGCGAAATCGACCAGCCCTGAAACGGTCTTGCTGATCGGCAGCACCAGGCGCGGGAAATACACCTTGGTGATCATGCTGGAGGACGTGACGATGCTGGTGCTGGCGCCGCCGAGCGCGCGGGTGAAGAAGGTCCAGGGCACCATCGCGCACATGGTGTACAGGGCGTAGGGGTAGCCTTCCGACGGCAGCTTGGCGAACTTGCCGAACACCACGGTGAAGATGAGCGTGGTCAGCAGCGGCTGCAGCACCGCCCAGCCGATGCCGACCGCGCTTTGCTTGTAGCGGATGCTGACGTCGCGCTGGATCAGCAGCACCAGCAGGTCGCGGTAGGCCCACAGCTCGCGCAGCTCGGCGCGCAGCGAGTTGCCGGACGCGCTGATTTCGGTCAGGTGGGCGCGGTCGAACTGCGCGTCGCGGGCGTCGGGTGGATTCATGCAGGATCGGGGTGCCGGGACTGGTGCCAGCGCCAGGCGGTGCCGACGATGGCCGCAAGCTCAACGTGCTTCGGCGCCCAGCCAAGCTCGCTGCGGATGCGGCCGGCATCGCCCACCAGCACCGGCGGGTCGCCCGGGCGACGCGGACCGGGGGTTTCGGCGATCTGGCGACCGGTAACGCTGCGCGCGCAGTCGATCACTTCGCGCACCGAAAAGCCCCGGCCGTTGCCGAGGTTGTAGGCGGTGGTGCCGGCGCCGGCCAGCAGCGCGCGCAGCGCCAGCACGTGGGCCTCGGCGAGGTCGCTGACGTGGATGTAGTCGCGCACGCAGGTGCCGTCCGGCGTGGGATAGTCGCTGCCGTACACGGTGATGCCGGCGCGGCGGCCGGCGGCGGCGTCCAGCACCAGCGGGATCAGGTGGGTTTCCGGGTCGTGGCTTTCCCCCGTTTCGCCGTCGGGGTCCGCGCCGGCGGCGTTGAAGTAGCGCAGGCTGATCGAGCGCAGGCCGTGGGCGGCATCGAAATCAGCCAGCATGCGCTCGACCGCGAGCTTGGTCATGCCGTAGGGATTGATCGGATGTTGCGGGTGGTCTTCGGTCAGCGGCAGCCGCTGCGGCACGCCGTAGGTGGCGCAGGTGCTGGAGAACACGAAGGACCCGATGCCGTGGTCGCGCAGCGCTTCGAGCAGGGTCAGCGTGCCGGCGACGTTGTTGCGCCAGTACTTGCCGGGGTTTTCGACCGATTCGCCGACGTAGGCGTAGGCGGCGAAGTGCATCACCGCCGCCGGCCGCCACTGCGCGAGCACGGCGTCGAGGCGGGCGCGGTCACTGATGTCGCCCTGCTCCAGCGGCCCCCAGCGCACCGCATCGGCATGGCCGTGGACCAGGCTGTCGTAGGTGACGGGCGTGTAGCCGGCCCGCGCCAGCGCCTTGCAGGCGTGGGCACCGATGTAGCCGGCGCCGCCGGTGACGAGAACGGTGGTCATGCGTCCCTCAGGCTCCTCGAATCGGCGTCGGCAGCAGGTTGCCGTGCAACATCCGCCCGCAGTTCGGCGATTTCGCGCTCCAGACGCGCATATTCGGCCTGCCGCGCCATCAGGAAGCGAGCGGCGGTGGCCAGTTTGGCCTGCATTCCGCTCGGGGTCAGCACGTAGGCGTAGGCGCGCTTGTTGCCGCTGCTGCGGAAATTGTTGGCCTTGACCCAGCCGCGGGCGATCAGGGCGCGCAGGCTGTAATTGGTCTTGCCCAGCGACAGCCCCAATGCCTGCGCCAGCTCGCGCTGGCTCATCGCCGGCCGTTCGGCCAGCAGGCGCAGCAGCTTCAATCGGAGTTCGTCGTTCAACTTTGCGTCTTGCAAACGCCGCCTTCAGGCACGCTACCGCCCTGCGGTCGGGGGCACGCCGCGGGCCCGCTTGGCACGGATTGTCATTCCGCCACGGGCCGGAGGCCCGCGGTGGACGTGCAGCCAACCGCTACACGCGCAGCGCCAACTGCGCGCGCGGCAGCAGTACTTCGCGGGTGCTGCCCAGCAGGTCCAGCAGCAGGCGCACGCGCTGGTTGCCACTCTCGGCCATGAAGATGCCCTCGACGCCCGACAGCGGCCCCTGGCGCACCCGCACCCGATCGCCAGGCGCCAGTTCCGGGGTTTCCAGACGCACCAGCCCGTCGTCGGCGTCGATCCGCGCGCGGATGCGTTCGATCACACCCTCCGGCACCCGCGCCGGCTGGCCGCCGAAGCGCACCAGGCCGAGCGCGCCGCGGGTGGAGCGCACCGGCGCCAGCGATTCGCGCTCGGGGTCGGCGTGCAGGAACAGGTAGTTGGGAAACAGGCATTCGACCCGCTCGCGCATGCCACCCGGTCCGCGCAGCGCGCTTCGAACCCGTGGCCACAGGCAGGCATAGCCCTGACGCTGGAGATTTTCGAACGCCAGCCCTTCCGACCGGGGCTTGGTGGTCACGGCGAACCAGTACCGCACGCTGCGGGGCTCCATGCGTTCAAGACGTGAACGCATCCTAGCGGAGCGCGACCGCATTCACAAGATCGGAAATCCCGCCCGCAAGGCGGAAGGATCCTCTCTGCACCTGCCACCGTCAAACCGTCGGCTTGTCCAGCCGGCCCGCCAGCAGGTCGTCGAAATACCCGATGGTGCGCTGCAAGCCCTCCTCCAGCGCCACCTGCGGCTGCCAGCCGAGCTTCTCCTGCGCAAGGGCAATGTCCGGCTTGCGCTGCAGCGGATCGTCGGCCGGCAGCGGCTTGAACGCCAGCGTCGAGCCGGAGCCGGTCAGCGCGATCACCTTTTCCGCCAGCTCGCGGATGGTGAATTCGCCGGGATTGCCGAGGTTGACCGGGCCGGTGAAGCCAGGCTCGGTGTCCATCAGGCGCAGGAAGCCCTCCACCAGGTCGTCGACATAGCAGAACGAGCGCGTCTGCTGGCCCTCGCCGTAGATCGTGATCGGCTCGCCGCGCAGGGCCTGGACGATGAAGTTGGACACCACCCGGCCGTCGTTGGGGTGCATGCGCGGTCCGTAGGTGTTGAAGATGCGCGCGACCTTGATGTCCAGCCCGTGCTGGCGGTGGTAGTCGAAGAACAAGGTCTCGGCGCAGCGCTTGCCCTCGTCGTAGCAGGAGCGCACCCCGATCGGATTGACGTTGCCCCAGTAGGCCTCGGTCTGCGGATGCACCGACGGGTCGCCGTAGACCTCGCTGGTCGAAGCCTGGAAGATCCGGCAGCGCAGCCGCTTGGCCAGCCCGAGCATGTTGATCGCGCCGTGGACCGAGGTCTTGGTGGTTTGCACCGGGTCGTGCTGGTAGTGGATCGGCGAAGCCGGGCAGGCCAGGTTGAAGATCGCGTCGGCTTCGATGTAGAGCGGGAAGGTGACGTCGTGGCGGACGAACTCGAAGCGCGGATGGCCGTGCAGATGCTCGACGTTGCGCTTGCTGCCGGTGAACAGGTTGTCGACGCAGATCACCTCGTCGCCACGGTCCAGCAGGCGGTCGATCAGGTGCGAGCCGAGAAAACCCGCGCCCCCGGTCACCAGCACGCGCTTGCGCGCTTCGTAGTTGCGCATCCTTACAGTCTCCCGTCCACCGCTTCGCGCGGCAGCGCCGCCTTGACATCGAACACCACGCAATCGGGCTTGCCCAGCGCGCGCACCCCTGCCCCGCCCCAGTCCCGGAACTGCCGGTGGGCGACCGCGAGGATGATGGCATCGTACTGGCCCGGCTGCGGCCGCGCCAGCAACTCCAGCCCGTATTCGTGGCGGGCATCGCCCGCATCGGCCCACGGGTCGTGGATATCGACCTGCATGTTGTAGCCGCGCAGGGTGTCGACGATGTCGACCACGCGGGTGTTGCGCAGGTCCGGGCAGTCTTCCTTGAACGCCAGCCCGAGGACCAGCACGCGGGCGCCGATCGGATTGATGGACCTGGCCAGCATGAGCTGCAAGGTCCGATCGGCGACGAACGATCCCATGCCGTCATTGGTGCGGCGTCCGGCGAGGATGACCTGCGGGTGGTGCCCCACTTCCTGCGCCTTGTGGGTGAGGTAATACGGATCCACGCCGATGCAGTGGCCGCCGACCAGCCCGGGGCGGAACGGCAGGAAATTCCACTTGGTGCCGGCGGCTTCGAGCACGTCGTGGGTGTCGATGCCGAGCTTGTGGAACAGGATGGCGAGGTCGTTGACCAGTGCGATGTTGAGGTCGCGCTGGGTGTTCTCGATCACCTTGGCGGCTTCGGCCACCTTGATCGACGGCGCCTTGTGGGTGCCGGCGGCGATGATGCCGGCGTAGAGCGCATCGACGAAGTCGGCGGTGGCGGGCGTGGAGCCGGAGGTCACCTTCTTGATGGTGGTGACGCGGTGGGCCTTGTCGCCGGGGTTGATGCGCTCGGGGGAATAGCCGATGGCGAAGGTGCCTGCGGGAGGTTCGCGACCGGGGGCCGCATCCGCGGCCGCGACCCCAGCGAGGACGTCCGGCGCGCGATCCGAGGCCTCGTAGCGCAGTCCGGACACCCGCTCCAGGATCGGTACGCAGACTTCCTCGGTGCAGCCTGGATAGACGGTGGATTCGAAAACCACCGTATCGCCCGCGGCCAGCACGCGACCGAGTGCCTCGCTGGCCTTGACCAGCGGAGTGAGGTCGGGACGTCTCGCCGCGTCGATCGGAGTCGGCACGGTGACGATATAGACGTTGCGATCGCGCAGATCCTCGAGCTCGGCGCTGTAGCGCAGCCGCGTCGCGGCCGCCAGTTCCTCCGCGGAAACTTCCAGCGTGCGGTCGTGACCGCGCCGCAATGCCTCGATCCGCCCAGCATCGAGGTCGTAGCCCAACGTGTCATGGCGCTTGCCGAATTCGATGGCCAACGGCAGGCCGACGTAGCCGAGTCCGATGATGGCGATGCGGGGGTGTTCGGGAAATGGCATCGAGGGTTCCGGTGAATGAGTCGTTGCGTGGGGAACGGCTTTCGCCGTGCGGGCGTCGTTGGGGCAATCCGCGAATGGCGGCTGCGCATGGTATCGCGTCGCCGCGGCGTGCCCGCGAGTTCATCCTGACGCAGCGCGTTGCCTCGGCGCACGCTGCGGCTCCCTGTCGACCGCCAGCTCGTCCAGGCACGCGAACAGTACGCCCCCCAGCAGGGACACGGTGACGGCCAGTGCGGTGGTGCCCAGCGGGAAATCGACCCAGGAATGGGCCAATGCGGCGGCGACGGCCATCCAGCAGCCGGAGGCGAGCACCGCCATCGGACGCCTGCCGTGCAGCCGCAGCAGCCGCAGCCCCGCCAGCACGAACACCACCAGCCCGGCCGCGACGACGGCCATCGCCGGCAGGCCGCCGACCAGCCACCATTGGGCGAATTCGTTGTGGGCGTGATTGACGTACTGCGGAATCCACAGCGCCTTGGGCAGGTCGGTTTCGAATACCGGAGTGAAGCTGCCAGCACCGCTGCCCCAGGGCAGATAGGACAGCCCGAGACGGAAGGTCGAATCGGCAATCAGGAATCGCGGATCCTGCGCCCTGGCAACGGCCAGCCAACGCAGGAACACCCAGGCCATGGCGACAGCCAGCGCCGCCGCCGTCACCGCAAACGCCGGTCGCTTCAGGAGGCGGTCGAGGCGCAACAGTCCGGTGAGCACAAGCCCGCCAAGCAGCACCGGCGCCACCAGCGCGATACCGGCACGCGAGGCCGTCAAAGGCACCGCAGCCATGCAGATGGCCGCCAGACCGGCCAGGGCCAGGGCGTGCAACTCGTGCTTGCGGGTGCCGCGAACGCGCCGGCGCCAGGCGTCCACCGCCAGGCACAGCGCCAGCGTCATGGCGATCACCAGCGCGGTGGCGAAGTGGTTCTGGTTGATGAAGATTCCACCGAACATCGCCACGCCATCGATGACCGGATAGATGCGCAGGGGGCTGTTCTGCGGCAGGCCCGCCTGCTGGAATGCCAATCCCAGATTGGCCAGCGACAACAGCACGACGCACAGCAGCACGCCACGCCGGAACCCGCGCGCCAGAGCCAGCCCGGACAGAAACGCCGCCAGCGGCGGCAACATCCGCCACAGCGCGGCCTCGGTGCCATGCGGGGTCAGGGTCCAGTGCCACACGCTTGAGGGCACGCCTGCGGCGACAAGATCCCGGGCCAACTCGACGCGCGGCGCCGATGCCTTCCATAGCCCTTCCGGCAGCGGGACCAGTTGCAGGGCCACGGCCGCAAAGGCGGTCAGCATGACCGCCAGCGCCCCGCGGGCCAGTCGCGTTTGCGGCGGATTGCGCGCAAGCAAGAACACTGCCACGACCAGCGCCGGAAGCGCCAGCAGCTGCAGCCCTTCGTCGTGCCAACTGCTGTCGTGGGTGAGACCGCCCAGCAGCCACGATGCCAGCAACAGGAGAACGAGACAGCCGGCGGACAGCCAGGCCGCAATTCCGATGGAGCCGTCGCAGGCGGCGGACAGTCGATTCAAGCAAGCCACCCTTGGTACTGAGGGCCGGATGCGCGGAAGCGCCTTGCCTGCGCGCAGCGCAGTACGCATCCCGATCCGCCGCAGACAAGATCGATGGCGAGGGGAAATACCGCAAACGACGCGGGGCAGACCCTGCGATCCGCCCCGCTCTTCACGTCAGGTTGGCGCACGAGCGCCCGTTCGACTCACAGGCCGCCGTTGCTGACAGCCGTGTTGCTCGACGAACCCAGCTCGATCCCGAGGCCCGTGACCACGCCGGCCACGATCCACATGTTGACGCCACTGGAGTTGGCCTGCCACGCACCGGCCGGCTTGCAGTCGCCCGGCACCTCGTACACGCCCGCGGCCTTGAATTCGATGACGCAATCGTCGCTGGTGTCCGCGGTGCCGCGATCGTAGACCGCCTGTGCATGGGTGTCGGCGCTGACCGACAGTTTTTCGCCCTGGGAAAGCGCCTGACCGGACTGCGCCGTCATGAAATCGCCGCCGCTGCTGGTCATGACCGAGCCGTTCTTGATCCGCAGGGTGATGTTTTCCTGCGATTGCGCGCAGGCCACGCCCGCGAACAACAGGCTGGAGGCAGCAAGAAGAATCGCAAGTTTTTTCATGGAAATTCCCTTTGCACGGTTCGCAACGCAAAGACGCGTTGTGTCACTTTAGGGTTCTCCGGGAAGCGCTGTCAAGGCTGGCTGGCTGAAGTTGGCCGGCAGGCGACGGGATGGGCACGGTTCCGTCGGGCGCAGATGCCGTGGGCGGGCCTGGCTCGATGCGGACATCGTCAATCCAGATCTCGCCCGCCATCCGCTGGCCGTTCCGGGACTGGACCAGGCTGGTCAATTGCAGGGTCTGCCCTGGGCAGCCTTCCTTCGGAACCTGAAACCGCAGTTCCCTGCCGATCCAGTCGAAGCCGCCGTCCAGCGGGTCGCCGGCGGCGATCGTCCCTGCCTTGCCCGCGCACAGCACCTGCCAGACCGGAGCCCCATCGCCGCGCAAGCCACGGGCGCGCATTCGCAGTTGCAGGACATACTCTCCCGGCGCGAGGTGCAGCCTTTGCTGCAGCAGCGGGCCCCTGACCGGCTGATCGAAGAACCGCAGTCCCAGCGCGCGGCGGGTCGTTCGCGGCACCGACTGGAAGTCGCTCGCCATGCCGGGCGCCAGCCGCCAGTCGAATCCGATCCCGGACGGATCGCGGGAAAAATCGCCGTTGTAGAGCCCCGCACGAGCCTGCGCGGCGCCGGGGGCATGCGCAGCCCAACGCGTATGGGCAAGGTCCCAGTCGCCTGCGCGAATGAGACCATCGATCCAGCCGGCAAACTCGTCCTGACGCAGTGCGCCTTCTCGATCCAATTGGCCGTAGACGCGCTCGGCCGCCGTCGAATTGCCCCACAGCAGGCCCATCATCTGCGCGCGCCAGGGTGGATTGCCGCGAAGCGCGGCAACCATCGCATCGGCAAAGCGGCCATCGAGCGCCAGCGGCACCAGACGTGGCAGCACCCGCCCGCTGGCCGCGGCGCGGTCCGGAGAGGTGCGCAGGTAGAAATCGATCCAGCGCAACGCCGCCGCGTAGTCCTCGTGCTGCAAATCGCCCTGGACCAGTCCGGCAATGGCGAGCGGATCGCGCGGGGCGCGATGGGCTGCGATCGCATAGAGCGCATGAGCGCGCCGTTCGTGCCCGGCTTCGGCATCGATGCCCGCAAGCAGCCGGAAGGCGCGCCCCTGCAAGGGTTCCTTCGCAAGAAGCGTGCGGGCAGCGGACGCGGCACCGGCATGATCTCCACTTGCAAGTCGTTGCTCGGCCATGGCCCACAGGGCATCCGGATCCCCGGGATGCCAGCGCAGGGCGCGCTGCGGGTCGCTGCGGGCAAGGCGCTCGGCCTGCAGCAGGCCGACCACCCTGGATCCGGCAAGGATCGCGAAGGCCAGCACCGCCAGAACCACGGCCCAGCGCAGCGCCGGTTTCATGGCTCGGTTTCCAGTGCCACGGACGTCACCAGCCAGCGATCCTCGCGCCAGACGATCGCCGCCGTCAGGGTGCCCTGGACCACGCCGCCGACGCTGTAATCCGAGGACAGCGCGGCCGAGGTCTTTCCGATTCGCCACTGCGCCGTCCCAAGCCGGGGCGAACCGGCCCGCCGCAGGTCACGACGAAGTCCATCGGTGCGGTCGAGAATCGTCGGGTTGTCCCATATCGGCGGCGGCGTCCGGTTTTCCGACGCCAGATAGCGCAAGAGCAGTTGCCCCACCTGGCGCGCCTGCTGGATGCGGGCGAAAGCGACGTCTCCCTCCACGCCCAGTTCCGGCACGGCCCGGGCCTGCCCGCGCCGCCCGAACGCCTGACGCAGACGCCCGAACAGGCTGTCCTGGCTGGAAGCGGGTGCGGCTTCTATCGGCGGAGCAGGGACTGCGGCATTCACGATCTCCGGCCTCGTGGACGATTCCTGCTGCGGGGCTGCGCCTTCCCGACCCTGCGGCGCGAGGTTTCGCCCGCTCGGCGCGGTGGACGCGGCGACGGCTGGTGCCGCGAAAGGGAGTCCGGGCGCGGCTTTGTCGCGCCCTGGCTTGGCCTCGACAATCCTCGGGGCGCCGGTCGCACCCGGCGGTCGCACCGTGGGCGATGCCGTCGCTGCGGAAAGCGCAGGCACAGGCACCGGTGCAGGCCGCTCCGGCGCGACGGACGCTGCCACGGCCGGCGATGGCTCCGAGTGCGGGACAGGCTCCGGCCGTCCGACCGCCGATGCCGGCGGCGGTGCCGAAAGGCGAGCCGCATTGGCTTCGCCGGTCGCATGGCGTTCAGTGGGGCGCTCCACGGTCGAGGCGACCGCCGGCAGTTCCGGCACAGGCAGCGACCGATCCGCCCCACTCGCTGCGGCTGCAGTCAACGCCCACGGCTCGGGCGTGCGTTCGCTCTCGCGCACAACCAGCCCCCCCAGCAGCAGGCACGCGCCCAGCAGTCCGAACACCAGCAGCCGGTGGCGTCGGCGGCCCATCGCCGGCGCAGCGGCCGGAGGCTGCCAGAGCCCCCCCGGGGTCGCTGCCATGCCTGCAGCCTCGGGCACCCCGGGGGCAGCCGTGCGCGTCGATGCCCGCTCGGCATCGTAGGCCGCGCGCCGCTCGCTGCTGCGCAGATGGTTCCATGCGGTATTGATGCGCGCCGCGAACACCGAATCGTCGCCGCTCTGCTCCCGGTCCGGGTGCAACCACGCCTGCAGCAGGCGATGGTGAGCCTTGATTTCCGCCACCGTGGCGTCCGCCGCGACGCCCAGCGTGCGGTAGGCATCGGCCTCGGCGTGGAACAGCACTTCGCGGGCATAGAAACGCGCCGCCTCGCGCAGCGTCCCGGCCGATTCCCGCAATCGCACCGCCGCCGTTTCTGACTCTTCCGGCGCGACATTGGCGGCCACCGCCAACAGTTCGCCGACCCCGGGTGGCAACGGCCGCTGCCGCAGGCGGTAGCGCTCCGCCGGCGCGTGCAGCAACGCCAGAGCCCATTCCAGCGCGGTGCCGTTCGCACCGTCCATCCACTCAACCCTTCGTCAGTTTCAGCTTTCCTTCGCGGGCGCCACGTCCATAGTCGTAGTTGTAGCCGTACCCATAGCCGTAGCCATAGGCCGACTTCTGGATATCGTAGCGGGACAGCAAGGCCCCGACCACGCGCGCGCGCGCCGCCATCAGGCGCTTGAGCGCGACTTGCGCGGTGCGGATCTTGGTATGCCCGGCATCGATCAACAGCACGGTGCCATCGACCGAATTGGACAGGATGGGCGCGTCGGCCAGCCCCAGCACCGGCGGCCCGTCGACGATGACCTGGTCGAAGCGCTCGATGGCCACGGTCAACATCGAGACCAGCTTGGAGCCGGAAAGCAGTTCCGCCGGATTCGGCGGCAACGGCCCGGCCAGGATGATCTGCAATCCGTCCTCGCCGCTGGGCTGGATGACGCTGGTGAGCACGTCGGACCCGGACAGCAGGCCGCTCAATCCCGTCGCCGCGGCCTTCAGCCCCAGGGTGCGGTGCAAGGATGGATTGCGCAGGTCGCCTTCGACCAGCAGCACGCTCTTGCCCAACCGCGCGAAGTTGCGCGCCAGCGCCAGCGCCGCCGTGGATTTGCCTTCGCCGGGGCCGGGGCTGGTCACCAGCAGCGTGCGCGGCACCCCATGATCGGTGGAGAACTGCAGCGCCGCACGAACCGATCGGTAGGCCTCGGAGAAGCCCGAATGCGGATCCGAAGCGGCCTCGGCCACCCGTTGTCCGACCTTGACCTTGGGCACCACGCCCAGCACGGCAAGCTTGAGTTTCTGCTCGACGTCGTGCGGCGATTTCAGGGTATCATCAAGGTATTCGAGCAGGAAGGCGACCAGTACGCCCAGCAGCAGACCGAACATGACGCCCCGGGTCAGATCCTGCGTCACGTTCGGCTTGAAGCGCCCGGCGCCGTTTGCTGGATCGACGATGCTGATGTTGTTGGCCGCCGCCGCGCTGGTGGCGCCGATTTCCTTGTAACGCTGCAACAGTCCGTCGTAGAGCTGGCGGTTGGTGTCGACGTCGCGCTTGAGGATGTTGTATTCGATGCTGCTGCTGCTGGCCACGAAGGCCTGCGCCCGCAGTTGCTCGACCTGCTCGGACAACGCGGCCTCCTCCGCCGCCGCGGCATCGTATTCGGCCTTGACCGAGCCGCCGATGCGCCCGCGCTCGGCGGCAATCTGCTTGTCGATCTCGTCGATCTGCTGGCGCAATTGCACCATGTCCGGATAATCCGGCTTGAACGTCGCCAGCTTCTGCTGGTACTGCGACATCAGCACGGCGCGCTGCTGCTGCAGCGGCCCGATCGCCGAGGCGGTGAGCTGTTCGGTCGAGGTGGCGTTGTTGCGCCAGCGCGCCTGGGCGCGGATCCGCGCCTGCTGGGCCTGCGCCAGCGCCGTGCTCAGTTGGGTCAGGCTCTCCAGCGCCAGCGTGCGGCCTTCTTCGTCGGTAATCGTCAGCCCCTGCGAACGCGCGTATTCGACCAGCTTGCGCTCGGAGGCCTCGAGCTTGGCCTTGGTCGTCGCGAGCTGTTCTTCGAGGTAGCTCTTCGCATAGTTCGAACGCCCGGTGTTCTGATCCTGGTTCGAGGCGATGAACTCCTCAGCGACGGCATTGGCCACCTGTACAGCGAAATCCGGCACCGGGCTGTCATAGCGGATCCACACCAGCCGGGTGTTGTCGACCCGCGTCACGCTCAGCCCGCCGCGCACCACGTCGGCCACCGCATCGCGCAGACCTTGCGCCTGGGCCGCCGAAACGACCGTGGGTCGCGTCGGGGCGGGAGCAGTTGCAGAGACGGCCGAGCGTGGACGAATCAACCCAAGCAGGCGGGCTTCCCAACTGGCCCCTCCGAGGCGGCCCAGCGCCGCCTGATCGAGGTTCAACCGGCTCGCGACGCGCTCGGCCAGACTTCGGCTTTTCAGCAGTTCCAGCTGGGTCTGGAGGTATTCGTCGTCCCAGACATAGTCGGGGGCCATCTGCCCACCGCCGGCCGCCGCCGCCGTCAACTGCGCCGTCTTGTTGTCGATCTGCACCAGGGCGGAAGCGCTGTACATCGGCGTGGTCATCAACGTGTTGACCAGCGCCAGCGCGGTGACGGCAGCGGCAATGCTGATCACCAGCCAACGCCATTTCAGCAGGATGTGCCAGTACTTGCGAAGATCGAATTCGTTGGCTTCGTCCTCGGCCTGTTCCTCGAACAGGCTCAACGCGCCGCGGCCGTGCACAAGGGCCAGCGCCCGCTGATCGGCGGGTTCCTGGCGCGCTGGAAGCCGGTCACCACCTTGCGCCGGATCGACCGGCAGCTTGTCGTCTGTCATTTGAAGCGCGTCCTCGTAGGGGCGTCAGAACCAGCGGAACAAGCCGAGGATCGGCATGGTTTGGAGGAAGTTGCGCATCGCGGACTTGCTTCCCGATTCCTCGACCACGACGATGTCATCGGCATAAAGCTGCGGGTCTTCCATCGAACCATTGCGCAGCTGCCGCAGGTCGTAGGCCGCGGCCATCCGCCGCCCGTTGACCTGGCGCATGATCACGATTCCGCGCGGGTCGGCGATCTTCTCGTCGATGCCGCCAGCCAGTGCGATCGCCTGCAGCAGGGTGATCTTGCCGCTGATCGGGTACAGGCCGGGCTTGCCGATCGCCCCTTCCATGGTGATGCGCTGGCTGGCGAATTCCTTGACGAACACGCTGACCTGCGGGTTTTGCAGATAATTTTCAGAGTACCGGCGTTTGAGGTCGGCTTCGAGTTCCTGCGTCGTCATTCCCGCCGCGGTCACCGTGCCGATCAACGGCAGGGAGATCTGGCCCTTGGCGTTGACCCGGACGTCCTTGCTCAGCGCGTCCACGCCAAACACACCGATCGAAAGCAGATCCATGCCGCCGATCCGGTAATCGACGGCCTCGGCGAGCGCCACCTGCGCATTGCTGGTATCCGGCGGCGGCAGCGCCGCCGCACCCGCGCCGGCGCGCGGAACGCCACGCGCCCCGCCCCCGCTGGCACAGGCCGCCAGGAGCAGGGTCAAGATCAACAGCAAGCAGAGCGATGGCAGGCGCTGCATGGACGTTCCTTGTTCCGGGACTGGTGATTATGCCGAGCATTCGCGTCAGCGCAACCCATCCACCCGTTCATCGACTCCCCGCCCACCCTCTGCGAAGAGACGACAATCCGGGCGAGGAACAGCTTGCCGCACCGTTGCCCTCCACCTGCGATCCTGTAGAATGCGCGGCTCACCGGGCGGTTAGCTCAGCGGTAGAGCATTGCCTTCACACGGCAAGGGTCGCAGGTTCGATCCCTGCACCGCCCACCAAGAAAGTCACATGAACCCCTGTTTCTGCAGGGGTTTTTTGTTGTCTGCGTGATTGCGCAAATCCCCGGGAAAGACCACTTTTCGGGCGTTTCAACAATTTCGTTGCCACAAATTTGCCACGCACTTGCCGAAACCGACTGACCGGCAGGGACGGTCCCACGACTCTCCTCAAGACGCCTCCGCTTCACCGGCGACACGGTTGCGGCCACCATTCTTGGCGCGGTACAACGCCGCGTCGGCGCGGGCGAGCAAGGCTTCGGCGTCGTCGGAGTCCGGCACCGTGACGGCAACGCCAATGCTGACCGTGACATGGTCGCTGTCCGGATGGCCGTGGTGGGTGATGTTCAGTCCCGACACCGCCTGGCGCATCCGTTCGGCCACCCGCAGCGCCTCCTCCTGGCTGCAGTTCGGCAGGAGGACGACGAACTCCTCGCCGCCGTAGCGCGCGACATGCTCCCCTGGCTGGCGTGCGCAAGCGACCAGAGCCGTGGCAACCGCCTGCAGCGCGGCATCCCCCGCAGCGTGGCCATGGCGGTCGTTGTAGGCCTTGAAGTGGTCGACGTCGACCATCAGCGCCGCCAACGGTTTGCGTTCGCGCCGTGCGCGCGCCCAGGCTTCGGCGTAGCACTCGAGGATGCAGCGACGGTTGGCGATGCCGGTGAGCGCATCGGTCCGCGCCAGCGACTGCAACTGCTCGTTGGCGGCCGAAAGCGCCAAGGTGCGCGCGGCGACCTCGGCTTCAAGCTGCCGCTTTTGCGCGCGCAGGCGCGCGAAACGCAGCCGCAGCGCCAGCGCGGTGAGCAGGGCGACCAGCAGGACCGACGCGAGCACGAAACCAGCCCGGGCCAATCGGGTCTCGTGCCAACGCGGCAGGATGCTGAAGGCGAACCGGGCGGGCGGCAGGGCGACTGCGTCCGGAACCAGCGCCTGCACCTCGAACACGTATTCGCCCGGCGCAAGCAGGCCATAACCCTGGCTGCGTTCGGCCGTGGGTGCGCTCCATGCCTGTTCGATCGGCAGCAGGCGATACCGGAACCGCAGGCCCGTCGGGTCGCGCAGGCCTGGCGCGGTGAAGCGGAACGACAGCGGCTGCTGTTCCGGAGAGAAGCGGTGGCCCGATGCCACGCTGCCAGCGCCGGGGGACTGCACGCCGAGGATCTGCGCTGCCACGGGCACTGCCGCGCGCGGTGCCTGCGCCAGCAGGCCGATGCGCAGCTTGCCGTAGCCGACATAGGCGACGCGGCCCTCCGGCAAGGTCGTCGCAGAGGGCGAACCGACCAGGTTCGGGCGCAGGCCGCCGTGACCGTCGCTGTCCCCGAAGCGCACGCCGGCCGGGGGTGGTTGTCCGTCACGCAGGGCTTGCCGCAGCGCCGCCCGATCCAGGCGCAGCGCTCCGCTGGATCCGATCTGCCAGAGTCCGTCGCGGGCGTCCTACAGCAGCAGCCAGGCCCCGGGAAAAGCGGTGGCCACGTGCTTTGCGCCGTCCCGATCGCGCAGGATCAGGTGTTGGCCGTGCAGGTACCAGACGCCCTGCCCGGGATCGGCCAGCAGCGAGATGACCTGCGGCTGCGTTTCCAGGACGGTTTCCCGGCCAGCGCCATCGACTCGCGACAGGCCACGGTCACTGGCCAGCCAAAGCCCGTTCGGGCCCTGGTCCAGGAGTTGCAGCGGCACGCGCGGCTCGATGGCACGCTGCGATTGCCGCCGCCCGCCCAGCCAGCGTTCGAGGCTGCTCTGGCCCTGCACCCAGAAGCCGCCGCCGATCGCCGGCGCCAAGGCCAGCGCCGGCCCGTCCTCATGCCGGATCTCGCGGCCATCGACGCGCCATTCGCACAGGCCTTGCTCGCTGGCGATCCACAGCGACCGCGGTGCTTCGAACAGCAGCCCCAGCACGGCGCTGCCGCAAGCGCTGGTGAACGTCCGGCTGCGGCCATCCGGCGCGATCTCGACAATGCCGCGACCGTAGCTGCCGACCCAGATCCGGCCATCGGGTGCGGCGGCCACCGAGGACAACAAGCGGCTTGGCAGCGTGGGATTGGATTCGATCGTGCCCATCGGCGCCAGCGCGAAGCGGTGCAATCCACCTTGGGTGCCGACCCAGACGTTGCGTTCGCGGTCCTCGAAAATGGCCGTGACCATTTCGCCCCGCAGCTGCGGGGGCGACGTCAGCCAACGCCCGTCGGCGCCAAGCCGATACAGGCCATCGGCGTGGGTGCCGACCCAGAGTTCGCCATTGCTCAACAGGCGCATGACGCGGACCTGGGGCACGCGCTCCTGCGAATCCTCGGTGGCGGTGCCGCCGAGGCCCTGCAGGCGCCGCAGCGTGTGTCCCCCCAGCCACAGCGTGCCGTCGGGCGTTTCGGCCATCTGCGTGATGAGGCCCTTGGTGCCCGCCTGGGCACCGACGGGGCGCAGATCCCCCTCTGCGATCCGGAAATCGCCATCTCATGGCTTGACGATCCCCGCTTTGACGGTCGGTCGATGGTTTCGAATCACACGGGAGGGAGAATGGAGTCGCTGGAGCCCTGGTGGGGCCCTGAAGCGTCGGGATCATCCCCCTCCGCGTTCAGGCGACCACACGGTAGCAAGGCCGGTAGTCGCCGGAGATCTTCATGCGGCGCTGGGCGACGAAGGCGCACAGGAGCGCGTCGAGGGCCCGCATGATGTCGGGATCGCCGTTGATCTCGAACGGGCCGCGGGCCTCGATCTGCTGCATGGCCGATTCCTTGACGTTGCCGGCGACGATGCCGGAAAACGCGCGGCGCAGGTCGGCGGCCAGTTCGTGCGACTTGCGGCCGTGGTGCAGGTCGAGCGCGGCCATGCGCTCGTGAGTCGGCGCGAACGGCTGCTGGAACTCCAGCGGCACCTGCAGCGCCCAGTTGAAGAAGAACGAATCCTTCTGGGCGATGCGCTGCTCGCGCACCTGCTGGATGCCGGCGCGCATGCGCGAGGCCACCCGCGGCGGGTCGGCCACGATCACCTCGTAGCGTTCGGCGGCGGCATCGCCCAGCGTCAGGCGGATGAAGCGGTCGATCTGCTCGAAATACGGCGCCGCGCCGGTCGGGCCGGTGAGGATCAGCGGGAAACGCAGGTGGGCGTTTTCCTCGCGCAGCAGGATGCCCAGCAGGTAGAGGATTTCCTCGGCGGTGCCGACGCCGCCGGGAAAGACGATGATGCCGTGACCCATGCGAACGAACGCTTCGAGGCGTTTTTCGATGTCCGGCATGACGACCAGGTGGTTGACGATGGGATTGGGCGATTCCGCCGCGATGATCCCCGGCTCGGTGATGCCGATGTAGCGGGTGCGCCGACGGCGCTGCTTGGCATGGGCGATCGTGGCGCCCTTCATCGGCCCCTTCATCGCGCCCGGGCCGCAGCCGGTGCAGATGTCCAGACCGCGCAGGCCCAGCTCGTAGCCCACCTGCTTGGTGTACTTGTATTCCTCCTGCCCGATCGAATGGCCGCCCCAGCACACCACCAGGTTCGGATCGGTCGGAAACAGCACCCGCGCGTTGCGCAGCAGGCGGAACACGGCGTCGGTGATGCCGCCCGTGGTGTCCGGCTCGGAGGCGCTGTCGGGATCGATCGCGGAGAAGGCCAGGTCGCGCACGACCGCGAACAGCAGTTCGGCCACGCCGCGGATGATCTGGCCATCGACGAAGGCCATCGCCGGCGCGTTGCGCAACTCCAGCCGCACGCCGCGGTCCTGCTGTTTCACCTCGATGTCGAAGTGCGGGTACAGCTCCTGGGCGGCGCGCGGATCGTCGTTGGCGCTGCCGGAGGTGAGCACCGCCAGCGCGCAGCGGCGCAGCAGGTCGTGCAGTCCGGCGCCGGACGCATCGCGCAGGCGCGCGACCTCCTCGCGCGAAAGCACGTCGAGCGCGCCGCGCGGATAGATGTGGGTGGAAACAGTGGGGAGGGTGGAGCCGGCTGCGCTCTGCGGCATGTTCGGGTTGTGGTCATCCATAGGACGGAGAGTCTAACCCAGGGCATAAAGCACGATGCATCCGGTCCAATGGCCGGGAAAGAAAGCTCGCGGTGGCGCAAAGAAAACGCCCGGGAAAACCCGGGCGTTTGTCTGAAGCCGACACTCCGCGAATCAGAACTTGTAGCGGATCGTCAGCAGCGCCTGCCAGCGCGAAATCACGCGCGCGGGGTTGGCGTAGGTGTCATAGGTGCCAAACTGCTGCCAACTGGGGCTGGTCGGCGACCCAAGGTCATAGACGTACTGGCCACCCGTCACATCGGCCACGTTGGCCAGACGACGGGTCCCGAAGAAGCCGACGCCATCCTGCTGGCCCCAGTCCTTGTCCAGCATGTTCAAGAAGTTGTAGATGTCGAGCCGTACCACGATCTTGTTGCCGTTGAAGAAACCGGGGAACTCCTGCTGGAATCCGATATCCAGTTGCTGCACCCACGGCTGGTGCGCGGCGTTACGGCGGGCGATCTGGCCCCGGTGGGAGCGCAGGTAGGCATCGCCTTCGATGAAGTCCTGGAACGCCTGGATCTGGGCGGCCGTCGTTCCGGGCTTGTAGGTGACGATCGGATCGTTGACCAGCGGGATGTAGGCCAGGTCCACGTTGGCGACGCCATCGCCGTTGACGTCGGTGCCGAAGGTCCAGCTGTAGGGCTGGCCGGAATGCGCGTTGAAATACAGCGAGACCGAGGTCTTGTTGTCGCCCCAGAACGCGCGCTCCCAGTTCAACGAAGCCTTGAACGACAGCGGGATCTCGAAACGCGAAGCGGCCTCCACCGAATCGTTGGGATTGACGCGGGCAACATAGTTGTAATTGGAATACGCCTGCGACGAGGTTCCCGGATTGACTTCGGTGCTGTTGGTCCAGGTGATGCTGGCATTGCCGCTGAAACCGTTCGACATGGCCCGGCTCACGGACATCGTGAACACATCGGTGTGGCCGCCGCTGGTATTCGTCAGCAGCGTCGAACGGGTGTTGATTTCAGGGAACTTGCCGTTGTTGGTGCCGCTGCCGATCTGGGTCGGGCTCGGGTTCGGATACGTCACCCAGTAGGAATCGCGGCCGTCGGGCAGCTTGCCCTTGGGCACGCCCACGTTCGGGATCAGGTAATCGATGGCATCACGCGCCTTGATCCGCTGATATTCCAGGGTGCCCACCAGGCCCCAGGGCAGTTCGACGTCGTAGCCCAGGCTGAATTTCCAGGCCGTCGGCAGCTTGAAGTCCGGGTCAAGCACGTCGATCTGGCAGGTCGCGTTGGTCGCGCACTGTCCTGCGGCAGCAGCCGTCGGGCCGGGCTGGTTGTTCGGATCCGGGCTGAATGGATCGGCGGCCGGATTCGAGCTCGTGTACTGCTTGGTCGAGGTGACACCATTGTTGGTATAAGGGTTGGTCAGCCAGACGTAGGGCGGCACGGTCTGGAACAGGCCGATGCCACCACGAAGCTGCATGTGACGCTGGGTGTCGAAGGTGTAATTGAAGGCAAAACGCGGTTCCCAGACGCGATTCTTCGAGCCCAGGGTCGTCCCGCTGGTATAGCCGAAGCGGCTTTCCCAGACCGGCGAACCCGGCGTCGTGCCCGGCGGAGGATTGGTCGTGCTCTCAATGGCCACCGGCGGGGCGTGATCGGCCCGCGGGGAGTTGAGGCGCAGGCCGAACATGAGCGAGAGGTTGTCGTTGACCTGCCAGGTGTCCTGGATGAACGGGCTGATCTGGGTGTACTTCCAGGTGCCCGCGATATCGCCCAGGGTGACGCCGGTCGGCAGGTAATTCTTGACGAACGTGTTGTAATTGCCCGCGAGGATCTCGTCCACCGGCGTGCCATTGCCGTTCTTGTCGATGAACCCGTAGGAGCCGTTCAACAGCTGGCCGAAGACGTTGGCGACGCGGTTGCTCAGGAAATCCACGCCCGCCTTGATCACGTGATCGCCGGCGTAATAGGTGCCGATCAGGCTGCCGGTGACCCGGGTGCTGTCGATCGAATTTTCATGACGATAGCGATCCTCACCGCCGATGACCCACGGCGCCGAAGAGTTCGGGGCATAGTTGGCGCACTGCGAAGCGACCGCCGTGAAGCACGCAAAGACTTCCGGCTGGTTGACCGCAGCACCGTTGTTTCCGAGGAATCGCTGGTAGCCGATCTTCAGCTCGGTGCTGAAGTTTTCCGTCCAGTCGCTGAACAACTGGACCGAGTAGTTGTTGGTGGTGGTCGAGACGGTGTACCAGTTGCTGGGCAGGATGGCGCTGGTGGCGCGCGCATAGCTGGCGTACGGCGTCGGCTTGGTTTCCTCGGTGCGCTGGTAGGTGAAACTGGCGCGATGGTTATCGTTGATGTTCCAGTCCAACTTGGCCAGATAACGCCGGTTCTGCAGGGCGACGGACGTCGCGGCACCGTAGGTCCCGGCCTTGATGCCGATGGCATCGAATGCCGCGGCAACTTCATTGACCTGCTGCGCGGTCAGGATGCCGTTGCTGACGGCATCGGCGCCGACCCCGGATATGCCGTCGATCTTCTGATCCTCGACACTCAGGTAGAAGTACAGGGTGTCCTTGACGATCGGCCCGCCCAAGGTGACGCCCCAGGTGCGATTCTGGTCGAACCCGCGATAGCGCGGACCGCCGAGGCGACCCACCATGCTCCCGGCATCGGTCAAGGTGTAGTACAGGGAGCCGTGGAACTCGTTGGTGCCCGAACGCGTGACCGCATTGATGTTCGCGCCGACGGAATCGGTGCCGACGTCGAACTCGGAAATCTTGATGTCGTAGGCGGCGATGGTGTCCGCCGAGATCGGCGATCCGGTGAAGCCCAGGCCATTCGAATTCAGGCCGAACGGATCGTTGACGGACAAACCGTCCACGCTGATGTTGTTGTAGCGGTTGTTCTGGCCTGCGACTGAAATCGAACCGTCGTTCTGGTCGGTGACGGTGATCCGCGGATCCAGTCGCGCGATGTCGTCGAGCGAGCGATTGCCGCTGACCGCGGTCTCGAGCTGGCGCCCGCTGACCGAAGTCCCGGTGCCCTTGTTGTTCTGGTCGAAGACATTGCCCGCATTCCCGAGTACCACCACCGTCCCCAGCTCAGTGGCGCCAGCCGTACCGAAGGTCGCATTGACGGTGGACACCTGGTTCAGGTCGAGGTAGACGTTCTCCTCGGTCTTGGTCCCCTCACCTTCCTTGGTGACGGTGATCGTGTACGGACCGCCGACGCGCAGGCCGCGGGCGTTGTAGCGACCGCTGGCGTCAGTGACGGCACGGCTGACCGTGCCGGACTCGACATGGGTGATCGTCACCTGGGCACCCGCCACAGGCTGGCCGTTGGCGCCCGTCACCAAACCACCGACGCCGGACGAGGTGCTTTGCGCGAACACGGGGGCCGCGGCGAGCGCGACGATCAGACCCAGCGAGAGCTTCGACAGCCGGACGCGATTCTTGCGATTCATTGTGTGGTCTCTGGAGATGGACGGAATAAAGAGCCCGACACGCCCCGCACGCTGCACTGGTACCGCCGACAGGCATCGTGGGACGAAATCGGATGCAACCCCTACGCCGTACGCACGGGTACGCCGTTACGGAAGTTTAACACGGCCTGAAGCCCGCGAACGTGCCCTGGATCATGTATCCGGCTTGCCGCACGGCCTCACGCGAGGCGTACGCAGGGATGCTGACCGGCTGAAATGACGGGAATATGAGGGTCCATGTGGAGGCACATCGTTGGAGCCATCGTGCCTCGCGCAGCCGGCGAGTACTGGGCCTGAGTCCTTTGGAACCGGCTCCCGGCTTCCGGCTGTCTCAGCCCGGCGGATGCAGATAGCTGGCCACGCCGTCGAGGAACATCTGCACCGACAGCGCAACGATCACCATGCCCATCAGCCGTTCGACGGCGGTCAGGGCGCGGTTGCCCAGCAGTTTCTGCAGCCAGGGCGCGCACAGCAGGATGAGCGCGGTCGCACCCCAGGCCAGGGCCAGGGCCAGCATCCACTCGCCCATCCGCGCCGGGTGCTGGCTGCCCAGCAGCATCACCGCGGCCATGCCCGAGGGGCCGGCGATCATCGGGATGGCCACCGGGACGATGAAGGGTTCCCCGCCGGGCACGTCGCCCATCACGCCTTCGGCGGTCGGGAAGATCATCCGCAGGCCGATCAGGAACAGCACGATGCCGCCGGCGATCGACACCGATTCCTGGCGCAGGTGCATCAGCGACAGGACGTGCTGGCCGCCCCACAGGAACAGCATCAGCACCACCAGCGCGATCACCAGCTCGCGCGCGAGGATGCGGCGCTGGCGCGCGGCCGGAATCCCCTTGAACAGGCCGAGGAGGACCGGGATGTTGCCCAGCGGATCGAGGATGAAGAACAGCAGCAGCGCGGCCGAGGTGATGGTCATGCCGGATCGGCCACTGCGAGCGGCTCCTGAAGATCGCGGATCTTCCCGCGCCACGCGGCGCCGGTGGCGGCCAGCAGTTCCACGCAGGCCGGGGCGTAGTCGGCGGCGGGGCGCGCTTCGGGATCGACGTTGAGCTGGTAGGCGGCGGCGCGCAGTCCCGTGCGCATCGGGCCGGGGCGCAGGCCGGAGATGCGCGGTCCGGAGGCGCCCAGTTCGGCCTGCAGCATCGGCACCAGCGCCGCCTGCGCGCTTTGCGCCAGGCCATAGCCGCCCCAGAAGGCGCCGGCGGCCCCGGGCTTGCCGCGCCTTTCCGGCGTGTCGAGCACGAACACCGCGGCGCCGGCGTCGGATTTCGCCAGCAGCGGCAGGCAGGCCTGGGTGAGCCACCAGCGCGCGGTCAGGTCGACGTGGATGGCGCGTGCGAAGTCAGCCGGATCGGTGTGCGCCAGCGGGGTCAGCGCGCGGAATTCGGCGGCGCAGTGCAGCAGGCCGTCGAGGCGACCGAATTCGCCGTCGATGGCCTGCGCAAGCTGATCGAAATCGTCCGGCACGGCGCCTTCCAGATCCATCGGATAGAGCATGGGATCGGGACCGGCCGCCTTGACCGATTCGTACACCTTGTTGAGCGCGCGCACCTTGCGCCCGAGCAGGATCACGCTGGCGCCGGCCGCAGCGCAGGCCACGGCAGCAGCGGAACCGAGACCGCCGGCCGCGCCGGCGATCAGGACGACGCGATCCTTCAGGCTGTCTTGCGCACTCACGGCTTGCGCACGTCCGCGAGCATGCGCGCCAGGTCGCCGGATTCGGCCAGTTCGACGATGATGTCGCAGCCGCCGATCAGCTCGCCCTGCACGTACAGCTGCGGGAAGGTGGGCCAGTCGGAGAAGCGCGGCAGGTTGGCGCGGATTTCCGGGTCTTCCAGCACGTTGAACGTGTGCAGTTCCTCGGCGCCCGCGCCCTGCAGCGCCTGCACGGCGCGGCTCGAATAGCCGCACATCGGGTACTCGGGCGTTCCCTTCATGAACAGCACGACGGGATGGCTGTCGATTTCGGCGCGAATGCGCTCGCTCACGGTCGGCACCACTGGACTCCTGCAGGTTCGCGGCATGGCCGCTTCACGGGGCGACCACGGCATCGCCCGCTACAATCCGTCATTGTAATGCGTCGCGCGGCCACGGCCGCCCTTCCCACCCATGCAAATGGAGAATCCGCCCATGGCCATCGAACTGCCTGCCCTGCCCTATGCCCACAACGCGCTGGAACCGCACATTTCCGCGGAAACAATCGACTTCCACTACGGCAAGCACCATCAGGGCTACGTCACCAACCTCAACAAGATGATCGAGGGCACCGAGTTCGCCGATCTCGATCTGGTCGCGATCATCCGCAAGGCGCAGGGCGGGATGTTCAACAACGCCGCGCAGGTGTGGAACCACAGCTTCTACTGGAACTGCCTGAAGCCGAACGGCGGCGGCGAGCCGACCGGCAAGCTGCTTGAGGCCATCGATGCCGCCTTCGGCAGCTTCGCCAAGTTCAAGGAAGAGTTCACCAAGACCGCCGTCGGCACCTTCGGCTCCGGCTGGGCCTGGCTGGTGCAGCGTCCCGACGGCACGCTGGCGCTGGCGAGCACGCCCAACGCCGCCACGCCGGTGACCGGGCAGGACACGCCACTGCTGACCTGCGACGTGTGGGAACACGCCTACTACATCGACTACCGCAACGCCCGCCCGAAGTACCTCGAAGCGTTCTGGAATCTGGTCAACTGGGACTTTGCCGCGTCGCAGATGAAGTGAGGATCGCGGCCATGGGCCGCTCCTGCACTTGGAACGCTGCTAGGTTTTCCGCCCGCGCTGCGCCTTGGCGCGGGCGGCGCGCAGCGCGTCGAGTTTTTCCTTGAGCTTGATTTCCAGCCCGCGCGCCACCGGGTGGTAGTAGGCGCGTTCGCCCATGGATTCAGGGAAGGCGGTCTGATCCAGCGCCACTCCGCCGGCGACGTCGTGGTCGTACTGGTAGCCGTCGCCGTAGCCGAGTTCCTTCATCAGCTTGGTCGGCGCGTTGCGCAGGTGCATGGGCACCGGCTGGGTGCCGAATTCGCGCAGGTCGCGACGCGCGGCGCCCAGCGCCTTGTAGCCGGCATTCGATTTGGCGGTGCTGGCCAGATAGATCACGGCTTGCGCCAGCGCCAGTTCGCCTTCGGGGCTGCCGAGCCGCTCGTAAGCGTCCCATGCCTCCAGCGCCATCTGCAGCGCGCGCGGATCGGCCAGACCGACGTCTTCCACCGCCATCCGGGTCATGCGCCGCGCGAGGTAGGCCGGGTCGGCGCCGCCGTCGAGCATCCGCACCAGCCAGTACAGCGCCGCGTCCGGATGGCTGCTGCGCACCGATTTGTGCAGGGCCGAAATCTGGTCGTAGAACTGCTCGCCGCCCTTGTCGAACCGGCGAGTGCGGTCGGCCAGCACCTGGTGCAAGGTGGCTGTGGTGACCTCCCCGCCCTCCTGCTGGGCGATGTCTGCGGCGATTTCCAGCAGCGTCAGGCCACGGCGCACGTCGCCGTCGGCGGCGGCGGCGATTTCGGCCAGCGCCGCATCGGAAACTTTGAGATCAAGTCCACCCAGTCCGCGCTCGTGATCCTCAAGGGCACGGCGCAGCGCCATGGCGATGTCCTCGGCGGATACCGCATCAAGCACGTGCACGCGGCAGCGCGAGAGCAACGCCGAATTCAGTTCGAATGAGGGGTTTTCGGTGGTGGCGCCGACGAACAGGATGGTGCCGCGTTCGATGTGCGGCAGGAAGGCGTCCTGCTGGATCTTGTTGAACCGGTGCACCTCATCGACGAACAGCAGCGTGCGCTCGCCGGCCTCGAAGCGTGCCTGCGCCCGCGCCAGCACCTCGCGCACCTGCGGCAGGCCGGAGAGCACCGCAGAAATCGCGACGAACTCGGCCTCGGCGTGACGGGCCAGCAGCAGGGCCAGCGTGGTCTTGCCGCAGCCCGGCGGCCCCCACAGCACCATCGAGTGCAGCCGTCCGGCTTCGATGGCCTTGCGCAGCGCCGACCCCGGCGCCAGCAGGCGCGGCTGGCCGACCATTTCATCCAGCGTGCGCGGCCGCATCCGCTCGGCCAGCGGCCGCAGCGCCTCGGCGTCGGCAGCGCCGATCGGCAGATCCAGCGAACCGGATGATTTGCGCGAAACGCCCATCCAGGCATTGTACGGGCGCGGCGTCGCAGGCGGTGCGACGCGCCTGCCTTCGCCACGACGGCCATGACGACAAACCCGCCTTTCGGCGGGTTTGTCGTGGAATTGCCGCATCCGGCCGGGGTTACCAGCAGCCGCTCGTGGACGGGCTCTTGGTTCCCGCCTGGTCGAGGCTCAGGGTTCCGCAGGAATCGCCAGCCTGCGGCCCTATCGGCGACGCCGTCAGGGTATAGGCCCGGACCGTAGGCGTAGGCAGAACGACGTTGTAGAACTCGTTCGTGACTTTCTGATCGCACGCCCCGAAATCCGGCGCGAACCCGACATAGGTCATGTTGGTCGTGTACCAGCGTTCCAGCTGCTGGGCCACGGCGGAGAGACAGGCCTCCGCCGCCACCCTGCGGGTCCGGCGGACGTGATCCACGTAGGACGGATAGGCGATCGACGCAAGGACGCCAATGATCGCCACCACCACCAGCAGCTCGATCAGGGTGAAACCCGCGCTGTGCCTCTGGGCCGGACGTTGCTTGGTCATGTCCATCAATCCTTCCTGAATTCGCGCCACGACACCGTGCGCCAGATGCTGCGGTGGGTGCGGGTGGTCGCCAGACTGCCGGCCGAGCCCGTGACGATCATCTGCCCGTCGATGAAGATCGGCAGCGTCGGCATGCCCACGCCCACGTCCACGGATCCAACCGCAACCCCGCCGACATTGTTGTCGGTCGTGCTGCCGTCATTGTTGAGATCGAACAGCGAGGTTCCGAGGCTGGTGCCGGTGAACGCATCCACGGCGTTGATGTAGCCGGTACCCGTGGCATCGCAGACGTTGCTCTCCGGGATCATGCTGGCCGTCACCAGTGCATTGGCCAGAAGCTGCGCATCCTGGATGATGCGTTCACCGCCGGCAGGCAACGTCACATACCAGCCCTTGGCTCCCGGGTTGAGATCCGCCTTGGGTTCGAAGGTCCGCACCGGATAGCCGCTCTGGGTGGCGCCGGTATTGATCATGGTGCGCTTGACCAGATCCGAATACTGCAACTGGGCATCGGTATCTTCAAACCCGTAGATCCCCTGCATCAGCGGCGCCTTGTCGTTGGTATCCGACACCGTCATGAACCGGCCGGTACCGAAGAAGACCCAGCGCTTGTATGTCACCGGATTGGTGGCAATCGTCACGCCGCCGGTAATCGGCTGCGGGACACCCGTACCATCGGCGGACTTCGCCTGGAACAACAGCTTGGCCGTCCAGCTCGAGGGATTGGATGCAGTCAGGTCGAATTTCCACACGTTGCCGAGCAGATCGCCCGCATACACATAGTCGACCGACTTGCCATCAGTGCCCAGGATCGCCGTCGGGGCAGACAGCCCGTTGGGCTGGGACGCGCTGCCCGCGCCGGTATTGATCTCACGGATCACCGCACCGGTTTGGACATTGACAACCAGCAGCACCGCCTTGTTGTTGGTGCTGTTGACGCCGTTGCCGACGATGGCCGCCGCCGTCTTGGCCGTGGGCGAGGTGTTGACCAGTGCCAGCGCCGGGCGCCCGGTCACCATGCCCATGTTGTTTCCGGCCGTTTCGGCAAGCTCCCATCTGACGTCGGCGTTGCCGAAGGACGCGGGATTGGTGACATTCAGCCCATACATTCCCTTGCCGCCACGCCCCAGCGAGCCTACGAGATAGTTGGCACTTGGCGTCAGCTTGCGATCCGTCACTGCAATCGGGCCATCCACGTACCAACGGTGGGAGTTTTCGTAATCGCCGCGGCTGAGCATGGAAAGATCGGCCATCTTGATCAGTCCCGGCACATAGGCGAACAGCTCCTTGCCGTCGGCCACGTTGAACGCGTGCATCATGCCGTCGTTGGCGCCGACGTAGAGGGTCTGGGTGTCATCCACGTAGAACGGCGAGGAGTTGACGATATCGCCCAGTGAATTGTTGGGACGGTCGCGCAGCAGGCCGCCGTTGCGCTTCTCCTGACTGGCATCACCCTTGAGGTAATTGGCGTTGTTCACGCCGGTCACCTGGAAGTTGACCGGGCCGCCGGTACGGGTCAGGGCCGCGATTTGGGTGGGTGTCGGGAAAGTCTGGCCGACATTGCTCTCGCGGGTGAACACCTTGCGCACGTTGTAGTTCGGCACCGAACTGGCCCAGGCGAGCGAGGACGGCGTGTTGTTGGCATCCAGATTCCAGGCGTTGATGGTGCCCGTCCACTTGCCGGCGATGTAGGCGGCATTGAAGACCTTGCCGCCGGAGCGGATCTGGAAGGCGCTGGTGGCGACGTTGGACGCCGCGCTGGTGCGCTGCGCGATCGTGGCCAGCGCCGACTGCAGGCCCTGGGTGAACTCGTCGGGGCTGGTGGCGGCCACGAAGGTGCCGTGCCCGTTGACCGCCGCGTGCAGCAGGTCGTCGATGCGGTCGTTGTCTTCGGTGTCGTTCGGGTTTCTCCAGGACATGTTCTGCGGCACGTCATCCACCGAGCCAATCCCGGAAGTCCCCGACAGACCGATGGAAATCCCGAAGGTCACCATGTGCTGCCAGAACGCCGGGTCCCCCAGCTTCGGGTGGCTGTCGTCGGTGGTGCTGGTCGGCACGTTGTTGGTCAGATCCGTGCGCAGGTCGCGCTTCCAGAAATACATGGCCACGTCGGCCAGGGTATTGCCGTCGCTGCTGCTGTACGGCGTCTTCGGCGTGTAGGTGTAGCTCTTGCCGCCCGGCCCGGTGATGGTCGAGCCGTTGTTGTCGTCCTGCTCATTGACGGCCGTATAGCCGCTGTCGTTGTTCCAGTAGCCGTCGGTGGTCAGGATGGTGAAGTTCTGCCGGCAGCTGATTTGGTCGGCTTGCGGCTCGGGGCCGTAAGGTCCGGTGGCCGTCTGGTTCTCGAAATACTTGCCGGCCTGGTAGAGCCCCCCTTTCAGCGGGGTGCCGTTGTAGCCGATGATCGAGAACAGGGACGCATACCAGTCGTTGCGGTTGGTGGAGCCGCCGTCGTTGGCAAACCGCCCTTCATCCTTGGTGACCGGAATCGGGTTGGAATGGTTGGGACCGCGCCCCCAGATGGTGCGGAAACCGACGCGCACGTCACGCGTCAGCGGCGAGAACGCGGCGCTGGCGCCGGCCTTGGCCGCCTTGATGCGGGTGCGGTGGTAGGAAAACCACGTCGCGTAGTTGGTGCGCTCATCGGCTTCGCTGCGCCCGGTCGGGGTCACCTGGGTGCATTCGCGCCATTGGTTGCCCGTATTCGTGCTGCAACCGCGGCCGGACAAGCCCCGGTTGTAATTGGGGCTGGAGCCACTGCGGGCCCCATACCAGCTGCGTACGATCACGCCGTCGGCATGGATCTGATAGCGGTAGTAGTTGTAGCCATTGCTCAAATACGTTTCCGAAGTGTCCGTCAGATCCTTCGGCACATAGAAGGTCTGCACGCCGCCGCAGACATTCGTGCCAACGCCCTCATCCGTCGTGGAATTGCTGTTGTAGTTGAACTGCCTGCAACTGCTGGTATTGGACAAGTCAATCGTGCTGCCGCCCACCAGATTGAAGCTGCCATAGGCGGCGTAGTAGCTGGTGCCCCCGGTCATCCGGTTGCCGTCGGCCCTGGTCCACGGCAGGTAGTCGATGTTCGGGTTGTAGGACAGCGAATTGCGGGTATAGGCCAGTCTATTGCTGATGACGCTGAGTGGCGGCACGCTGTCGGGCATGTAGTTGAAGGCCATCGACCCCGAGTCGTCCAGCACGAACAGGATATTCGGCGGCACGCGCGCGCCGGCGGTCAGCGGATCGCCCGGGATGGGCACCGCGAAGGTCGCCGCGGTCACCGGCATCGACAGCAGGGTGGCCAGGCAGGCCAGCGGCAGGCTCCACCAGGAGCGGCGACTGCAGACATTGATACGGGCCATGTTCTTGGTCTTCATGACGGGCTCACAGGCGTGGCATGCTGTAGATGACATCGGTTTGACGCGTGACGGCGGCACGTTCCGGCTGGTTGTGGTGCCTTTGCGCGGTGATCCGGAACAGCGGGCCGGTCTGCTGGCTGCCCGGGTTGGGGACCACGCCACCGCTTTCCTGGAATGCCTGATTCCGACCCAGATACTGGATCCAGTATTCCGTCCTGACGCCATTCAATGTAGGTCCGTTGATCCAGGCCGAACTGCCCACGGCTGGCGTCTGTGCAAGTGGGCCACAGATGATATTGGATCCGGAGATCGGGCAATCGGTGGAAGTTTCGGGCGGGTCGTTCGTCACGCCATTCATAGGATCGGTCTCCAGCGAGTTCATGGCGAACGCCAGCGCGTTTTCGACCGCCTGCGTGGTCAGGCTGCGGTCGCGCAGGTTGGCCGCCATGCGTTCCTGCATGACCGAACTGCGCATGACGGCAATGCCGAGCACGGACATCACCACCAGCAGGATCAGCACGACCAGCAGGGAGACACCGCGTTGGGATTGGGACGATCTGTTCATGGCATACCTGCGCGACTAGGGCACACGGTTGCGGATGGCAACCGTGGCGGCGAGATTCCGATTCACCTGGTTGGATTCCCCCGGCGCGTTCCCGGGGATGATGGCGCGAATGGGGATGAGCATGTTCACGGCATCCACGTTCTGGTAGTTGAACGAGGCCCCCGTTGCCGGCGCGTACACGTTCGGATTGCCGCCCTGCGTCTGGTGGAAAAGCAGCGTCCACGGCTGGATGCCGACCGCGGCTTCCTGGTTGCCGGCGCCATCGTTGAGATCCACGTACAGCGAGCTTCCGGTCGGGCCGCCGTTGGGCGCCACCGACCAGGTGGTCGTACGCAGGCGGCCAATCGAGATGCTGGCCCGAGAGGCCCCCACGGTATCGACCGGGTTGAACGCCAGCGGAGTGGTGAAATTGATCTGCTGCCCGCTGATGGAATTGACGGTGGCGAAACCGGTCATGGAGCCGTTGCAGATCATCAGAACGTCGTTGACGTTGAAGATGTCCGAAGCTGCGGGCGTGGCATCCAGCAGGGTGACGTGGCTGGCATCGCTGTTGTTCGGATCGACGCGGTAGGCCATCTCGTCGACCCCGACCATCGTGAGGCTGCTGGAGGTCCCGTCCAGCGGCGAGCGGAACGCATCGCTGTTGCTGTCCGTTCCGCGCACCGAGGACTCCCTGGTGCAGGCCGTGGTTCCCGTGGAACGCACGTCGGCCGCCAGCATTTCATAGGCCACCCGCGCGTTTTCCTGCACGCGGTTCTGCCCGTCGTTGGAATTGAACGTCCGCAGGTTCCCCACGAACAGGACAAACGCCGCGCCAAGGACGATCAGACCCAGCAGCAGGGCGATCATCATTTCAATCAGACTGAAGCCCTGCGCCGAATGCCGGACATGAAGCCGCTTCATAGGGTGGCCCTCGTGGTCAGACGCCGGGTCTGGCCGCCGCCGGCGCGCCGGTCGTCCCACTGGACGGTGATTTCATAGACACCGCCGCCCACCTGGGCGATGCTTCCACAGGTGCCCGTATCCGCGGGATCGTTGCCGATGGCGGTCTTCAGCTGCACCGTCCATTGGTGGATATCCCAGGTCGCCAGCGACAACCCAGCCGCCGGAACCGAAGCGCAGTTGACGGTGCCATCGAAAACGTAGCTGGCGGCATTGGCGCGGTTGGCGCGCATGGCCTCGATGATGGAATTGGCGGCCATGACCGCCTGCGAGGATTCCAGCGAACTCTGACCGCCGCGCAGCGCCAGCGCCTGCATCGCCGCCATGCCCATCAGCCCGAGGGCGAGCACCAGCACGGAAATCAGCACTTCGATCATGCTCAGGCCGCGCTGCGCGCGCGGGAATGAAATCGGTCGGTTCATGGGCAGCTCCCTCCGCCGTTCACGGCTGTACTCGTGGACGCGCCCCCCAGGGCCACGCTGATCTCCCGCTGGTTCTCGCCGAGGGCGGCATCGGGAATGCAGACCACGAAGACGCGATCCGCTGCGGGCAGGCTCGGGTCGATCCGTCCGGTGGAGCGGAACACGAGGCCCGCCGCCGGCCCGCTGAGCTGCACGTCTGCGGGCATGGTCACCTCGCGCACGATGGCATTGTTCGAATCGAAGACGACGAAACGCTGCGCACCCGTGCTGCAGGTGATTCCGCCGGCGGACGCGCAGGCGGTGACCCGCGCGTTGGTGCGAATCGCTTCCGAACGCGCCAATTGCAGGGTGCCCATCACGTCTTCGGCCTGGCTCTTGAGACGGTTGCGCTTGATGATCGTGCTCATGTTGGGAACCGCAACCGCCGCGATCACCGCGATCACCGCCACCGTCACCATCAGCTCCACCAGGGTGAAGCCGCGCGATGCGTGACGCCCTGGCACAGGGTTTGGCGTCCCCTCCGGATGTTTATTGCGTTGCAGCATATCGCCCCCGTTTCAGGCACTAGGCACATTAGCCGCGAGTATGCACCAATGCCACGGATCGGCGACAGGCGGGCGGTTCGTGGGGTCAAGCGGTTGACCGGGGCGTTCCGGGAGGAGAAGAACCCAAGTCCAAGGACGTTGATGTTCGATGGGTCAACGTCCATGGATCCCCGCCCCCGCCTTCGCGGGGATGACGAGCAAAAAGGTTCAAGCGGCCCGGGCGATGGCGAGGAAGTCGTCGGCCACCAGCGCGGCGCCACCGATCAGGCCGCCGTCGATATCGGGCTGGGCGAACAGGCTGGCGGCGTTGTCGGGCTTGACGCTGCCGCCGTACAGGATCGGCAATGTGGCAGCGATGGCGGCATCGCGGGCGGCCACCTGCGCGCGGATGAAGGCGTGGACGGCCTGCGCCTGTTCGGGGCTGGCGGTGCGGCCGGTACCGATCGCCCAGACCGGTTCGTAGGCCACCACGGCGGTGGCGAACGCCGCCGCGCCGGCCAGTTCCAGCACCGGTTGCAGCTGGCTGGCGATGACGTCTTCGGTGTGTCCGGCCTCCCGTGCGTCGAGGCTTTCACCCACGCACAGGATCGGAACAAGCCCGGCCGCCTGCGCCGCGACAAACTTGCGCGCCACCAGTTCACTGCTTTCCGCGTGGTATTGGCGCCGTTCGGAATGTCCGACCAGGGTATGGCGCGCGCCGAGGTCGGCCAGCATCGCCGCCGACACCTCGCCGGTGAATGCGCCTTTGTCGTGACAGCTCACGTCCTGTGCGCCGAACGCCAGCCCGGTGCCGGCAAAGCGGGCGACCAGTTCGCCCAGATACGGGTATGGCGGCAGCACCACCAGTTCGACGCCCTGCGGGATCGCGGTGGCGATCGCCGTCACCAGCGCATCGGCGAAGGCGCGGGTTCCGTGCAGTTTCCAGTTTCCGGCGACGATCCTGCGGCGCATGGGCGCTTCCTGATGCGAAAGCGTACAGTTTAAGGCAACCCTGAAAAAGTTCACCCCGAACTTTTCCGGCCCTGCCGAGTCCGACCCATGCCGATTCGATCGGGTTCTTCAGATGATCGAATTAAACCCGAACAAACCGAGTCATTCCGCGATGAACCGTCCCACGCCAATGCTGCGCACCCTGCCCTATCGCAAGCCCACCGAGGGGCGCGATTACTGGGTGTTCGATGACATTCTTCCGGATGCCGCGCAAGTGCGCGCGCGCTGTCTGGACAAGCAGGACTGGGCGCTGGGCTTCCCGCATACCGGCGAAAGCTGGCCGGGGCGGCGCGCGATCCCGGCGCTGGAGGGTGACGAACTTGCGCTGGTGGAAGAACGCGTTCGCCAGGCCACTGGCGCGCGCAAGCTGTGGGTGCAGTCCACGCCCGAAGGCAAGACCTTGAACCACAACTGCGTGCAGGTGGTGGGCGCCAGGGAAGCCGGGGCGCGCCCGCATACGGATTCGCGCGCGCTGTGCCGCTATGCGGCGGTGCTCTATCTCACGCCGGAGGCTCCCGAGCACTGCGGCACCAGCTTCTTCCGCCAGCGGATGCCGACAGGTCAGCTGGGCGGCAACACCGTCACCGCGCCACACAACAATCTGGTGGAAGCGCTGGGCACGCGCTTCGTCCCGCCCGGCTCGTTCGTCGAGGACTTGCGGGTGCCCAATCGCTTCAACCGGCTGCTGCTCTACAGCGCGGCGATGATCCACAGCGCCACCGCCTACTTCGGCAATGTGCTGGCGGATGAGCGGATGGCTGCGGTGTTCTTCTGGATGGGGTGAGTCCGGGAATCCGAGCGGCACCGGCACGCGAACGCTGATCTGCCACCGAAGCCGGCTGGACTACGCCAAAGCCGACCGCCTTGCGGCGTCCCGGTTGGCTCACATCAGCTTGATCTCGCGCAGGCGTTCTTCCAGATAGCCCTGTGCGGTGATCGGCTCGGGATAGCGACTGGGGTTATCCGGCGTGACGCACGACGGCAGCACGTCGATCAGGAATTCCGGGTTCGGGTGCAGGAAGAACGGCACCGAGTAGCGTGGCTGGCGCGCGTTCGGCCCCGGCGGGTTGACCACGCGGTGGGTCGTCGATGGATAGACGTGGTTGGTCAGGCGCTGGAGCATGTCGCCGATGTTGACGACGATGGTGTCGGCGTCCGCGGTGAACGGCACCCATTCGCCCTTGCGCGAGAGCACCTGCAGTCCCTCGGCGCTGGCGCCGACCAGCAGGGTGATCAGGTTGATGTCCTCGTGCGCGCCGGAGCGGATGTTGGGGATGTCGCCCTCGGGGATCGGCGGATAGTGCAGCGGGCGCAGGATCGAGTTGCCGTGGTCGGTCTTGTCGGCGAAGTAATCGGCCGGCAGACCGATGTGCAGCGCCAGCGCCGAGAGCACCTGCGAACCCAGCGCGTCGAGCGCCTGATACAGCCCGTACCCGGCGGAACGGAATTCCGGCACCTCCGCGGGCCACAGGTTGGGCGGCATCACGTCGCGCTGCGGCGCATCGTCGGGCAGCTCGCGGCCGATATGCCAGAACTCCTTGAGGTCGAAGAACTGCGAGCCTTTCGCGGTTTCGATCCCGAACGGGGTGTAGCCGCGCGCGCCGCCGCCGCCGGGGACGTGGTAGCGCATCTTGGCGTCCTTCGGCAGCGCGAAGAACGCCCGGAACGCGGCATAGGCGGCGTCGATCTGCGCCTGCGGAATGCCGTGGTTGCGGATGCCGGCAAAGCCCCACTCGCGGTAGGCGGCGCCGAGGTCGTCGACGAAGGCCTGACGTTCGGCGGCATCGCCGGGATGGGTGAAGCGCCGGATGTCGAAGGTGGGGATCTGCGAAGTCATGCGCGTGTCCTTCAGCGGCGGCGACAGTGGCCGCCCGATCGCGCATTGTGAACCCGGCAGCAGCGGCAGGGGAAGCCGGATCGAATGCTTGCGAACAAGGCTTCGGCGCAGGCGGGTTGCGGCTCAGGCCACGGCGCGGACGGCATCAGCCAGCGTGGCCAGCGTGGCATCGACCAGGGCCGCATCGTCGGCCTCGACCGTGACCCGCACCACCGGCTCGGTGCCGGAGGGCCGCAGGAAGGCGCGGCCGCGACCGACCACCGCCTGCTGCGCCTGTGCCAGCGCCGCCTGCACCTCAGCAGTCGATACTGCTGCAGAAGCGCCCGCGCAGCGGACGTTGACGGTTTTCTGCGGCACCTTGTGCAGGTCGGCGAGCGCCTCGGACAGCGTCAGACCGCGCCGCTGCAGCACCTCCAGCACCTGCAGCGCGCTGACGATGCCGTCGCCGGTATTGGCGCGGTCCAGGCACAGGATGTGGCCGCTGGCCTCGCCGCCGAGCATGCCGTCGTTCGCCAGCAGCATCTGGTGGACGTGGCGGTCGCCGACGTTGGCGCGCAGGAACGGGATCCCCCGCGCCGCCAGCGCCTGTTCGAAACCGAAATTCGACATCAGCGTGCCGACCACCGGCCCGCGCAGCCGCCCGCTGTCCTGCCAGTCGCAGGCCAGCAGATAGAGGATGCCGTCGCCATCGCGCACCTGGCCCTTGTCATCGACGAACAGGACGCGATCGCCGTCGCCGTCGAAGGCGATGCCGAGATCGGCGCCGGTTTCGAGCACGCGTCGGGCGAGGCCTTCCGGATGGGTCGAGCCGACGCCGTCGTTGATGTTCAGCCCGTTCGGTTCGATCCCGATCGCATCGACGCGCGCGCCCAGTTCGCGCAGCACCAGCGGCGCCAGCTGATAAGTGGCCCCGTTCGCGCAGTCCACGACGACCCGCAGGCCGTTGAGGTGGAAGCCCTTGGGCACCGAATTCTTGCAGGCCTCGACGTAGCGGCCGACGGCATCGCGTGTGCGCACCGCCCGCCCCAGCGCGACCGATTCCACGGTGCGGAACGGCTGGTCAAGGGCGGCTTCGATGGCCAGTTCGGTCGCATCGTCGAGCTTTTCGCCCAGCGCCGAGAAAAACTTGATGCCGTTGTCGAAGTGCGGGTTGTGGGATGCGGAAATCACGATGCCGCCATCGGCGCGCATCGAGTGGGTCAGGTGCGCCACCGCCGGGGTCGGCATCGGCCCCATCAGCTGCACGTCGACGCCGGCCGCGACCAGCCCGGCTTCCAGCGCCGCTTCGAACATGTAGTTGGAAATGCGGGTGTCCTTGCCGATCACCACCATCGGCTTGCGCCATTCCTGGCGCGCGCGCGCGGCATCGGCCAGCGCGTGACCGTAGGCGTTGCCCAGGCGCAGCACGAAATCGGCGGAAATCGGACCCTCGCCGACCCGGCCGCGGATGCCGTCGGTGCCGAAATACCTGCGCTGGATCATGCCGCGACTCCGCCGGCTGCGGGGGGCGGCTGCCGCATCAGCAGCGCCAGCAGGCGCGCCAGCCGGGTACGCAGTTCACGCCTATCGACGATCTGGTCGACGGTGCCGTGCTGGAGCAGGAATTCGCTGCGCTGGAAGCCTTCCGGCAGTTTTTCGCGCACGGTCTGCTCGATCACGCGCTGGCCGGCAAACCCGATCAGGGCGCCGGGTTCGGCGAGGTTCAGATCGCCCAGCATGGCGAAGCTGGCCGACACGCCGCCGGTGGTGGGATGGGTGAGCACCACGATGTAGGGCAGCCCGGCCGCGCGCAGGCGCCCGAGCGCGGCCGAGGTCTTGGCCATCTGCATCAGCGAGAACAGGCTTTCCTGCATGCGCGCGCCGCCGCTGGCGGTGAAACACACGAACGGGCAGCGCAGTTCCAGAGCGCGCTCGGCGCCGAGGGTGAAGCGCTCGCCGACCACCGAGCCCATCGAGCCGCCCATGAAGGCGAAATCGAACGCGGCAGCGACCAGCGCCTGTCCGGCCAGTTTCCCTTCAAGGACAACCAGTGCGTCGCGCTCGCCGGTTTTCTTCTGCGCGGCCTTGATGCGATCGGAATATTTTTTCTGATCCTTGAAATTGAGCACGTCGGTCGGGCCGAGGTTGGCCCCGATCTCGGCCGTCGCCGCGCCATCGTCCAGCAGCGCCGCCAGCCGCACGCGGGCGCGGATCGGCATGTGGAAGCCGCATTTCGGGCAGACTTCGAGGTTTTCCTCGAGTTCGGGACGGTACAGCGCGCTGTTGCAGTTGGCGCACTTTTCCCAGACGCCCTCGGGCACGCTGCGCTTGCGCTCGCTGCCGCCTTCGGTGCGGATGCCCGTGCCGGGCATCAGTTTCTTCAGCCAACTCATCGGATTCGATCCATCCTCTGTTTGCGGTCGGCGCGCGGAAGTCTAGCGCGGGGCGGCGTCCAACGCCGCCCGCAGGGGACGAAGGAACGCCGACGCCTGTGCCGCAGCCTCCGGCCCCGACGCGTTCGTCAGACCAGAAACAAGGGCGCTGCCGACGACGACGCCATCGGCATGCCGGGCCACCGCGGCCGCGCTGGCGGCGTCACGGATGCCGAACCCCGCGAACACCGGCACCCGCGCCTGCCTGCGCAGATCGCCCAGGCGGCGACCGACGTCGGCCGCATCCAGCTGCGCAGCGCCGGTGACGCCGGCATAGCTCACGTAATAAAGATAACCCTGCGCCTGTTCGCACAGCCGCGCCATGCGCGCCTGCGGCGTGGTCGGAGCGGCCAGCGACACCAGCGCCAGGCCGTGCCCGGAAAACGCGCGGCGGTAGTCGTCCGCTTCTTCCGGCGGCAGGTCGACCAGCAGCACTCCGTCCACCCCGGCCCTGGCGGCGTCGGCCGCAAAGGCCTCCACGCCGTGGATTTCGACCGGGTTGAGATAGCCCATCAGCACGACCGGCGTGTCGGCGTCGCTTTGGCGGAATTCGCGCACGCAGCCGAGCACGTAGCCGAGCCCGGCGCCGCGCGCCAGCGCACGTTCGGAACTGCGCTGGATCACCGGCCCATCGGCCATCGGATCGGAAAACGGCACGCCCAGTTCGATCACGTCGGCGCCGGCCTGCACGAGCGCGCGCATGACCGGCACGGTCGCTTCGAGCGAGGGGTCGCCGGCCGTGATGAACGGGACCAGCGCCTTGCGGCCGGCCGCGCGCAGCGCGTCCAGCCGCTGATCCAGCCGGGTCATTACGCTTGGCTGGCCGGCGGGGTCGGCTGGGCGGCGGCGACGTAGCCTTCGGCCGGGGTCTGGGCGGCATCTTTCATGCGACCGATCTTGACGCCGGCGGCAAGATAGTCATCCACCAGCTCGGAATCGCCAACGTCAATGCCGCGCTCTTCGCCGATGCCGTCCAGATGCTGGTTGAGCATCTTGCGGAACGTCTCGGTCGACTGGTCGAGGAAGTTCTTGCGCTCCTGCGCCGCGTACATCGGCTTGACCGCCATCAGGAAATGATGGGAGTTGAAGCGCGCGGCGGCGAACATGATCGCCATGGCCGGACCGCCCGGGCCTACTTTCTGGGTCTGCTTGTCGGCAACGGCCAGATAGTCGTTCACGGCTTCCACGAACGCCGGATCGAGTTGGTTCGACTGCTGGTCAGCCTGCGTTGCGTCGTTGAGTTGGGATTGGGTTTCTTCGGCCATAGCCGACTCCTGAATGAAAGTACGCGGGACAATCGTGCATTGTCGCGCAAATCCGCGCGACCACCAAATCCGTGGAACCGGCGTCCTGTGGGAGCGCGCCCTGCGCGCGACAGCCACATCCCAGCCCCGGCCAGGAACCCACGGGATTACAAGGTCAGGCCTTCCCGCGCCGCGATCGTGTGCATGTCCTTGTCGCCGCGACCCGACAGATTGCACAGCACCAGCGCGTCCTGCGGCAGTTCGCTGGCCAGCTTGATCGCCTGCGCCACCGCGTGGCTGGACTCCAGCGCCGGCAGGATGCCCTCGCTGCGGGTCAGCCGGTGGAAAGCTTTCAGCGCCTCGTCATCGGTGACGCCGACGTACTCGGCGCGGCCCGTGTCCTTCAAGAAGGCGTGTTCGGGGCCGACGCCGGGGTAGTCCAGGCCGGCGGAAATCGAGTGGGTTTCGACGATCTGGCCGTCATCATCGCAAATTACGTAGGTGCGGTTGCCGTGCAGCACCCCCACCCGCCCCGCCGCCAGCGACGCGGCGTGGCGGCCGGTCTCGATGCCGTCCCCGGCGGCCTCGGCGCCGACGATGCGCACCGACGGGTCGTTGAGGAAGGCGTGGAACAGGCCGATGGCGTTGCTGCCGCCGCCGACGCAGGCGGTGATGGCATCGGGCAGCCGCCCGTATTCGGCCAGCATCTGCGCGCGCGCCTCGCGGCCGACCACGGCATTGAAGTCGCGCACCATGCGCGGATACGGGTCGGGGCCGGCGACGGTGCCGATGATGTAGAAGGTGTCGGCGATGTTGGTCACCCAGTCGCGCATGGCCTCGTTGAGCGCGTCCTTCAGCGTCGCCGAACCGGAGGTCACCGGCACCACGGTGGCGCCGAGCAGCTTCATGCGGTGGACATTGCTCCTCTGCCGCTCGATGTCGGTGGCGCCCATGTAGACCACGCACTCCAGCCCCAGCCGGGTGGCCACGGTGGCGCTGGCCACGCCGTGCTGCCCGGCGCCGGTTTCGGCGATGATCCGCGTCTTGCCCATGCGCGCCGCCAGCAGCGCCTGGCCGATGGTGTTGTTGATCTTGTGCGCGCCGGTGTGGTTCAGGTCCTCGCGCTTGAGCAGGATCTGCGCACCGCCGATCTCGCGGCTGAGGCGCCGGGCGTGGTAGATCGGGCTGGGGCGGCCGACGTAGTGCGCCAGGTCAGCGTCGAAGGCGGTCTGGAAGGCCGGATCGACGCGCGCCGCGTCGTAGGCCGCGGCCAGTTCCTGCAGCGGGCCGATCAGGGTTTCGGCGACGAAGCGGCCGCCGTGGCGGCCGAAATGGCCGCTGGCGTCGGGGAAGGCGTGGAAATCGAGGGTCGCGGCACTGGCCGGACTGGCTGCGGAATTCATCGAAGGAGACTCCAGGGATTCGACGTTCGCCGCGCGGAGCATGCGCAGACGAGAACAGGGAGGAAACGGGTGCTCTCTGGGAAACGCGCAGTCATCGCGCGATCGGCACTTGTTGCGCCGACGGACCGCTATCTGACCGCCGCCGCGGGCACGCGCCGCCAGCGCCGCAGCGAGCGGCCGAAGGGCGCGGGGTGGCGATTCGAAGGAGGCATCGCGGGCAAGATTAACCGATTGCATCCGAGGCCGCGCGCGCAGCCTCCACGAACCGACGCATCGCCTCGGGATGCTTGCGCCCGGGGGCGGTTTCAATCCCGCTGGAGACATCGACGCCCCATGGCCGCACCGCCTGGATGGCCTCGGCCACGTTGCCCGGCCCCAGGCCGCCGGCCAGCAGGATCGGCCGGTCGCAGGCGTGCGGCAGGCGCGACCAGTCGAAGCGATGCCCGCTGCCGCCGGCCTGTCCCGCACCGTGGCCGTCGAGCACGAAGCCGAAGGCCGAAGGGAATCGCGCCATCTCGACCAGCGGGTCGGCGCCATCGCCCATCGCAATGGCTTTCAGGAACGGCAGGCCGAAGCGGGCGCAGAAGGCATCGTCCTCGGCGCCGTGGAACTGCAGCAGGTCGGGCCGGATCGCATCCACGCCACGCTGCACTTTCTCGCCCGGGTTGTCCATCAGCAGCAGGACTGCCGCGCTGCGGTCCGCGACCAGGCTTCGCAGTTCGGCCGCCTGCGCCATGCCAAGCCGACGCGGGCTGCGTGGCGCGAGGATCAACCCGACGTAATCCACGCCCAGTTCCACCGCGAGCCGCACGTCTTCGGCTCGGGTCATGCCGCAGAACTTGATCCGCACGGATCCACGCGCGGCGACGGCACCGTCAGTCATCGAGGCAGGCCTCCTCCGGCAGGCCCCAGCGGCGCGGATAGAGCGGACCGAGAAAGAGCAGACCCGCCGATGGCGCGGTCGGGCCGGCCCGGGTGCGATCGCGCCTTTCCAGCAGTTCGGCAATCCATTCGGGCGGACGCTCGCCGCAACCCACCAGCAGCAGCGAGCCGACGATGTTGCGCACCATGTGGTGCAGGAAGGCGTTGCCCTGCACCTCCACCACCACCTCGTCGCCGCTGCGGCGCACGCCGATGTCGTGCAGGTTGCGGCGGGCGTGACTGGCCTGGCACTGGGCGCTGCGGAAACTGGAAAAATCGCGCTCGCCCAGCAGCGCCTGCGCTGCGACGTGCATCTTTTCCGCGTCCAGCGGGCGGTAATCCCAGCCGAGGTACTGGCGCTCCAGCCCGGGACGGGCGCTGCGGTTGAGGATGCGGTAGCGGTAGCGACGCGCACGGGCGGAAAACCGCGCGCTGAAATCCGGATCCACCGGCACGCACCAGCGCACCGCCAGCGCCGGCGGCAGATTGGCCGTGGTGCCCAGGATCCAGCCACGGAGATCGCGCACGCTGTCGGTGTCGAAGTGGACGACCTGGCAGCGCGCATGCACGCCGGCATCGGTGCGTCCGGCGCACACGGTCGCCACCGGCGCATCGGCCACCCGCGACAGCGCGGTCTCCAGCGCCGCCTGCAGGCTGGCGTCGGGATCCGTCGTCCCGGGCTGGCTCAACCGCTGCCAGCCGGAAAATCCGCTGCCGTCGTATTCGATCCCCAGCGCGAAGCGCATGCCTGCCGCTTCGCAATCAGCCCATGATGCGGGCCAGCATCTTGCCAGCCTTCTCGCTCACCGCATCGTCTTCATCGTTGAGCAACTCGGCAAGCAATTGCTGGGCGGACGTGCGATCGCCCATGTCGATGAAGGCATCGACCAGCTTGAAGCGCTGCTCGGCGCTGGCGCGGGCGGGCGGCTCGTTGTCGGCAGAATCGCCCGCCGGTGCCGCCGGTTGCGCAGGCTCGTGCGCGGTTGCCGGCGCCGCATCCGAATCCGGCGCTCCCGAACGTGACACGGAACCCTTCACCACCCAGCCCGAGTGCCAAGCCGGAGTCTCGCCACGCGGGCTGGCAGGAGGAGGCGTTTCCTCCGCCGGAGCCGGTGCCGGTGCCGGTGCCGCTTCGGAATCGGATTTCTGGCCACTGCGCTGGCGATCCAGCCGTTGCATGCTCGCCGCCAGGGCGTCGTGGTCGAAACGGCGGCGCGGCTTGGCCTCGACCTCGGGCCGGTTGCGCTTGCTGAGGAACCAGACCAGCAAACCCAGCAGCAGGACCCCCAGGCCGCCGCCGATGTAATACAGGTTGTAATTCGAATGGGTCGCGGCGGGCGCCTGTTCCGCGCTGGCCGCCGCAGGCTGGGCCGCAACCTGGTTGGCTTCGGCCAGACGGTGCTGCGCGGAGGCCAGTTCGGTGTCCTTCATGGACAACAGGCGATTCTGCTCGTCGCGAATCCGCTCAAGTTCGGCCACGCGCTCCTTGAGGTCTCCGATTTCCGCAGTCTTCGCTGAAATTTCTTCGTCGCGCTGCGCCAACTCCTGTTGCAACATGCTTCCCCCACCCCGATTGCCGGTTCCGGTATTTGCCCCCGCCGCGGGCGTGGCGCCCGTGGGTGGAATGATCTGCAGACGCGCTTCGGAACGGCGCGGGCCGGCACTGGCCGCCGCGACGGTGGACGGCATGGCCGCCACGTTGGGACGCATGGCCGTGGAGCCCGCATCAGGTCGCAGCGCGCGCGCGTTCCCGTTGTTTGCCGTATTGGCCGCCGTATCGGCCGTGGACTGCGGCTGCAGCACCGGCCGCTGCGACTGGCGCCAGGCCTGCATCTGCTGGCGCACCACCGCACCGGCTTCGGACGCGTCGATTTGCCCCACTTCGCCGCTGTCGGGAACCCGCAGCACGGCGCCCTGGCGCAACCGGTTGATGTTGTCGCCGAGGAAGGCATCGGGGTTGGCTCGCAGCAGAGCCAGCATGGTCTGGTCGAGGCTGAAGGTGCTGCGCAGCCCCAGACCGCCGGCGATCGCGGACAGGGTTTCACCGCGCTTGACCGGGCCATATTGCCCCGAGTCCTCGGCGGAGGCCGTTGCCGCGGGTGCAGGCGACATCGCCGCCACTTCAGGCGCCGGCGGCGCGCTTGCCACCGGCGGCGGCGTGGCGACATCAACATCCGTCTCCGGCACCTGGGATTCCGCGGCGACCGGTGCGGGTGCGGGTGCGGGCGCAGCCGGCGCGGCGGCTTCGGGCACAGGCGGCAACGGTTCGACAGTCGCTACCGACGGCTCCGGACGCTGGACGAGGTTCGGCGCCTCCGCCGACGGCATCTGCACGTCCGCCTGCGCAACCGGCGCGCTGGCGGTGTTGGGCGCATCCACCAGCGCCGAGTATTCGCGGACCAGCTTGCCCTCGCCCCAATCGACTTCGATCAGGAAATTGACCACCGCCTGATCGATCGGCCGGATGCTGGTGACACGAATCACCGGACGGCCGCGCGCATCGCTGCCAAGGCTGAACTGGAGATCCGCCGCGGCCCCGGTGGGCGGAGGCAGGCCGATCCGCCGGAACGTCTCGGGCGAAGCCAGCCGAGCGCGCAATGCCGCAAGTTCGCCTGGCGTGGTCGAGATGATCGGGATTTCAGCCAGCAAAGGCTGGTTGGGCCCGGACTTGACCTTGATCTGGCCAAGACCCAAAGCCCAGGCGTTGCCGGCGGCCAGCAACAGCGCGGCGATCGCTGCTTTGCGCAAGAATCCGATCACGAAGGCTCCATCATCCACTGCGGCTGCGCGCCGACTCTAGCAGATTGTCGCGGTTTTCCGACAGCCCAACCGCTCGACGCTGCAACGGCCATCACGATTCCCGAGAGTATGGATCCACCGCCTGCCACCGCCCCGGCCCGGCAGTTCAAGCCGTTCGGGTTTTGGGCTCCAGTCCCTCCACCACCAGCAGTTCGGCGATCTGCACCGCGTTGAGCGCGGCGCCCTTGCGGATGTTGTCGGCCACCACCCACAGGTTCAGCCCGCGCGGGTGCGAGAAATCCTCGCGAATGCGGCCGACGAACACGGGATCCTTGCCCGAGGCGTGGGTGACCGGCGTCGGATAGCCGCCTGCCCGCTGTTCGTCCACCACCTCGACACCCGGCGCCGCGCGCAGCAACTCGCGCGCCTGCTCCGGGGTGATCTTGCGCCGGGTCTCGACGTTGACCGCCTCGGAATGGCCGTAGAACACCGGCACCCGCACCGCGGTCGGGTTCACCTGGATGGAGGCGTCGCCCAGGATCTTCTGCGTTTCCCAGACCAGCTTCATTTCTTCCTTGGTGTAGCCGTTGGGCTGGAACTCGTCGATTTGCGGAATCAGGTTGAAGGCGATCTGCACCGGGAATTTCGCCGGCTGGATGTCCTGGAAATTCAGCAGCTGCGCGGTCTGCCGGCCCAGTTCCTCCATCGCGCTGCGCCCGCCCCCCGAGACGGACTGGTAGGTGGCGACGTTGACGCGCTCGATGCCGTACTCGCGGTGGATCGGCGCCAGCACCGGCATCAGCTGCATGGTCGAGCAGTTGGGGTTGGCGATGATCCCGCGCGGGCGGTTCCTGGCCGCTTCGGGGTTCACCTCGCTGACCACCAGCGGCACGTCGTCGTCGTAGCGGAAGGCGGAAGAATTGTCGATCACCACCGCGCCGGCTTCGGCGAACTTCGGCGCGTATTCCTTGCTGATGCTGCCTCCCGCCGAGAACAGGGCGATATCGATTCCGGCCGGATCGAAGGTCGCCAGATCCTGGACCACCAGCGCGTCGTCGCCGAACGCGACCTGCATTCCCGCAGAACGCTCGCTGGCGATCGCCACCACGGCGCCGGCCGGGAACTGGCGCTCGGCCAGGATCGCCAGCATGGTTTCGCCCACCGCGCCGGTCGCGCCGACCACGGCCACTTTGTATCGGTTGTTGCCCATACGTCCTCGAGGATCAGGTGGAACGCGACGGCATGACCGGCGGGCGGTTCGCGAAACGGCCTTCGCGGCCGCGTTGCGAGCGCCCGGCGGCAGTCGCCGG
>NZ_JAMQHN010000061.1 GCF_025993755.1 Thermomonas sp. | reverse complement strand
CACCGCACCGCCCTGCGAGAAGCCGGCCAGCAGCACGCGCTGCGGCGGAATCCCGCGCGTGCCCTCGCGTTCGATCAGGGCTTCGACCTGCGCCACAGACGCATCGACGCCGTCCAGATCGGCGCGATGGGCCAGATCGCCGGGGTCGAACGAGCGGATGTCGTACCACGCCCGCATCCGCGCCCCGCCGTTGATCGTCACCGCGCGCGCCGGCGCGTGCGGGAACACGAAGCGCAGCGCCGGCCAGTCGCGGCGCACCAGTTCCGGCACGATCGGCGCGAAGTCGTGGCCGTCCGCCCCGAGCCCGTGCAGCCACAGTACGCACCACTGCGGATCAGGGCCGGTTTCGTGTTCGACGGTGTCCAGCAAAGTGGGCGCGTTGTTCATCCGGACATTCTAACGGCGGTCGATGCGGCGGCATGCGGCTGATTGATTCCGGAATGGCGCCGACGCAATTCCGGAACCTGAGGCTGGCGGGCATACTCGGGCCATGGACGCCGTTTCCCAATCGCCCGCGGTCGGCCGTTTCGTCGGCATCGTTCCCGACCTGCTGACTGCCGCGTTCTGTGCCGCCCTCTGGGTGTCGCCGTTCATGTTCGGCGTGGACGCCGTGAAGGGCGTGATCCTGGCGATGATCCTCGAATTCATCCTCATCCACGCCACGGCGTTCCTGATGTCCATCGCCTTCGCAACGGACCGCACCCGCGCCGGCCGGATCGTTTCCTCGCTGTCGCTGACCGCGTTCTACCTCCTTCTCGTAGCGTCGTTTTCGGCGCTCTTCCGGTCCTGGTGGCCGATCGTGGTGTTCCTGTGGCTGTCGGTATCGAAGATCGCCTGGGTCCTCTCCGACCCCCGCGAGCGCGAAGCCGAGCGCAGCCGCCAGTCCGACGCCTGGATGTTCTCGGTCGCCGCCTACATCGTCACGGTCGTCGCCGGAGTCGTCCTGCCCCTGCCTGCCCTTGGGCTGACACCCGAGGCGGTTGCCCGCCTCGGGTTGCCCGGGACAGGGCAGTGGATCGAGCATCCGCAGGCGGCGCTGTTCTCGATGGCGCTCTATTACCTGGCCAGCGCCTGGTACAAGTGGAACTCGGACACCCGGGGAATCGTGAACCTGATCCGGTCCTCGCGCTCCGGTGGGTGAGCCGGGCGCACGCACCGAAACGGAATCCGTGGCGTGCGTCGCGGAAACGATCGAGTGAATCAGGGCTCAACGCATTCGGTCGTCGTCGCCAAGATCGCGGCGCCAGAGCAGCAGGGCTGCCAGCAGGAAGACGAGGCTCCAGAAAGCGTGTGTCAGCCGCCGGCAGGTACGGACGAACGGCAGCCGGTATGTATTGCCGTGGTTTGGCATCGCCATGTTCATGGCCGGTCCTGAACGATCGGCCGGGTGCGAAGCGGGGAGAGAGGCGTCATGCGCGCAGCCTGCGCCCGGCCCGGTAAGGCTGGCTCAGCCGAATCTCAGGCGTTCGTTAATATGGTCTGGTTCAAGCTGTCGCATCCGGTATCCGCGTTGCCCATGCCCAACGGCCTTCTTCCCGCATTGCGCGTACTACTGGTCGAAGACCAGCGCGATATCGCGGCGAACATCTGGGATTTCCTCGAACGCCGCGGCTACGAGATGGATCACTGCGCCGACGGCGTGTCAGGGCTGGCGCGTGCGCTGCACGGGGACTTCGATGCGATCATCCTCGACCTCGGTCTGCCGCGCCTGGATGGGCTGGATCTTTGTCGCCGCCTGCGCGAAGCCGGACGGGGCGTTCCGGTGTTGATGCTGACGGCGCGTGACACGCTGGAGGACAAGCTGCGCGGCTTTGCCGAAGGCGCCGACGATTATCTGGTCAAACCCTTCGCGCTTGCGGAACTGGACGCGCGCTTGCGCGCACTGTGCCGACGCCGGCAACCGGCGGACGCTTCTTGCAGCCATGCCGGGCTGTCCTTTGATGCGCGCACGCTGACGGCACAGCGTGAAGGCCGGCGAATCCCGCTCACCCGGCTGCAGGGCGCACTTCTTGGCGCATTGCTGCAGCAGGCGCCTCGAATCGTCACCCACGCGAGCTTGATCGAGACCGCCTGGGGCGAAGGCGGCGCCGATATCGCGGCTTTGCAGAACCAGATCTACGAGTTGCGCGGCCTGATCGACAAGCCGTTTGCCTCGGCACTGCTGCAATCGGTGCGCGGCGTCGGATATCGGCTGGTGTCGACGGAATGAGCCGCCCTTTTCCGCTGCGACTGCGTTTCGCACTGCTGGCCATGCTGCTGGGACTGGCGCTGTCCGTGCTGGCATCGCTGGCGCTGATGGCGGCTGCGGAAGAGTACGAAAGCATCGTTTCCGACGAAATTCTGCGCGGCCAGGCCGACGATTACGCGCGTGAACTGTCCGCCGGCATGCCCGCTGCTCTGCCGCAGACCCGGCGGCTGCGCGGCTACCGCATCGACGACCCGGCCCTGCCGCGCGCCTATGCGGCGCTTCCGCCCGGAATGAACGAGGATCCTGCCGACGAGGACACCCATATCGGCGTGTTCGACACCGCCGTGGGTCGGCTGGTGCTCGTCATCGATCTGGGCGATATCGAGGCATCGGAGCGTCGCCTGCACGCCTGGATGTTGCTGGTGACCGTGCTCGGCACCATGCTGTCGGGCTGGCTGGGCTGGCTGTTGGCCGGACCCGCGCTCAAGCCGGTGCGCGCGCTTGCCGAATGCGTCGAGGCGCTGCCGGTGCAACCGCAGGCCACCGCGCTGGCCACCGGCGTCAGCCGCGACGATCTCGGAAGACTGGCGCGGGCCATCGACGGCTACCAGGCGCGGCTGGTGGATGCCGATGCCGGCGAGCAGGCGTTTCTCGCCGATGCCAGCCATGAACTGCGCACTCCGCTGGCGGTGGTGCAAGGGGCGCTGGAAGTCCTGCAGGACGATGCCTCCGCGTCGGCGGCGCAGCAGGCGCGGCTGGCGCGGATCGAGCGCGGTGTCGGCGAGATGCGCCGGTTGCTCGAGGCGATGCTGGCGGCGGCGCGACGCAAGCCGCTGCAACTCGAAGCCATCCCCGTACGACAGCTGCTGGAGGACGTCGCGGACATGGCACTGTCCGATAGATCCGCGGGCACGATCACCTTGGACGGCGATGGCACGCTGCAAACGGATCCGCGCGAAGCCGTGCTGTTGCTGGCGGGGCTGGCGCGGGGATTGCTGCGGCAGAGCGCTGGCGGCCACCTGCATCTGGGGCTTGAAACCGGGATGATCCACATGCGGCTGGTTGCCGAAGGCAGCCCCGCCGCTGCTTCCACCAGCCTGCGTGCGGATACCGGCACCGGTTCGGCGCTGCTGGATCGCCTGGCCGCGCGGCTTGGCTGGAAGGTTCGGTTCGATTCACCGCATCGGGTATCGGTAGACACCCGAGTGGAAGGATGCACTCCATGAACACAGCGGCAATGCCGGTTTCGGGAGGCCACATGACGGGAAGCTGGTTTTTCTGGGCGCTGCTGTCTGCGGTGTTCGCGGCGCTGACCGCGATCTTCGCCAAGGTCGGACTGGTCGGTGTGAATTCCGACTATGCAACCCTGATCCGCACTGCGATGATCCTGGTCGTGCTGGGTGCGTTCGTCGCGGCTACCGGGAAGTGGAGCGATCCGACGGCCTTGTCGTGGCGCGTCTGGCTGTTTCTCGGCCTGTCTGCGCTGGCCACCGGCGTGTCCTGGGTCTGCTATTTTCGCGCGCTGCAGATCGGCGATGCCTCGCAGGTTGCGGCGGTGGACAAGGCCAGTGTCCTGCTGGTCGCGGTGTTTGCGGTGCTGCTGCTGGGCGAACGCCCCGCGCCGCGCGACTGGCTCGGGATCGCGCTGGTCGCCGCCGGGGTGATGGTGCTGGCGTTTCGCCGCTGAAGTCGTCGTGGCCGTCCGAGCTGCAAGACCGCCGCTGGAGCGCAGCAGCGTGATGCCCCCGTTCACGGTCTCGATTCCGCCCGTCACGCTGGAACCGTTGAGCTGCACGCCGCCGTTGACGGTCTCGATATGTCCGCCAATCCGGCTGCCGGAACCGACTTCGATCCGGCCACAACACTTCCAAAAGTGAAATGAGCCTGTAACGACCGGATTTGTGGTCAGGCGGCGGCAGTTTTGTGGATCAGGGCGAAGACGCCCAGGTCAAGTCTTCAGGCAAGCGCTCAATCGCGGCGCGTCGCTTTTGGCACGGGGCTTGATTAGCACGTCCAGCATGGCGATGTTCCAGGTGGTGCGGTAGACGACGGTCGCGAAAACCGCAGGCTCCTGGGGGTCCAGGTAATGGACGGAGCTCGAACGCTTGCGTCCATGCCCCTGCGACTCCCAGTCGATCGATTCGGCGAACACCGCCGCGCCCTCGGCCACGGCGGTCATCGGGTTGACCTCAAGCGACGGCTCGATCCCGAGCGCGGACGCCACCCTGTCGCGCAGCGGCTTGTAGTGCGCCGGCCCGCCGATGAATACCATCCGCTCGACGTCGCCGGGCTGCAGGCCGGCCTTGTCCAGAGCCTCGCGCGCGGCGGCGATCGACTCGTCGAGCTTCGGCGCGATCAGCGCGTCGTAGCGGGCGCGCTCCAAGGGAATGTCGAGAAAGACCTCGGCCCCGGCACGGTCGCGGACGCCCAGCTCGGTTTCCGACAGGCTGATCAGCGTGTCGTCGCGCTGGGACAGCTCGATCTTGGCCTTCTCCGCCGCCCAGGTCGCCATCCGCAGCAGCGGCCGGTAGCTTGGGTCGGCGGCGAAATCGGCGGGCAGATCGAAGTGTTCCAGCAGCCACGGCTGGACCACCTGGTCGAACAGGGCAAGGTCGAAATCGCGCCCGCCGCACATGGCGATGCCGCCGTGGGCCAGCAGGTTCACGTGGCCCGCGATGCTTTCCGCGATGGCGATATCCAGGGTGCCGCCGCCGATGTCTTACACCACGAAGGCGCCGTCGCTGTGGCGCTGCTGCATCACGCTCATCACCGCGGACACGGGTTCCTGCATCAGCGCGACCCGGCCGATCTCCGCACTGGCGGCCGCGGCCAGCGTCGCGTCCTTCTGCATCTGGTTGAGCGCGGCCGGTACGGTGATCACGGTGCCGGTGTCGCCCCTGGTGCGCACCTCCTCGGGCAGGTAGCCGAACAGGGTGCGCAGCACTTCCGCCGAACAGTCCTCCGGCGACAGGGTCAGGTTCACGGCGGGCAACTGCACCGGCGTGGCGGTGCCCATCAGCCGCTTGAACAGGACCGCGGCGCTGTCGGGGTTGCGCGCCGCGTTGTTGTAGGCGCGCGCGCCGACGTACTTGTTGCCGCGACGGTCGTAGAAGATCGCCGAGGGCGTGACATCGTACTGGTCGGGGCTCTAGTACAGCCGGACGGACGCGCCGTCCCAGGAGGCGATGGCGCTGTTGGTCGTGCCCAGGTCGATTCCGATGAAGTTCACGGCGACAGCATTCTCCACAGCAAAACCGTGCCCGCACGACGCAAGCCGGTGGGTCCCATGATGACCGGTTCGAGCATCTGGTCCACCGCCAACGCCTCATCCGGCCCGAAATCGCCGAGGTTCAGCGCCGACACCGCCATCCAGGGGTCGTACGGCTGGCCCTCGACGTCGACCAGATGCAACCCGTTGGCCGCCAGACCGTCCTCGATCTTCTTCTGGAAAGAACGCAATTGGCCGAGATAGCGGCCGGACTCCCCCGCATCCAGCTTGCCGGCCACGCGCGCAAACAGGCGCGAGAAGCGCCAGCTTTCCACCGCCATGTCGATCAGCGAACGCTCCAGCGTTTCCAGATTCGCGTCCTGCTCGATCATGGCGCCCTCGGCATCGTCGTGCGTCGAATAGAACCGGATTCTATCGGCGCGGCGGGCGAGAAGAACGCAGACGCAGATCCGGCGCCTGTTCCGCTGCGGATCAGTGCGTCACCGGCTTCGGGTGGGCAACCCGGGCCGCCGGGTCGATCACGAGGGTCACTTCGCGTTCGAACAGCAGCCGTCCCTCGACCGTGGCATTGGCTTCGATCGTGACCTTGGGAGGCTTGGATCGGTTGAACCATCCGTGCGGCTTGCGCACGATCAGATCGCCGCGCACCACGCTGCCGCTGCCGATGCGCAGATCGCCATTGACCGTCTCCAGACTGCCGCCGACGCTGGAGCGAAGCAGCGTGATGCCCCCGTTCACGGTCTCGATTCCGCCCGTCACGCTGGAACCGTTGAGCTGCACGCCGCCGTTGACGGTTTCGATATGTCCGCCTATCCGGCTTCCGGAACCGACTTCGATCCGGCCATTGACGGTTTCCAGCCCGCCGCTGGCCGTCACCCGCGACCCGAGGGCGATGGCGCCGTTGACGACCTCGGCGCTCTTGAAGCTGGCGCCGTCGTCCACCCGGATGGCGCCATTGACCGATTCCAGCTCGCCCGCACGGGCCCCTGCCGGAACGTGGATGGCGCGATTGACGGTGGACAGATCGCCCAGTGGCGCCGCGGTTGCCGGAGCTGCCTGCGTGAAGCCCCAGGCGGGCGCGAGGGCGCCCGTGGCTAGGGCAAGACCGATGAGCCAACTACGCATGGACAACCTCCTCGGCAACGACGGCCGCAAGGGCTGCGGGCGTTTGCGCTGCGAGTGCCAGTGTGCGGTTCCGCCACGCACCGATCAATCCGGAGCAGCCCGCTTTCGTCGCAGCATGCGTGGTTTCGTCGGACGGGGCTTTCAAGTCCCGGGCGCCGGGCCTGCACGCCAGGCCGAGAGCCAGCTGCAGAAAACGCTGCACTTGTCATGGACACGCCGGTCTGCTGGTGTCTGTCCTTCGTCGAATGATTTCAGAGGTCACCTGCCGCACGTCCGCAAAGCGCTGTCTTCGGAACGCAGTGGCGCCGACGGCAGACAAGCCCGACAATGCGCCTGATGGACGACGACGGGCAAGCGACCACTCTGACCGCCGCATCGTGGCTCGCAGCAGCACCTGCCGCACGCGTGCAGGCGTTCCAGGAGGCCTATGCTTCCGCCTATGCCGAACTCAAGCGGCTGGCGCGCTCGCAGCTGCGGCGGATGGGGCGCTGGTCGGAAACGACGGTGTTGGTCAACGAGACCTTCCTCAAGCTGTGCGCCGGCAACTCCCCCGCGCCCAGCGAGCGCGGGCACCTGATGGCGCTGGCGGCCTGCGCGATGCGCCAGGTGCTGGTGGGTATGGCACGCCACGCCAACGCCGGCAAGCGCTCCGGGATTCACGTCACCCTGGACGAATACCACCAGGACGCCACGCGTTCCGCCGAGGAAGTCCTCGCGCTCGACGCCGCGCTGGAACGGCTGTCGAGCATCGACCTGCGCGGCGCACAGATGGTGGAGTTGCGCTATTTCGGCGGCTATACCGAAGAAGAGACCGCGACCATCCTCGGCATCAGCGACCGCACCTTGCGCCGCGACTGGCGGCGCGTTCGCGCCTTCCTGCAGGCCGAGTTGGACGCCGCAGATGGCGTCTGAGCAGAGCGCGCGCGCGTTCGCGCTGTTCGATGTGCTGGTCGAACTCCCGCAGGAAGAACGCGATGCCCGGATGCAAGCACTGCGCCGGGACGACCCTGCCCTATGCGCTGAAGTCGAGCGCCTGCTGGCGGCCGACAGCCGTTGCGAGAATTCCGACGACGCCCGCGACCGGCTGGCGCAGTGGGCAAGCCACCTGCTTCCGGACAACGCGCAGGCTCCACCGCTTGAGTCCGGGCAGATGCTCGGCCCGTGGCTGCTGCTGGCGCCGCTGGGCCAGGGCGGCATGGGCACGGTCTGGCTGGGCGAACGCGAAGGCGACGGCTTCCGCCAGCGCGTCGCGATCAAGCGGGTCGGCGCCGGCGTGGATACCCCCGCCGCGCGCGAACGCTTCCTGCGCGAACGCGGCATCCTCGCCCAGCTCGACCATCCCAACATCGCCGGTCTGATCGACGGCGGCGTCAGCGCGGACGGACAGCCCTACTTCGCGATGGCCTACGTCGAAGGCCAGCGCATCGACCGCTGGTGCGACGGCAGGCAGCTGGATGCGCGCGCGCGGGTCACGCTGTTCCTGCAGGTGCTCGATGCGGTGCAGTACGCGCACCGGCACATGGTCATCCACCGCGACCTGAAGCCCGACAACGTGCTGGTGGACGGCGACGGGCGCGTCCACCTGCTGGATTTCGGCATTGCCAAGCTGCTGGAGGAGGGCGTCGGGCTGGACGCCACCCGCGAACTGGTGATGACGCCGCAGTACGCGGCGCCGGAGCAGCTGCAGGGCAAGCCGGCCACGGCCGCCACCGACATCTATCAGCTCGGCCTGATGCTGCACGCGCTGCTGGTCGGCGGCCATCCCTTCGGCGTCACCGCCGACATGCCGATGGCCAGCCTGCTGCGCACCCTGGACGATGCGCCGCGCAGCCTGCGGCAAGCGGCGCGCACCCTCGTCGACGACGAACTGGCGCGGCGCGGCGGCAACCGCAAACGCCTGCTGCGCAGCGTGTCCGGCGACCTGTCGGCGATCGTGGCCACCTGCCTTGCGCAGGCGCCGGAACAACGGTATCCCAGCGCCGACGCGCTGGCGCAGGACCTGCGCCGCTGGCTCGACGGCCAGCCGGTGACGGTGCGCAGCGCCTCGCGCGGCTATCGCCTGCGCTGGTTTGCGCGCCGCTACCGCTGGGCGCTGGCCGCGGTGCTCGGCATCATCGTGGCGCTGGTGGTCGGGCTGGGCCTGGCCGTGCAGCAGATGCGCGAAGCACGGATGCAGGCGCAGCGCTCGGAGCAACTGAAGAACCTCGTGATGTCGGTGTTCCGCGAGCAGGACCCGCTGGAGCGCGGCAGCAATGCCCGTTCGCCCGCACAGGTGGTCGCCGACGGCATCCGCGGCCTCACCCCGCAGCAGTTGTCCGATCCGGCGCTGCGCGGGGATCTGCTGAACGACCTCGGCGAAATCCAGGGCAGCCT
>NZ_JAMQHN010000060.1 GCF_025993755.1 Thermomonas sp. | reverse complement strand
CGGGGGCGAACGGAAAGTGATTCAATCCCACTGAACCAGACTCCAAGGAAGGCGTCTTCGACGGCCCGCCGGATCAGAACCGCACGCGCAGGCCGGCGCCGGCATGTATCTTGGTGCCGATGCCGTCCTCGCCCGACACGCCGTTGGCGAAGACGTCGAGCGTCATGGCCTCGGTCAGCTTGTAGCCGAGCCGGGCGCCGTATTCGAACCAGTCGTAATTGCGCACCATGTCCGGCCTGACCGTGCCGAACGCGAGCACGGTCGCGGTGAGGTCGGTCCTGCGGTCGAAGCCGTGCGCCCAGGCGCCGGACAGCGTGCCGTCGAATCGCTGATCGAAGCTGTGCGAGGCTTGCAGCCTGATCTTGGCCACGTTCATGCGGTCGGTGCCGCCGGAGATGACGGCGGGGAACGGGTTCTGCGGGCCGTCCGGCTCGGCATAGGCGGAGGTTTTCAGCCGCTCGCGCCCGATCTCTCCCGACAGCACGAACTGGCTCGACGGCGATTGCGCGAAAACCACGCCCGCGCGTCCATAGAAATAGGAGAGGTCGCCGCTGGTATCGCCGATGCCGGTCGCGATCCCGGCGCCGTTCGCGTAGCTGCGCTCGAAAGTCATGTCCGCGTTCGCCGTGAGCCAGCCGCCGGCCTCCGCGAACGGCCGCCACCAGGTGCCGAGATCGGCGACATACTGCATGGCGATGGCGCCGATCACGCTGCTCTTCAACTCGGCGGTGGCATAATTCTCGCGCGCATAGGCGATGCCGCCGAGAAGCGTCACGCCGTTGGCGCTGGCGTAGCGCGCATGTCCGCCTCCCGAGAACGAGCCCGCCGAGGCGAACATGCCGGCCTCGCTGCCGAGTCCCATCGGCTTGTCGCCGCCCAGCAGCGGCCCGGCGAAGCCGTGCTGATGGATCATGGTCTGCGCATGCGCGTTCGACAGGTTGTTGACCGAGTCCTGCACCGAGCCGGACGACGTCACGCCCGCGATCGGGGTTTCGCCGCCGCCGGCCCCGTCGTCGTAGCGCACGAGATAGGCGCGATCATAGCCACCCGCTTCGGGGAAACCGTGGCCGGTCCCGACGATGAACTGCCCGTCCGTGGAAACGCCTGTTGCCCTATTCAGATAGATGCCGGTCATGTCGACGCCGGCAGCGGCGAGAAGCGTGTGGAGGTTGGCCATTCCGGTCGCCTGCGTCCAGCGGAAGGCGTGCTGAATATAATCGGAGGTTACGCTTTGGCCGACCACGACCGCGCCGTTGGCGCTCACCGCATAAGCCTCTGAATAATAACCACCCAGGGTGCCGAGGCTGACCATGCCGCCGCCCTGCGTCCAGCGGAAGGCGTGCCTGTCCGAACCGTCACCGGGCCCCAGGTAACTGGACCCGACCACGACCGAGCCGTCGGCGTTCACGCCATAAGCAGCCGAATAATTTCCACCCAAAGTGCCGAGGCCGACCATTCCGGTCGCCTGCGTCCAGCGGAAGGCCTCGGTAATGTCCGTTTCGGTGGTGGTCGATCCGACCACGACCGAGCCGTCGGCGTTCACGCCATAAGCAGCCGAATAATTTCCACCCAAAGTGCCGAGGCCGACCATGCCGCCGCCCTGCGTCCAGCGGAAGGCGTGGGCCTTTTGCGAGTCGATGATGCTGGCCCAGCCGACCACCACCGAGCCGTCGGCGCTCACCGCATGGGCCTCGGAATAAGACCCGCCCAGGGTGCCGAGGCCTGTCATGGTGCCGCCCACCCAGCGGAAGGCGTGTCTGTCCGAACCGTATTCGTCGTCGCCCCGGTAGCTCGTACCGACCACGACCGAGCCGTCGGCGCTCACCGCACGGGCCTCGGAATAAGACCCGCCCAGGGTGCCGAGGCCTGTCATGGTGCCGCCCACCCAGCGGAAGGCGTGGTAGCCGCCGCCTTCGTGATCGCTGTCGATGGTGCTGACGCCTACGACGACCGAGCCGTCGGCGCTCACGCCATAGGCAGACGACCAACCTACATACTGTCCGCCATATCCGGGTTGGAGCCCCAAAACGCCGAGGTTGATCAGCGGACCCGCGCAGGGCGTCGCCGGCGCACATTGCGCGCTTGCGGGCGAGACGCCGCCGGCCAGCGCCAGAAGCGCAGCCCCCACCCCGACCGACAGCCAGCGACTTGCCAAGCGCATTCTCTGGCCCCGCGTCCAGGTTGCTCAGGTTCCCCGGTTCCACCTTCGGTATCCGGGTTTGCGGGGATTTTAATGGCGCAAAAGCAGGCAGCCGGCGGCCGAACGGGCATTAATGATGCGGAATAGACACAATTAAAGCGGCAACCGCGCCAAACCGCCGCAGGGGCCGTTCCGGGACGCGCACCATCTGTTT
>NZ_JAMQHN010000059.1 GCF_025993755.1 Thermomonas sp. | reverse complement strand
CCGATCTCGGCGCCGCTGGTGCCGATGTTGACGTTGGCGATGCCGCAGTCCGAGCCCGAGGCGGACAGGAAGGCCTCGGAATTCTTCAGGTCGGTGGTGAAGATCGCCGAGGACAGTCCCTGCGGCACCGCGTTCTGCATGGCGATGGCTTCCTGGATGTCGCGGAACTTCATCACGTACAGGATCGGCGCGAAGGTTTCGTGCTGGACGATGTCGGCATCGTTGGTCAGCCCGGAGATGATGGTCGGCAGAACGAAGTTGCCGGGCCGGTCGATCGCGCTGCCGCCGGATTCGACCGTGCCGCCGGCGGCCCTGGCCTTGGCAATGGCGTCGAGGAAGGCGTCCACCGCGTCCTTGCTGTTGAGCGGGCCCATCAGGTTGTGAGGGTCGGTAGGATCGCCGATCTTGCCCTCGACCTGCTTGTAGGCGGCCTTGAGCTTGGCCAGCACGTCGTCGTAGCGGCTTTCATGCACGATCAGGCGGCGAGTGGTGGTGCAGCGCTGGCCGGCGGTGCCGACCGCGCCGAACACGATGGCGGGGATCGCCAGCGCGAGGTCGGCGGTCTCGTCGACGATGATCGCGTTGTTTCCGCCCAGTTCCAGCAGGCTGCGGCCCATGCGGCGGGCAACGCGCTCGCCGATGGCGCGGCCGACCTTGGTGCTGCCGGTGAAGCTGATCAGCGCGATGCGCGGATCGTCGACGAATTCCTGCGCCAGTTCGACGCCGCCGTCGTTGAACAGGAAGAAGATGTCCGGGAAGCCGCCCTTGCGCAGCGCCTCGTTGCAGATCCGGGTGGCGGCAATGGCCGACAGCGGCACCTTGGGCGAGGGCTTCCAGATCGTGATGTCGCCGCAAATGGCGGCGATGAAGCTGTTCCAGGCCCATACCGCGACCGGGAAGTTGAAGGCCGAGATCACTCCGACGATGCCCAGCGGATGCCATTGTTCGTACATGCGGTGGCCGGGGCGCTCGCTGTGCATGGTCAGGCCGTAGAGCTGGCGCGACAGGCCGACCGCGAAGTCGCCGATGTCGATCATTTCCTGCACCTCGCCGTCGCCCTCGGGCTTGGACTTGCCCATCTCCAGCGCGACCAGCGAGCCCAGTGCGTCCTTGTGCGTACGCAGGGCGTCGGCGCACAGGCGGATGGCCTCGCCACGGCGTGGCGCCGGGGTGGTGCGCCAGACCTTGAATGCGGCTTGCGCACGTTCGACGATGGCATCGTAGTCGGCCTTGCTGGAAGCGTGCACTCGGGCCAGCACCTCGCCGGTGGTGGGATTGATCGGCTCCAGCACGCCTGCATCCGCGGTATTCGACCATTCCCCGTTGCCGAGGTAAGTGCCGGACTGCTCGGTGGTCAGGCCGAGCTGGCTGAGGATGGGGTGGGTCATGGCGTGCTCCAGGAAACTTGGGGGAATTGGGCCGTTGCGAAGGCGGACGGTGCCCGCGACACCGAATGCGCAACGCGCGCGGTTGGCGACCCCGGCCCGATTCGAACGGGCGACCTTCCCCTTAGGAGGGGGACGCTCTATCCAGCTGAGCTACGGGGCCTGAACCTCTTATTATCGCAGTAGCACTGTAAAGCGACCACCCCGCCTGGATTTCAGGCGGCTGGGGGCGCGGCCTTTCACGAGTTGTCCTGCCGTGACCCATGTCAATGCGGTCCGCCGCGCGCGGCGTAGCATGCGCGGCGCACTGCACACTGGAGTCAAGGCATGTCTTACCAGCTCGATCCCGAACCCAACGTCCATGTTTTCGACGCCCGCGGCATCGCCCGCCGGTTCCGCCACTCGGCGATCTTCGGCGCGCTCGGCGCGCTGCGCAATGGCGAAACCATGCGCTTCGTCAACGACCACGACCCGATTCCGCTGCTGCACCAGCTCAACGAGCGCTTCGGCGAGAACCTGACGGTCGAATACCGCCAGCGCGGCCAGGATGGCGTGGTGATCGACTTCGGCATCACCGGTCTTCCGGAAGAGTGAGCCAATGAGCTTTCCGGCGTTTTTCGACCAGGCCCCCAAGATCCAGGTCCACGATCCGCTGTCCGAATTTCTGGGCGCGGCGGAAGGCGGACGGATCGAGTATGGCTATGCCGACGCGGTGCGGCTGGCCGGGCATTCCTGCCCGACGGTCGCCGGCGCATGGCTGATGGCGCGCGCGGGCCTGAAGGCGCTGTTCCCCGACCGGCCGGCCGAGCGCGGCGGGGTGGCGGTGACGATGAGCGGGCACGAAGGCGAGGGCACCACCGGCGTCATCGCGCAGGTGTTCACCCTGGTCACCGGTGCGGCGGCCGACAACGGCTTTCACGGCATCGGCGGCCACTTCGTGCGCAGCGGCCTGCTGGGCTACGGCAGCGGCGCCGAGGGCGTCGCCGAGTTCCAGCGCACCGATGACGGCGCGCAGGTGCGCCTGGCGCTGGATTTTTCCAGCGTGCCGCCGGCCCCGCAGATGCGGATGCTGATGGGCCAGGCGATGGCCCCGGACGCCAGCGCCGAGGTGCGCAAGGCCTTCGGCGAGGTCTGGCAGGATCGGGTGCGCCGGCTGCTGCTGGAGCACGCGGACGATCCAGGCGTCATCCTGGTTGCCCGCGTGAGCTGACCGTCGCGGGCGCCGCGGATGGCCTCGGCGCAGCAGAAACTGCGTTCCAGTTGCAGACGTCGTCGATCGCGACTTGCGGGCATTCCCGGCCCCGGCGATGGGCGGCACCACGAGGCTGACTGCATGAAATCTGTCGTTTCCGGCGCGCTGCTTGCGCTTCTGCTGCCTGCCGTGATGGTCGGTTGCGATCGCGGAGGCGCTGCGGCGTCGATGCCGTCGTCATCGGCTGCCACCGCGGCTCCCGCATCCGTCGCGCCGGCCGCGGCGTCCGCTGCCGGAACGTCGGCGCGCGCGGACGCCTCTGCCTG
>NZ_JAMQHN010000058.1 GCF_025993755.1 Thermomonas sp. | reverse complement strand
TTGGCGTGGGCGTGGAGAAGGGAGGCTTCGGGTTCACGATCGGCGGCAACTGGACCGACGGCGGCACGTTCAACAGCGTGCTGGGCGGTCAGGCGTCATTCCGCTATTCCTGGTAATCGCTGCAGTTCCAACGCAATGCGAAAAGGCCCGGCAATGCCGGGCCTTTTTGTTGGCTCAAGGAAATGCCTGGCGTTGGGTTGAAACGACGCTTCAAACGACGGAGAAAACGCGGCCAACAAAAAGCCCCACGGCCAGGGGTGGGCCGTGGGGCTGGGGGGGGAAGGCAGGTTGGGGAGGGCCTGTTCCTTCCAGTCGATCACACCAGGGGAGGGGTTGTGATCTGCAACAGGCGTTGCACCTGTCGCGTGTAATGAGACCACGCGAAGCATGGATGGTTCGTGAAGATTTCGCTGTTTTCCCATTGCGATTCAGGAGGCATTCATTGCTTTCCGTTTGCTTGCGCGCACCAGTGTTTGCGCTGCGCGATTCCTGTGAAGGAACTCACGGTTTCCTGATCTGCGACGCGCGTCACGGGGCCGCGTTGATCGGGCAGGCGGCAAGGCGACGTCGATCGTCCCGGTGTTGCGGTGCGCCAAAAATGGTGCGTCAGCGGCTGGGCATGCGGACGCCCGGATGGTGGGTATCGAGTCCCGCACGGACCGGACTCGATGACGCTGGAAAAAACCCGGCGGACTGGCCGGGTGCTTCCACGATTCAGTGCGCCTGGTCCCAGTTGTCGCCGACACCCGAATCCACCACCAGCGGAACCCGCAGTTCGGCCGCGCCCTGCATGCGTGCCGTCACCGCGGAAACAAGCTCCGGAACAAAGCCGGTTTCAACCTCGAACACCAGTTCGTCATGCACCTGCATGATCATCAGCGCCTGGTCGCGATGACCGGCCATCCAGTCATCCACGGCCACCATCGCACGCTTGATGATGTCGGCAGCGGTGCCCTGCATCGGCGCATTGATCGCGGCGCGTTCGGCGCTGGCGCGCTGGGAGGCGCTTCGCGAGTGGATGGCATCGAGGTTGAGCCTGCGTCCGAACACGGTTTCCACGAAGCCGCTTTCGCGCGCCTGTCGGCGGGTGCGTTCCATGAATTCGTGCACGCCCGGGTAGCGGCTGAAATACAGGGCGATGTAGTCCTGCGCCTGCCCGCGCGAGACGCCGATCTGGCGCGCCAGCCCGAATGCGCCCATGCCGTACATCAACCCGAAGTTGATGGCCTTGGCGGCACGTCGCTCACTACCGCTGACCTCGGCCAGCGGCTTGCCGAATACCTCGGCGGCGGTGGCCCGGTGGATGTCGTCGCCGTGGGCAAACGCGCGCAGCAGGGCCGCGTCGCCGGACAGGTGGGCCATGATCCGCAGCTCGACCTGGGAATAGTCGAACGCCACCAGCTTGCGGCCCGGAGGCGCGATGAAAGCGGTGCGGATGCGGCGACCGTCCTCGCTGCGGGTGGGAATGTTCTGCAAGTTGGGGTCGGAGGACGACAGCCGGCCGGTTGCCGCGCCGACCTGGTGGTAGCTGGTGTGCACGCGGCCCGTGCTCGGGTTGACCATGTCCGGCAGCTTGTCGGTGTAGGTGCCGCGTAGCTTGGCCAGCCCGCGGTATTCGAGAATCAGGCGAGGCAGCTCGTGTTCGTCGGCGATGGCTGCCAGTGCCTCCTCGTTGGTCGAAGGAGCCCCGCCCGGCGTCTTCACCAGCGCCGGCAGCTTCAGTTCGTCGAACAGCAGGGCGCTGAGCTGCTTGGGGGAATCCAGGTTGAAGGCGCGGCCGGCCAACGCGTGGGCGCGCTGCTGCGCGGCCAGCATTCGCCGCGCCAGATCGGCCGACTGCCGGCGAAGTTCGGTGGTGTCGATCAGCACGCCGTTTTCCTCCACCCGCGCCAGCACCGGCACCAGCGGCATCTCGATGGTGCGGTACACCGAAAGCAGCGCCGGCTCGGCCTGCAGCCGCGGCAGCAGGGTGCGGTGCAGGCGCAGGGCGATGTCGGCATCCTCGCCGGAATAGCGGGTGGCCTCCTCCACCGGCACGCTGGAGAACGGAATCGCCTTGGCGCCCTTGCCGGCCACGTCCTCGTACTTGAGGGTCTCGTAGCCGAGGTGGCGCCTGGCCAGCGAGTCCAGGTCGTTGCGGGCCAGGCCGGCGTCGAGTACGAAGCCTTCCAGCAGGGTGTCGTCGGCGTAGCCCGCGACCGCGACGCCGTGGCGCCGCAGCACGTGCATGTCGTACTTGCCGTTCTGCGCCAGCTTGCGCTTGCGCGGGTCCTCCAGCAGTGGCCGCAGCGCCGCCAGCACGGCGTCGCGGTCGAGCTGCGCGGGCGCGTCCGGATAGGCGTGCGCGAGCGGGATGTAGCAGGCCTTGCCGGGTTCGACGCTCAGGCTCAAGCCGACCAGGTGGGCGCGCAGCGGGTCGAGGGAATCGGTTTCGGTGTCGAAGGCGAATTCGTCCGCGGCATCGAGCCGTGCGATCCAGGCGTCGAGCTGCTTGGGTGTGAGCACGGCTTCGTAGTCGCCGGGAGCGGCCAGCGCCGGATCGGGTGCGGTCGCCGGCGTGTCCGGTGCGGACGCGGTGAAGCGTCTGCCGGCGTTCGGCACCCGCGCCACATCCGCGCCGTTTCCGCCGCCGTCCAGTTCCTTCAGCGCCTGCCTGAAGCCGTAGCGCGCATAGAGCGCGCGCAGCGCTTCGACATCGGGCGAGCGCAGCGCCAGCGCGTCCGGCCCCGCGTCCAGCGCCACGTCGGTCTTGATCGTCACCAGCGCCCGATTGAGCGGCAGCCGCGGCAGCGCCGCGCGCAGATGCTCGCCGATCTTGCCTTGGATCGCGTCGGCGTGTTCGATCACCCCGTCCAGCGTGCCGTATTCGCCCAGCCATTTCGCCGCCGTCTTCGGCCCGCACTTGTCCACGCCGGGGACGTTGTCCACGGCATCGCCCATCAGCGACAGGTAATCGACGATCTGGTCGGCGCGCACGCCGAACTTGGCCAGCACCTCGGCGTCGGTCTTCATGCGGCCGCCGGTCATGGTGTTGACCAGCGCCACGCCGGGACGCACCAGCTGCGCGAAGTCCTTGTCGCCGGTGGAGATGGTGACGTCGATGCCTTCGGCCGCGCCTTGCAGCGCCAGCGTGCCGATCACGTCGTCGGCCTCGACCCCGGGCACGCGCAGGATCGGGATGCCGAGCGCCTCGACGATCTGCAGCATCGGCGCGACCTGCGCGCGCAGGTCGTCCGGCATCGGCGGGCGGTTGGCCTTGTAGTCGGGATACAGGTCGTCGCGGAAGGTCCTGCCAGGCGCGTCGATCACGAAGGCGATGTGCTCGGGCGCTTCCTTCAGGTGCCCGCGCAGCATGTTGACCACGCCGAACAGGGCGCCGGTCGGCTCGCCGTCGGCATTGCTGAGCGGCGGCAACGCATGGAAGGCGCGATAGAGGTAGGAAGAACCGTCGATCAGGACAAGGCGTGCCATGCGTGGATTCTAATGCCAGCGTCGCTTTGGATTTGCGTCATCCCGAAGGTACCGGGATGGCAGGAAACGCAACGCGAAGGCGCACTCCGCAGAGGGGGGGTCTGCAAAGGACTCCGGGATGCCGCCGGAGGGCGGCCGATGGGCGTGGCGCTGGCACAATGTCCGTTCGATCCGTGGAACGCCCGCATGCTGCGCTGGTTCGAAACCCGACTCGATCCGTTTCCGGAGGCGCCGCCGGCGCAACCTCCGGCCAGCCTGTATGCGTTTTGCCGCCACTTCACCCGCGGCGCCGAGCCGTGGCTGGCGTTGATGGCGGCAACCACCGCCGCGATCGCAGTATCCGAGGTCGCCCTGTACGCCTACGTCGGCGCGCTGGTGGATCGGATGACGGAACTGGGAGTGACGCACTTCCTGGCCTTGGAAGGCCCGCGGCTGGCGTGGATGGCGGCGCTGGTGCTGGCATGCCTGCCGCTGCTGGTATGGCTGAACTCGGCCGTGCAGCACCAGACCCTGCTCGGAAATTTCCCGATGCGGATCCGCTGGAACGTCCACCGCTACCTGCTGCGGCAGTCGATGGGTTACTTCCAGGACGAGTTCGCCGGACGCATCGCCACCAAGCTGATGCAGACCTCGCTGGCGGTGCGCGAAACCGTCATCAAGCTGTTCGACATCGGCAACTACGTGCTGGTGTATTTCGGCGGCATGCTGGTGGTGGCGGCCAGCGCCGACCTGTTGATGCTGCTGCCGTTCGCGGCGTGGCTGCTCGGCTACGGTCTGCTGATGCGCTGGTTCGTGCCGCGCATGGGCATCGTGTCCAGCGCGCAGGCCGATGCGCGCTCGACCATGACCGGACGGATCGTCGACAGCTATACCAACATCGCCACGGTCAAGCTGTTTTCGCACTCGCGCCGCGAGCAGGCCTATGCGCGCGAGGCGATGGACGGTTTCCTTGCCACCGTCCATCGGCAGATGCGGCTCGTCACCAGGGTTTACAGCCTGCTGTATGCGCTGAACATGTTGCTGTTGTTTTCCGTTGCGGCGTTGGGGATCTGGCTGTGGTTGCGGGGCGCGATGACGACCGGCGCGATTGCCGTGGCCGGGGCATTGGCACTGCGGCTGCTGGGGATGTCGCACTGGATCATGTGGGAGCTGTCGGCACTGTTCGAGAACGTCGGCACCGTGCGTGACGGGATCGGCTCGATTGCGTTGCCGCCGACCGTCGATGACGCTCCCGATGCGCCGGAGCTGCCCAAGGTGCGCGGAGCAATCCGCTATGAGGGCGTGTCGTTTCACTACGGCAAGGGCAGCGGCGTGATCGAACATCTTGATCTTGCCATCGCGCCGGGGGAGAAGATCGGCGTGGTCGGCCGCAGCGGCGCGGGCAAATCGACCCTGGTGAACCTGCTGATGCGCTTCCACGACGTCGAGGCCGGGCGCATCACCGTGGATGGCATCGACATCGCCAGCGTGCAACAGGACTCGCTGCGTGCGCAGATCGGCGTGGTGACGCAGGACACCTCGCTGCTGCATCGCACGGTGCGGGAGAACGTCCTCTATGGGCGACCCGACGCCAGCGAGGAAGATCTGATGGAAGCCGTGCGCCAGGCCAGCGCCGACGGCTTCATCGCAGAACTGGCCGATTCCCATGGCGGGCGCGGGTTGGACGCCCGGGTGGGAGAGCGTGGGGTGAAGCTCTCCGGCGGCCAGCGCCAGCGCATCGCCATCGCCCGCGTGCTGCTCAAGAACGCGCCGATCCTGGTTTTGGACGAAGCGACCTCGGCGCTGGATTCGGAAGTCGAAGCGGTGATCCAGGAGAATCTGTATCGACTGATGCAGGGCAAGACGGTCATCGCGATCGCCCACCGGCTGTCCACCATCGCCGCGATGGATCGGTTGATCGTGATGGACGCCGGCCGCATCGTCGAGCAGGGCAGCCACGCGGAATTGTTGGCGCAGGGCGGGCTGTACGCGCAGCTGTGGAAGCGGCAGTCGGGCGGATTCCTGGAGACATAGGCCGGGCACGCCGGAATCATCGGCATTTCGCGGCGCATCCTGCATACTTGACCCGCCTGCAATCGGAGTATCGCCATGCGCCTTGCACTGACGTTCATCGCCGCGTTCGCGCTCTGCGCCTGTGCCAGCGTCGCGCCCGAGCCGGAACCGCCGATTCCGGAAGGCGCGGTGCCGGCCACGCACACCGAGCCCAACGGCGACGTCATCACCGAATACCGCCTCGGCGGCCAGTTGAAGATGGTCAAGGTGGTGCCGCTGCGCGGGGTCACGTACTACATCTACGACCGCAATGGCGACGGCCTGGTCGATGAGCGCGACGCCAGGCGCGGGCCGCTGGTGTATTACAAGTTGTTCAGCTGGTAGGCCGCGCGGCGCGGCAACCCGGGTTCATGGCAACGCCTGCCCTGCGCGCCAGCCTGCGGCCTGCAGGCGATCCAGCAAGGCCACGACCGCCTCGCGCCTGGACGGCTCGTGCACCGGCAGCAGCAGCAGGTCGCCGTTTTCGGCCCACGCCAGTGCTTCGCGTGCGGCCTGCGCTTCATCAAGACAGATCGGCAGCGCATCCAGCGGCATGCCGAACCCGTGCAGGGCATCGTGCAGGATATGGGCCACGTCGCCCGACTTGCGGCCACGCAGATAGTTGCCGCCGATGTCCTTGAGCCAGACCCGGTCCGGTCGTGCCCTTGCAACCACCTCGGCCACGGCGCGGTAGTCCTCGTCGCGGCGGTTGCCGGCGTGGCCGAGCAGCAGGGCCATGCGTCCGTGGCGCAATCCGGAGGCCAGTTCGAACAGGCCCTGCAGGCCTTCGGGGTTGTGCGCGTAGTCGAGCACGACCTCGACGCCGCCAAGATGCCAGCGCTGCAGGCGGCCCGGGTTGTCGGCATTGCTTGCGCCGAACCGGGACAGCACCGCGGCGATGCGGTCCGGCGGCACCGCCAGCGCGTGCGCGGCGAGCGCGGCGGCGGCGATGTTCTCGATGTTGTAGCGGGCCGCGCCGCCGACCGTCAGCGGCATGTCGGCGATCGCGCCCAGATCGTATTCCACGGTTTCCGTCGCCAATCGCAGCTTCCCGTCGCGTCCGCCGCAGGCGGGAAGGCCGCGTGCGCGTGCTTGTTCCAGATCCTGCGCGAACCAGCCGATGCGCCTGCCCTGCACATGCGCCGCGTGCGCCGCAAGCAATGGATCGGAGGCATTGAGGACCAGCAGGCCGTCGGGCCGCAGTCCCTTGGCGACCACCAGCTTGACCTCGGCCAGCGCATCGAGGTCGTCGATGCCGTATTCGCCGAAATGATCGGCGCTGACGTTGGTGACGATCGCCGCATCGGCGTCGTCCACCGCCAGCCCGCGCCGCAGCATCCCGCCGCGCGCGGTTTCCAGCACGGCCGCCTGCACACCGGGAGCGCGCAGCACGGCGCGCGCGCCGGCTGGGCCGGAATAATCGCCGGCGGTGGCGCGGGCGCCGTCCACCACCACGCCGTCGGTACAGCTGTGGCCGACCTTGCGGCCACCGTCCGCCAGCAGCGCGGCCAGCAGCCGCACCGTGGTGGTCTTGCCGTTGGATCCGGTCACCAGCGCCTTGGGAATTCCGCGCAGGCTTGGCCACGCCACGGCGTCCGGTTCCGGCAATGCCGCCAGTGGCCATTGCTGCGAAGTCGCGCCTTCGCCGATCGATAGCAGCGCGTCGTCGGCACGCGCTGGCAGACCGTGCGTGTGCGCGGCCTCCAGCAGCGCCATCAACGGCCCGTTGCGCACGGCTTCTGCGCGCGCCGCGTCGGCCAGCTGCCGCAGCGCCTCGGCCTCGTCGAAATGCGCCGGGTGCGGGCGCGGCGGCTGATCTTCGCCATCCACCGATTCCGGCCCGGACCGCAGCCCCAGAGCCGTGTACAGCGCCCACTCGTTGATTTCGGTGGCGGTGAACAGGCCATCGATGGGCGCCGCGATCGCCAGCGTCGTGCCGCCCGCGTGGGTGCGCGCGACAGCAGGCTGGGCATCGGGCCAGCCCAGTGCCTTGCGCGCCTGCGCGACGCGCTGCCGCCAGCGGGCCTGCGCCGCGCCATCGAACGCGACTCCTGGAACGACTTCCAGAACCGCGCCCGGCACGTCGAAATACAGGTTCGCGCCGGTCAGCCGGCGCGAATCGTCGAACGGAACGGCAGCCGGAACGGGCTGCGCGCTCAATCGCTTTCCTCGCGCTCGAAGCGCAGGCCGCGCTCGTCGCGCACCACGCCTTCCATCGCTGCGACCAATTGCTCGTCCAGCGGCACTTCCAGCGTGGCGGCCTTCGGTGCGACCCGGGCCGGCGCCGGCGCCGCGCCTTCCGGCTGGAAGCGGATGATCTGCTTCCACGTCCGGGTGAGCGCATCGGCGAACACCAGCACCAGATCGCCGGGCCTGGCCATCCTCAGCGCGGCATCGACCGCCTGCTGCTCGTCGGGGATCTGCTGGATCGCCGCCTCCGGCACGCCACGCGCGACCAGCTCGCGGGCGATGATCCGCGGCACCTCGTCGCCGTCGCGCCCGCGCAGGGAATCGTCGCGGCGGCAGATGTAGTGGTCGAAGCGTCCGGCCACCGCGGCGGCGATTTCGCGCAGATCCTCGTTGCGGCGGTCGCCCGGTCCGGCCACCACCACGATCCGGCGTCCCGTCACTTCCAGCCGTTGGGCGAGGTCGGCCATCACGCTCACCGCGTGGGCGTTGTGGCCGTAGTCCATCAGCACCTTGAACGGATGTTCGTCGAACACGTTCATCCGGCCCGGGGCCTGGAAGAAGGTGGTGTCGAAGGTGCGCAGGCCGTGGCGGATCGCGTCGAGCTTGATGCCCAGCGAGAACGCCATCGCCGCGGCGAACATCGCGTTCTGCACGTTGTGCATGGCGCGGCCTTCCATCGTCGCCGGGATCAGGTGGGTCCACAGCAGCGGGATGTGGCTGCCCTTGTCGTAGAGCGTGATCATGTGCCCGTTGACGCCGTTCTCCAGGGCGCAGGCGCGCGCGCCGGCGCGGATGTGCTCGCGCACCAGCGGGTGCGACGGGTTCATCGTCACGTAGCAGATGACCTTGGCGTCGGTCCACGCCGACATCTTCAGCACGTTGGGATCGTCGGCGTTGAGCACGGCGCAGCCGGTCGCGGCCTCGACCACGATCCGCTTGATCTCGGCCAGCTGTTCGAGAGTGTCGATCCCCTTCATGCCGAGGTGGTCGGAGGCGACGTTGAGCACCGCGCCCACGTCGACCTCGGCCACGCCCATGCCGGCGCGCACCAGTCCGCCGCGCGCGGTTTCCAGCACGGCAAGATCGATCTGCGGATCGGCCAGCACCATCCGCGCCGACACCGGCCCGGTCATGTCGCCCTCGACCGTGCGCTGGCCGTCGATGTAGACGCCGTCGGTGGTGGTCAGGCCCGGCGTGTAGCCGGCCATCTTGGCGATGTGGGCGAGCATGCGCGCGGTGGTGGTCTTGCCGTTGGTGCCCGTCACGGCGGCGATCGGCACCCGGGTGGGCGTCCCCGGCGGGAACAGCATGTCGATCACCGGCCCGGCCGCGTCGCGCGGCTTGCCCTCGCTGGGCGCGATGTGCATGCGGAAGCCGGGCGCCGCGTTGACCTCGCAGATGCCGCCGCCGGTGCGCCGGTAGCTCTCGGCAATGTCGCTGGAAAGGAAGTCGACGCCACCGACATCCAGTCCGATCGCGCGCACCGCGCGCTCGGCCATGGCGCGGTTGTCGGGATGGATGATGTCCGTCACGTCGGTGGCGGTGCCGCCGGTGGACAGGTTCGCCGTCGAGCGCAGGAACACCGTTTCGCCCTCGGCTGGCACCGAGTCGAAGGTGTAGCCCTTGCGCTCCAGCATCAGCTCGGCCTCGCGGTCGAGCTTGATCCGGGTCAGCACCTTCTCGTGTCCGACGCCGCGACGCGGATCGCTGTTGACCACCTCGACCAGCTGGGCCACGGTCGAACTGCCGTCGCCGACGACGTGGCCGGGCGTGCGCAGTGTCGCCGCGACCAGTTCGCCGTTGACCACCAGCAGACGATGGTCCTCGCCGTGCAGGTAGGTCTCGACGATGACCGAGCGCGAGTGCTCGCGCGCGGCCTCGAACGCGGCGCGGACGTCGGCTTCCTCGGTGATGTTGATGGTGATGCCGCGGCCGTGGTTGCCGTTGTAGGGCTTGACCACGACCGGGCCGTCCAGCCGGCGCGCGGCGCGCCAGGCGGCGTCGGCCGACTGCACCAGCTCCTGGCGCGGCACCGGCAGGCCGAGTGCGCCGAGAATCTTGTTGGTTTCCTCCTTGTCGCCGGCCAGTTCCACCGCGATATGCGAGGTGCGCCCGGTGACGGTGGCCTGGATGCGCTGCTGGTACTTGCCGTAGCCGAGCTGCACCAGCGACTGGTCGTTCAGCCGCATCCACGGAATCCCGCGCTCCTGCGCGGCGCGCACCAGCGAGGCGGTGGACGGCCCGAGCGCGCGGCGCTGGGCGTAGCGGATAAAGGCGTCGCGCTCGTGCTCCCAGTTCCAGCCGGCGTCGGTGACGGTGCGCAGCTGCTGCGGCAGCAGCGAGTCGAGCAGCTTCAGCGCCAGTTCGCCGGCGGCGATGCCTTCCTCGCGCTGCTCGTATTCGTACACCACCGAATACACGCCCTCGCGGCCGTCGTCGACGCTGCGGGTCTTGCCGAAGGTGACGTCCTCGCCGGCCTCGTTCTGCAGCTCGATGGCGACGTGTTCGAGCACATGGCCCAGCCAGGTGCCCTCGCCTTCGCGCATGCGGCGCAGGAAGCCGCCCGGCTCGCGGTAGGAACAGCCGTGTTCGGCCAGGCCCGGCAGCGCGGCCAGCAGCGCCTGGATGAAGCCTTCGCCCAGCTTCGCGGTGGGCCATTGTTCCAGTTCGCCGAGGTCGAGTTCGATCCGGATGACCGGGAACTTCGCGTACTGCGAAGGCCCCACGTAGACATTGCGATTGAGAATCCGCATCGAGCCCTCCCCGTTATTCCGATGACCGCTGGTTGCGACGACTGCCTGTCTTGATGGATGCGCGGCGCCCTCAGTCCTTGCTGTGCGCCAGGGTGCCGGCGCTGGCCTTGCGCGTGCTCAGGTTGAAGGTGGCGCCTGCGGTAAGGATATGCACGGTCAGGCCCAGCATGCACACCGCGTCGTTCTGGCCGACTTCCGACATCGAGGAGAAACTCATCGAGCTGGCGTCGACCACGGTGATGGCGCCGCTGCCTTCCACTTCCAGCGTGTTGTCGGGCGCGATGAAGGCGGCGGTGTCCTCGTCCAGGCCGATGCCGACCGCGAACGGGTTGTAGGCCATCGCCGCGGTCAGCCGGCCGAGGCGGTCGCGCTGGCGGAAGTGCTGGTCGATGATGAAACGGTTGGTCAACCCCAGCCCAGGCGCGAGGCGCACGCTGCTGGCGCGCGGCGAGGCGCCCTCGCTGCCGTAGGCGATCATGTGCTCGGACAGGATGCTGGCGCCGGCGCTGGTGCCGCCCACCGTCACCCCGCGCGCGCTCATGATGCGGATGAGCTTGGCCACCGGCGTGCCGCCGAGGATCGTGGAGAGGCGCAGCTGGTTGCCGCCGGTGAAGAACACGCCGGTGGCCTGTTCGAGGATGTCCAGCCGGTTCTTCTCGCTGGCGTCGCGGCGGGTGTCGAAATCGAGCACGTCGACCCGGCCGGCGCCGAGTTCCGGGAAGAGCCTCTGGTACTGCGCCCCGGTTTCGCTCAGCGCGCTGGCCGTGGGAATGACCGCGATCCGCGCGTCCTTGCCGCCGCACAGGGCGACGAAGCGGGCCAGCACGTCGGGATGGGCCTGTTTGTCTTCCGCCCCGCCGATCGGGACGATCCAGCCGCGCGTCTCGCCGTCGGCCACTTTGCTCGGACACATCGTTTGCGTATTTCCTCTTTGGCTAGTCGGACTCGAACGTACCATGGCGCAGCACCGCACCGCCGGAAACCTGCGCCACGCCGCGCGCCCAGACCGCATCGATGCCGCCGTCGTCCGACAGCGCCACCAAATCGGCATCGGCGCCAACAGCAATCCTGCCTTTGCCCGCCAGCCGCAGCAGCGCGGCGGGGTTGGCGGTGAACGCCGGCAGCGCGCGCGCCAGCGGCACGCCGCGCACCAACAGCCGCTTCAGGGTTTGGGCCAGCGCCATGGAATCGCCCACGTCCATGTGCGTCACCCGACCCTCGGCGTCGAAGCCGGGCAGGCAGCCGCCGCCGTCGGAACTGACGCTCACCCGCTGCGGCGGCGCAGCGCTGTCGAAATAGCGCAGCAGCGCGTCCTCGGCGGCCCAGGCGTCCTCGCCCTCTTCGACCGGAAACGCGGTGATGTCGATGTGGCAGCCGCGCAGCGCCAACGCCAGCCCTTCCTCGAACAGCGCTTTCCTGCGGTTGACGTGGGTGGGCTGGAATACCCTTGGCGGCAGCTCGCTGCCGTCCAGCGCACGCCGCACCAGATCCAGCCCGCGCCCGCCGTCGCCCAGATGCAGGTGCACCACGCCGGCCTTGCCGCTCATCAGGCCGCCGACGTGGGCCTCGGAGGCCACCCGCAGCAGCTCGTTCAACGTCGGCTGGCTGGAACGGTGGTCGGACAGCGCCAGTTCGCCGACGCCGATCACCGGCTCGACCAGCGCGATGTCGCCGCGCACGCTGCCGGTCAGGGTGGATGGCGGCAGGTGGTAGCCGCCGCACCAGGCGAACGCCGACAGTCCTTCCTCGCGCAGCCCGTATACGTGGGCGAGCAGATCCTTCATGCCGCGCGCAAGGTCGTCGGTGCCCAGCAGCCCGACCACGGTGGTCACGCCGGCGCGGGTGTAGCGGCTCAGGCCCGGTGCCGGCACCCGCGTCGCGTGTCCGGCCTCGCCGCCGCCGCCGGTGACGTGAACATGGCTGTCGATGAAGCCCGGCACCAGCGCGCGGCCTTCCAGATCGACCACCTCGGCGCCCAGCGCCGCCGGCAGGCCGGGATCCTCGGCCCCCATCCACAGCACCTTCCCGCCCCCGACCAGCAGGTGGCCGTGGCCGAGCGGCTCCGGGGCGTACAGCTCGGCGTTGCGGAGCAGGGTCAGTGCGGAAGGCGTCGCGGCAGGCATCCGGGCAGACTGGGGCGCGGCGGCGGGCGCGTCAAGCGCCCGCCAGTTCCCGGGTGGCGGCGACGTAGACCTCCAGCTTCGCCTTCGCCGAGCCGTCGGCCAGCGCCTTGCGTGCACGCGCAATGCCGTCGCCGATGTCCTCCGCTATACCGGCCACATACAGCGCCGCGCCGGCGTTGTAGGCGACGATTTCACGCGGCAGGCCGTCGCGGTTCTCCAGCGCTGCCAGCACCATCGCCTTCGACTCGACAGCATCGGCCACTTTCAAGTTGCGGCTATGCGCCATCGCGATGCCGAAATCTTCGGGATGCAATTCGTATTCGCGCACCTTGCCGTCGCGCAATTCGCCCACCAGGGTGCCGGCACCCAGCGACAGCTCGTCCATGTTGTCGCGCCCCCACACTACCAGCGCGCGCTGCGCGCCCAACTCTTGCAGCACGCGCACCTGGATGCCCACCAAATCGGGATGAAACACACCCATCAAGGTATTGGGCGCATTGGCGGGGTTGGTGAGCGGGCCCAAAATATTGAAGATCGTGCGCACGCCCAATTCTTTGCGGACCGGCGCCACCATCTTCATCGCCGGGTGATGCACCGGTGCGTACATGAAGCCAATGCCGCAGCGTTCGATACAGGCGCTCACCTGCTCCGGCTGCAATTCGATGTTGGCCCCCAGCGCCTCCAGCACGTCGGCGCTGCCGGACTTGGACGACACGCTGCGGTTGCCGTGCTTGGCCACCTTGGCACCAGCCGCAGCGGCCACGAACATCGAGGCTGTGGAAATGTTGAAGGTGTGCGCACCATCACCGCCGGTGCCCACGATATCCACCATATGTTGGCGCTCGGCCACAGCCACTGGCCGCGCGAATTCGCGCAGCACGGTGGCAGCCGCCGCAATTTCGCCCACGGTTTCCTTCTTCACCCGCAACCCGGTGAGGATGGCGGCAGTGAGCACGGGCGAGACTTCGCCGCGCATGATCTGGCGCATCAGCCCGACCATTTCGTCGAAGAAGATCTCGCGGTGTTCGATGGCGCGTTGCAGCGCGTCCTGGGGCGTGATGCTCATGCGCTGCGCTCAAGGAAGTTTTTCAGCATCGCGTGGCCATGCCGGGTGAGGATGGATTCGGGGTGGAACTGCACGCCTTCCACCGGGAATTCGCGGTGCCGCAGGCCCATCAATTCCTCGATGCTGCCATCGTCGTTCTGCGTCCACGCCGTCACTTCCAGACAGTCGGGCACGCTGGTTTTTTCCACCACCAGCGAGTGATAGCGGGTGGCCTCGAACGGCGTCGGCAAGCCGGCGAACACGCCCTTGCCCTCGTGGTGGATGGGCGAAGTCTTGCCGTGCATGATCCGGCCGGCGCGCACCACCTTGCCGCCATACACCTGCCCCAGCGCCTGATAGCCCAGGCACACGCCGAAGATCGGAATCGTCGGCCCCAGCTCGCGTAGCACGTCGAGTGAAACGCCGGCTTCGTTGGGAGTGCATGGGCCGGGTGAAATCACGATCTTGTCGGGCGCCAGTGCCACGATCTGCGCCACGGTGAGCGCATCGTTGCGCTCCACCCGCACCTCGGCGCCCAGTTCCTGCAGGTATTGCACGAGGTTGAAGGTGAAGCTGTCGTAATTGTCGAGCATCAGCAGCATGAACGGCCTATCTTATTGATTTAATTACTATATGATATGTGTTTGATCA
>NZ_JAMQHN010000057.1 GCF_025993755.1 Thermomonas sp. | reverse complement strand
GAAGCGCGCGCCGCCGTGCGCGCAGGCGGCCCGGATGGCGTGGTAGCGATCCCGCGGACCCGCCCCCGCCGGCTTGTTCGGGGTGATGTCGTGGATGCCGGCGGCCAGCCACAGCGGATATCGGCTGGCGACCGCGTCGCTGGCGCTGCAGTCGAGGATGACCTTGTGCGGCAAGTGAGTGGCCTCGAGATGCGACACGATGGCGTCGAGATCGGCCGGTGCGGATTCGCCCTGCATCCGTTCGCGCCAGCCGCTGCCGTCGCCATGATCGATCGCCCACAGCCGCGAACGGGTGGCCAGCGCGCGCAGGCGCAGGTCGAGGTTGGCGTCGCGGCACAGTCGCGGCGCCGCCGCTTCCAGCTGGTCGAGCAGGGCGCCGCCGACCTTGCCGGGCCCGACGACCGCCAGCGCGAGGGTCTGCGGCGACAGCCAGAACGCGGCGTGCACCGCGCGCAGCGCGCGGGTTGCGTCCGCCTCGTTCAGCGCCACCGAGATGTTGCGCTCCGAAGCGCCCTGCGCGATCGCGCGCACGTTGACCCTGGCCCGCGCCAGCGCGTCGAACAGTCGCGCAGCCACGCCCGGCGTGCCGGCCATGCCGTCGCCGACCGCAGCCAGCACGCAGATGCCGGCGCCGGCGGTGACGCCGTGCACCTGGCCGCCGGCCAGTTCGCGGTCGAATGCCGAGGTCAGCGCCACGCGCGCGACCTCGGCCTGTTCGGCATGCACCACGCAGCAGATCGAATGCTCCGAGGAGCCCTGCGAAATCATCACCACCGACACGCCGGCGGCGCGCAGCGCGCCGAAGGTGCGCTCGGCGGTGCCGGGTACGCCGATCAGTCCGGCGCCTTCGAGGCAGACCAGCGCGAGGTCGCGGTTGAGGGTCAATCCCTTGACCGGCCCGGCGCCCGGATCGCCGTGGGCATCGATGCGGGTGCCGGGATGGCCGGCGTCGAACGTGTTGCGCATGCGGATCGGCAGGCCGCGTGCGATCGCCGGCGCCAGCGCCTGCGGGTGGATGACCTTGGCCCCGAAATAGGCCAGTTCGCAGGCTTCGCTGTAGCTCATCGCCGGCAGCGGTACCGCCTCCGGGACCAGTCGCGGATCTGCGGACAACACGCCGTCCACGTCCGACCAGATGTGCAGTTCGTCGGCGTTGAACAGGCCGGCGAAGATTGCCGCCGAATAGTCGCTGCCGTTGCGCCCCAGCGTGGTTGGCAGGCCGCACTCGTCGCTGGCGATGAAGCCGGTGACGTTGACGCGGGGCTGCGGGTTGCGGGCGAGCCAGTCGGCCAGCAGGTGCGCACTGGCCGCGTGGTCGGGCACGGCGCCCAGTTCGGTATGGCGCACCCGCAGCACCTGACGCGCATCGAGCAGCGCGTAGTCGCCGCCGCGTTCGCGCAGGCAGGCGTTGAGCAGGCCGGTGGACAGCAGTTCGCCCATGCCTTGGATGCGCGCCAGGGCGGTGGGGCCCGGCTGCCGCAGCAACGTGGCGGCCCGCAGCAGTTCGTCCAGTTCGTCGCACAGCGCGTCGATCCGGGCCTGTGCCGGTTCCGGCCGTTGCAGCAGGGCGAATGCGGTTTCCAGATGGCGCGCGCGGATGGCGCGAAGGCCCGGCTCCCAGTCGCCGCCGGAGGTGGCGGCGCGACCCAGCGCGATCAGGGCGTCGGTGGTGCCCTGCATGGCGGAGGTGACGACGACCTGCCGCGGGCTGTCGTCGGCAAGCAGCAGGTCGGCGACGCGACGGATGCAGTCGGCATCGGCCAGCGAACTGCCGCCGAACTTGTGCGCGCTGCAGGCGGGGGCGGCAGGTGGCGAAGCGAGGGAATCCATGGAGCCTCCGGTGGAGGCCCGCGCCGCGCTCGAGTTCGGGGTCCGCGCCCCGCCTCTACGCTGCGGGGCCGATGTCTGGCAGGAAGAATTATCCAGGCATGACCGACCGCACCGGGCGGGTACCGGTGGTCGTCGTGGTGGTGGTCATGCGGCGGGACATGGGCCGACTGTGCTGCACTGCGGCACGGGCTGTCAAGCATGGGGCATGATGAATCTGTCCATAACGGAAACCTGCCGCCCGGATCCGCAAGCCCGACGGCTAAGCCTGCGTTGTGGATCGGGCACGGATGATTCGGACATCCGCCGAATAGGAGATGTGGCATGAAAATCTGGATCCTGCCCGTGATGGTCGCGCTTGGTTTGTCCGCTTGCGCTTCCTATCGCCTCAGCGACACCGAACGGCTGTCCCTCTACGAGGCGCATGCGGGCGCGCCGGTGGAAAAGATCAACTACACGACGCCGATCGGCTGGGACAAAGTCGATGACCAGCACGTTGCGCTCGATCTCCGTCCGGGCGAACGCTGGCTGCTGACGCTGTCCGGGCCGTGCCTGCGGCTGGGCAATGGCGCCAGTTCGCTGCGACTGGCCCCGCTCGCCGGGATGGTGCTGTCGCGGTTCGATCGGGTGGAGGTGTCGGGTTCCCGGATCGGTTGCCGCATCGAGGAAATCCGCCCTGTCGATCTGCCCGCCCTGCGCGCCGCCGAGAAGACCCTGCGCGACAAGCGCTGAACGCCGGCGTTGCGATTCAACCGCCCTTCGGAACGTAGCCGGGGGGCATGTGCACGCTTTTCTCGAACAGGAACCGGACCATCTCGCGCTCGAGGAATTCGCGCTGTTCCGGATTCATCGGATGGATCCGGTATTCGTTGATCAGGATGGTCTGGTGGGCGAGCCAGCGCCTCCACGCCGGCTTGCCGACTTCACGATAGACGCGCAGCCCGGCTTCGCTGGGCCAGGGCGGGAAGTCCAGTCCTTCGGTCTCGATGTCGTCGACGACGCAATGGATTCTGCGCGTCATGTCTGAAACTCCTGGAGCAGCTTGCGCACCGGGGCAGGCAGGCCGAGGCCGGACAGTTCGGAAAGCGTGGCCCAGCGCATGCCGTCATTGTCGGCGATGGCGTCGCGCGGGCGGTTGACGACGATCAGAAGCGGCTGGATTTTCAGCCGATAGTGGCTGAAACCGTGCAGCAGCGGTTCCAGCGGTTGGGCGTTGCCGAAGCCCGAACGGAAATGCCGGGTGAACCAGGCCCGGGCGTGTTCCAGATCCGGCTGTTCGGGCAGCGACCACAGCGCAGCCCACAGGCCGACCGGCAGGCGGCGTTCGAGCAGCACGCGGCCTTCGCCATCGCGCAGGATGAGCATGTGCGCTTCGCGCAGCGGGAGCCGTTTGCCGGGCCGTGGCGTCGGCAGTTCCGCCGCTCGCCCCTGTCGGCGGGCGCGGCAGGTTCCGCGCAGCGGGCAGGCGTCGCAGTCGGGATTGGCGCGGGTGCAGACGGTGGCGCCCAGATCCATCAGCGCCTGGGTATAGTCGGCCATGCGCGCTTCCGGCAGCAGGCTTTGCGCCAGAGTCCACAGCCGTTTGTCGATGGCCGTGCTTCCCGGCCAGCCTTCGATCGCCTGCAGCCGGCAGAGCACGCGCTTGACGTTGCCGTCGAGGACCGGCGCGCGTTCGCCCCAGGCCTGCGACAGGATGGCGCCGGCGGTGCTGCGGCCGATCCCGGGCAGGGTCATCAGCGCATCGAGGTCCTGTGGCAACTCGCCGTCGTGGCGTTCGACGCAAATGCGTGCCGCCGCATGGAGGTTGCGGGCGCGGGCGTAATAGCCCAGACCGGACCACAGCGCGAGCGCCTGATCCAGAGGCGCCGCGGCGAGTGCGGGCAAGTCGGGCAGGGCGGCGACGAAACGCTGGAAGTAGCCGATCACGACCGACACCTGGGTCTGCTGCAGCATGATTTCGCTCAGCCAGACGCGGTAGGGCGTGCGCGGGTGCTGCCAGGGCAGGTCGTGACGACCGTGCCGGTCGAACCAGTCCAGCAGGCGCTCGGCGATCCCGCCGTCGGGCAGGGGTTCCGACGCTGGCGGTCGCGCGTCGTCGGGCGCCTTGCCCGATGTGCGCCGCTTTTTCGGCCGGGTCGGAGATGCCGCCGCGGTTTCGCGCATGGGCCTGCTCACTCGTCGCCCATTTCGATTTCGACGCCTTCCAGCGTTGCTCCGTCGAGTTCGACGCGCGGCGTGGTCAGCGTTCCCGCCAGCGGCGGCAGCGGCGAGGCGGTGCTTTCCGCGTCCAGCCAGCCCAGCACTTCCGGCAGGCGAAAATGCAGTTCTAGCGCGGTGGCGTCGCGCCGCAGGGACAGCGATGCGGGATCGGTGAATGCCGGCGCGCCCTTGTAGTCCAGCGCGAAGAGCAGCGCCGACTTCGACGCCGACAGCGGCGCGGGCAGCGCCGGCCAGGCATCCGGCCAGCCGGCCAGGCTGCCTTCCAGATGCAGTCCCAGGCGACGGCCCACCGACAGGCTGCCGCGCGCGCGTGCGGAAGGGATCGCACCGTCGCCCGCCAGCACCACCGTCGCCGGCACGAACCGCCAGAGGGCGTTGTTGAACGCCATCGGCCCGTAAAGGCCCAGCCGGAACGGTACGCTGCCGCCAGAAGACAGGTAGCGCCCGGCAATGCCGAGCTTGGCCGGCTGCATCAGCGCCGAATCCTTGCCGATGCGCAGAGGCCCGGCCAGGAAAATCCGTGCAGGAACGCGCCAGCCATCGGCTTCGATCAGGGTCAGCTGGCCGCTGCCGGAGACCTGGACGGGCTTGCCGTCGAGCAGTTGTTGTGGTCGTGCGACGGCGACGGTCAGGTCGGCCGGAATCGAGATCGGTGCATCGAGATAGCGCCCCCGCACTTTTGCCTGCGCGGGTTGGTCCGGAAGCAGCGACGGCAGGTCGATGGCCAGGCCGTCGATGCGCCAGTCGTCGTTGTCGATGCGGCCGGCGCGTACGCGCAGGCCGTGGGTCAATGCCGGCAGATGGCTGGGTTCGCTGGGCGGGCGCGTCGCCAGCCAGCGTTGCAGTGCCGGAAGATCGAGCGTCGGTTCGTCCAGCTCGACGCGATCGATGGTGAGGTCGCTGCCGCCCGTGCGCAGCGTGCGCCACGGCAGCGACAGAAAGACGCGACGTGCCCGCAGCAGCGGCGCATCGCCGGGGCGGCTGGCCGTCATCCCGCGCAGCACCAGCTGCGGCGTGCCGCGCAGGCGGTAATCGATCGAGGCGGCCTGGACGTCGAGCCCGAGCGAATCCCCGATGTAGCGCAGCAGGTAGTGGCCGGCACGCTGCGGCTGCAGCAGCCAGCCGGCCAGCAACAGCAGGACGGCGCAGGCGATGGCCAGCCGCAGCAACCGCCGCCGGATCGGCCTCGGCGCTGCCGTCGCGTTCATCCGCCCAGGGTTTCGGGCAGCATGGCGTCAACGAAGGCTTCGGCGTCGAAGACCCGCAGGTCCTCGGGCCGTTCGCCGATGCCGGCGTAGCGGATCGGGATGCCGAACTCGCGCGCCAGCGCGAACACCACGCCGCCCTTGGCGGTGCCGTCGAGCTTGGTGACCACCAGTCCCGTCACGGGGATTTTCTCGTTGAACTTGCGCACCTGGTTGATCGCGTTCTGGCCGGTGGTGCCGTCGATCACCATCAGCACTTCGTGCGGCGCGTCGGGATCGAGCTTCTTCAATACGCGGGCGACTTTGGCCAGCTCGTCCATCAGCCCGCCCTGGGTGTGCAGGCGACCGGCGGTGTCGGCGATCAGCACGTCCACATTGCGCGATTTCGCCGCCTGCAGGGCGTCGAAGGCGACCGATGCGGCATCGGCGTTCTGGCCCTGTGCCACCACGGCCACACCGTTGCGCTCGCCCCAGGCCTGCAGTTGCGCGACCGCTGCGGCGCGGAAGGTGTCGCCGGCGGCCAGCATCAGGCTGCGGCCTTCGTCCTTGTAGCGACGGGCCAGCTTGCCGATGGTGGTGGTCTTGCCGACCCCGTTGACGCCGACCGTGATGATCACGAAAGGCTTGCGCCCGGCGTCGATGGCGAGCGGTCTGGCCACCGGGACCAGCAAGGCCACCAGTTCGGCGCGCAGTGCCTTCAGCAGCGCCCGTGCGTCGGCAAATTCGCGCGACTTCATCCGCTTGCGCAGCGCCTCGATCAATTCGCTGCTGGCCGTCACGCCGACGTCGGCGGTGATCAGCGCGGTTTCGATTTCGTCGAGCAGGTCGTCGTCGAGGATCGGATTGCGGCCGAGCAGTTCGGCCACGTCGGTATTGAGCAGCTTGCCGATCCGCTGCAGCCAGCCGGTCTTGCCGGGTGCGGCGGGCGCTGGAAGGCCGGCCTCGTGCGGGTCTGCGCCCACCGTTGCCGGCGTTTGCGCGTCAGGGCGAGGTTCGGCTTCAGGAGCCTGCGCGGGGGACTGCCCGGGTGGATTGGAGGGTTTGCGACGGAACCAGCTGACCATGAATCCGGGAATGTTCGAAAATGGCCGTCATCCTAGCATCCAGCACCCCCGACACCGGATGAATCCACGACGCGTCAAACCCTTGCACAACGGTTCCGGAACGGTCCGGATCATCGGCGGCCGCTGGCGCGGTACGCGCCTTGCGGTGCCCGACCGTCCCGGTCTTCGACCGACTTCCGATCGGGTTCGGGAGACCCTGTTCAATTGGCTGCAGTTCGAGCTGGACGGAGCCCGCGTGCTCGATCTGTTCGCGGGCAGCGGGGCGCTGGGCCTCGAGGCGGCCTCGCGCGGCGCGGCGCGGGTGGAACTGGTCGAAGTCGATCCCGGGCTGGCGCAGGTGCTGCAAACCGAGGTCGAAACGCTGGGCGCGACGGGTTCGGTGGCGGTGCACAGGGCGGATGCCCGCCGGTTTCTGGCCGATTGGCAGGGGGAGCAGTTCGATATCGCCTTCGTCGATCCGCCGTTTGCGGCCGGGTTGTGGGCGGAAATCCTGCCGGTTCTGGCGGCGAAACTTTCGCCTTCGGCCTGGCTTTACGTCGAAAGCCCGGCCGAACTGGCGCCTGATCCTGGTCAGGAATGGGCGCTGCATCGCGAAAAGCGCACCCGCGAAGTGCGCTATGCGCTGTTCAGGCGGGGTAAACTCGCACCAAAGCCGAACCAAGGCGACTGACCGGCCCATGACAGCGGCAACCCGCATCGCGGTTTACCCCGGAACGTTCGATCCGATCACCAACGGGCATATCGACCTCGTGAATCGGGCGGCGCCGCTGTTCGAGCGCCTGATCGTCGGCGTGGCCGCCAGTCCCGGCAAGGGGCCTGCGCTTCCTCTGGAGTTGCGGGTTGCGCTGGCCCGGCAGGCGCTGGGGCACCATTCCAACGTGGAGGTGTGCGGGTTCGATTCGCTGCTGGCGCATTTCGTGCGCGAGATCGGCGGCGGCATCCTGCTGCGCGGCCTGCGCGCGGTGTCGGATTTCGAGTACGAGTTCCAGATGGCGAGCATGAATCGCCACCTGATTCCGGAGGTCGAGACCCTGTTCCTGACCCCCGCAGAACAATACGGCTTCATTTCGTCGTCGCTGGTGCGGGAAATCTCGCGGCTTGGCGGCGACGTGTCCGGCTTCGTCCCCGCCGCCGTCGTCGCGGCGCTCGAAGCGCGGCGACGGGAGGATCAGGCATGACCGCCCGCCGCCTTCACTCCGCCAACTTGCCAGCCAATACACAAGACAGAGGGAACATCATGAACATGTTGACGCGACTGCTCATCATCGCCTGTCTCATGCTGCCGTTTGCGGCCTGCAAGAAGCATGAGGCTCCGCAAGCCCAGGAGCCGACCCCGGTCGCCTTGCCCAGCAGCGACAAGCAGGCCGACTGGATCGCCTATCTCAATTACAAGCTGCAGCCCCACATGGACGGGATCACCGGCAGTCCGTTCGTCTACTTCCTGCCGGCCGCGACCACCGAGGATTTCGGCGGCATGTACGACCGCCAGCTCGGCAAGCTCAAGGAAGACCTGAGCCGCGGCATCATCGAGGGCAACATGCTGGTGTTTGCCTCGCCGGCGCCGGACAAGGAAGTCGAAATGATGGAAGCGGCCTTCCCGGACGTTCCGCAGGGGACGATGAAGGGGGTGAAGGTCGTGTTCATCGGCACCCCGGAGCTGAACGACCGGGCCAAGGCGGCGGTGAGCGCGGCCGGCGTCAACTACATCTTCATCGAGGCCAAGTGACGGGCGTTGCCGGAGGGTGGCATTGATCCGGTGCGGTTCGTGAAGGGACGCGATTCCAGGCTCGCGGCGCGGCTGGCGGCAGCGGCCTTCGGCCTGCTGCTGCCGCTGCTCGCGCTGGGCGCGCAGGCGACGGATCCGGCGCCTGCGGAATCCCCGCGTCCGCCCGGCGCGGCGATCGCCAGCGCGCACGCGGCGGCCACCGAGGCGGGCGCGCAAATCCTCCGCGAAGGCGGCAACGCCTTCGATGCGGCGGTGGCGGTGTCAGCGGTACTGTCGGTGGTCGAACCGATCAGCTCGGGTCTCGGCGGCGGCGGTTTGTGGCTGCTGCACGATGCGAAAAGCGGGCGCGACGTGTTCATCGACGGCCGCGAGACTTCGCCGGCCGCGGCAACGCCCGACCGCTACCTCGACCGTGCCGGCAACCTCGACCCGGACCGTTCCGAAAACGGCCCGTGGTCGGCCGGCATCCCCGGGCTGCCGGCGCTGCTGGTTCACGTTGCCGAGACCTACGGGCGGCTGCCGCTGAAGCAGACCCTGGCGCCGGCGATCCGCATCGCGCGCGAAGGCTTCCCGGTCTACGCCCGCATGGCGCGCGGCTACCAGTCGCGGCGCGCGGTGATGGAGCGCTATCCGGGCACCCGCGCGCTGTTTGCGCCGAACGGCAAGCCCATTGCCGAAGGCGATCTTTTCCGACAGCCGGATCTGGCGGCGACGCTGGAACGGCTGGCGGCGCAGGGTTTCGACGGTTTCTACCGCGGCCGGGTCGCGCGCAAGCTGGTGGCCGCGGTCAATGCCGAGGGAGGACAGTGGTCGCTGGACGAGCTTGCCGGCTATAGGGTCAAGGAGCGCGAGCCGATCCGCTTCCGCTACCACGACTGGACCATCGTCACCGCGCCGCCGGTGTCCTCCGGCGGGATCGCGCTGGCGCAGATGCTGCAGATTCTCGAGCCCTATGGCCTGGAAGCGCTGCCGGAAGCGCAACGCGTGCATCTGGTGGTGGAATCGATGCGCCGCGCCTACCGGGACCGCACCTTCTACCTCGGCGACCCCGACTTCGTGCGGGTGCCGCAGGCGCTGCTGACCAGCCCGGCCTACGCCGCCGGCCTGCGCGCCTCGATCAATCCCGACAAGGCCACCCCCAGCGACCTGCTGTCGGGCCAGCCGACCCCGCTGGAGGACGAGGAAACCACGCATTTCTCCATCATCGATGCCGAGGGCAACCGCGTCGGCGCGACCCAGACCGTCAACCTGCTCTACGGCTCCGGACTGGTCGCGCCGGGTACCGGCGTCCTGCTCAACGACGAGATGGACGATTTCGCGCTCAAGCCCGGCACGCCCAACGCCTTCGGCGTGATGGGCTACGAGGCCAATGCGCCCAGGCCCGGCAAGCGCATGCTCAGCTCGATGACGCCGACCTTCATGGAATCGCCCGACAAGGTAGTGGTGCTGGGTACGCCGGGAGGCAGCCGGATCATCACCATGGTGCTGCTGGGCATCCTCGGCTACGACGCCGGGCTGGACGCGCCGCAGGTGGCGGCGTTGCCGCGCTACCACCACCAGTGGCTGCCGGACGTGATCGACGCCGAGCCGGGCGCGATTTCCGCGCAGGCGGCGCAGGCGCTGCGGGCGATGGGGCACACGCTGGATTTGCCGCCGGATGAAGCCGTCGGCGGGCGCGGTTCCAGCCACGTCTGGGGCAATCTGCAGACGGTGGAATGGGATCGTGCGCACAATCGGTTGCTGGGCGGCAGCGACCCGCGCAACGACGTCGGCAAGGCCGAGGTGGTGGTTTCGCCCTGACGGACACGGGTTTGCGCTGGCGTCAGCGCCGGCCGTCTGCCTGCCTGATCGGCTCGCCGCTCAAGCTTCGCGTCCGGCTTCGATTCGCGGCCGCGGGGCATCCCTGGCCCCCACGAACCCATCACGCAGGCAGGCGGCCGTTGGGCTGCGCGCGCGATGGCCGGTTTTTGCTGGTGTCGGCACCTATTCGATGTCAAAGGGGTTTTCACCGGCCGGCGTACACTTCGGTCATGAAACTGTGGTCGATCGAAGGCAATACCCAGAAACTCGACGGTGGCGCGATGTTCGGCAATGCACCGCGCGCGCTGTGGGAGCGTTGGGTGCGGGTGGACGAGCGCAACCGCATCGATCTGGCCTGTCGGGCGCTACTGGCCTCGCCCATCAACGGCAAGACCGTGTTGTTCGATACCGGCATCGGCGCCTTTTTCCCGCCGCCGCTGCGCGAGCGCTATGGCGTGGTGGAAGACCGTCACGTGCTGCTGGAATCGCTGGCCAAGGCCGGTTTCCGCCACGAGGACATCGATGTGGTGGTGCTCTCGCACCTGCACTTCGACCACGTTGGCGGGCTGCTGGCGGCGTGGGAAGACGGCCAGCCGCCGCGGCTGCTGTTTCCCAACGCCAGCTTCGTGGTGGGCGCCGAGCACTGGCAGCGCGCCCGCCGTCCGCATCCGCGTGACCGCGCCAGCTTCATTCCCGAAGTGCCCGGGCTGCTGGAAGCCAGCGGTCGGCTGGAGCTGGTGGAGGGCGATTTCTGCAAGGCGCTGGGGCCGTCGGTGCGCTTCCACCACAGCGACGGCCACACCCCGGGGCTGCTGCTGGCCGAGGTGCTGGGGCCGCGTCTGGTGGATGGCGCCGCCCACGGCGGCGTGGTGTTCTGCGCCGACCTGATCCCCGGCATCCCGTGGGTGCACGTGCCGATCACGATGGGCTACGACCGTTGTGCCGAGGAGTTGATCGACGAGAAAACCGCCTTTCTCGAAGACATGCTGGCGCGCGAGGTTGGATTGTTTTTCACCCACGACGCCGCGCACGCGCTGGCGCAGGTGGCCAAGGACGAGAAGGGGCGGTTCAGCGCGGTTCGTGCGCAGACGGAGCTGCGGGCAATGGTGTTGAGCTGAGAGCCTGGCGCGGGGGGAAAGCCTTTGGGGCCATGCACCTCCCCCTCCCGCTTGCGGGAGAGGGTGCCCGAAGGGCGGGTGAGGGTGCTTGCGGGAGAGAGCCCACACGCGGTGACTGCTCAATCCACCGGCGTTCCGAACAAGCGATCGCCGGCGTCACCGAGGCCGGGGCGGATGTAGGCGTTCTCGTCCAGACGCTGGTCGATTGCGGCGACGTAAACTTCGACGTCCGGGTGCGCCGCTTCCAGCGCGCGCAGTCCTTCCGGCGCGGCGACCAGAAACAGGCATTTGATCCGCGTGCAGCCGGCGTTCTTCAGCAGTTGGATCGCCGCGCTGGCGCTGCCGCCGGTGGCCAGCATCGGGTCGATCAGCAAGGCGGTGCGCCGCTCCATGTGGTCGGCCAAGCGCTGGTAATAGCCTTCCGGGCGATGGGTAGCCTCGTCGCGGCGCAGGCCGATCACGCTGACCGGCGCGGCCGGCAGCAGGGATTGCACGCCGGGCAGGAACCCCAGCCCGGCGCGCAGGATCGGCACCAGCGTCAGCGCCTCGCTGCGCACGCGCTCGACCTGCAGGGGGCCGGCCCAGGTCTGCACTTCGACCCGCTCGGTTGGCAGATCGCGGGTGGCTTCAAGCGCCAGCAGCACCGCGATTTCACCGGCGAGCAGGCGAAAATGCACCGGGTCGGTCGCGATGTCGCGCAGCTTGCCCAGCTTGTGGCGGACCAGCGGATGGTCGACGACGACGGTCTTCATGCGCGCAGACTAGCCGACAAACGAACGCGGCGGCCAGTGGCCGCCGCGTTGGGTCGCACTTGCTGTCGTCAGGCTCAGGCGTAGAAAGTTGTCTGTGTCAAAGACCTGTCGCGTCGATTTGCGCTTTGGTGAGCGTGACGCTGCATTGCAGTTGATGGAGTTCCATGCCTTCTGCGGTATTGGCGTCTTGCATCAAGAACCGATAGGTCCCCGGCACCGTGAACACAGCGACCTGCCGCGACGAGGCATCGACTCCTTTCAGTGTTCTGAATGGAATCGATACGTGACCGCGAGGATACTGTGGCCCCAAGGTGTCGATGTTTTCAGGCGGGTAGCGTAGCCGCAAAAGTTCACCGCTCGGCAGCAGTACGGCGGCCTGCGACGGCACTCTGATGTGTCCTGTATCCAGAACGAATGCCTGCCCCTTGATCGAACACGTCGCATCCAGGATGCCGGGCAACGCGCTTCCACCTTGTGGCACCGCCAAGGCAAGACAAAAGGTCATGACGCTAATGGCCATCTTCGCGTGCGTCACAAGCATGTGTCCGCCTCAGGCAACGCGCCTGACAATGGCGTCGGTGATGGTTGTCTCGCTTGGCGGGACGGACGGAAGGGCAGCTCAGTTGCAGTGCTGAAGATGGTCTTCAGGCGGCTGGTCATGGCCTGATCCCGGCGGTCAAGGCAACACAGCAGTTATTGCAATAGCACGGCCCTCCCTGACCCGCTGAAGAACAGCAATAGCCGTGCCCCCCGTTTTGGCATCCAGAAGACGAGTTGCATGCAGCTCTCAGATCTGGTTGCCCCTTTGCCGGACAATCAGAAATGAAGGAAACGGGATCCCGAGCCACGCCGTGCAGGGGGGTGGCGCGTTGGAATCCTCGGCCATCGACGAAATCAAGTGAACACGCAAGGCGGGAATACTGGATGCCGGGCACGGGTTTACCGGATTTTCCCAGCACATCCACTCGGTAGCTTCCGGAGTCAGAAAAAATCTCCCGTTCATGCAGCTTTCCATCATCTGCGTACTGTGCGCCTCGCTGGGAAGCGGGATTTACCTCGATGAGACCGTGGCCGGGAGACATCAGGTTGTAGACGCCCAGCCTTGGGGAATACAGGTAGACGATTCCGCCATCAGGGCGAGTCACGATGATTTCCCGCACATCTGACATGCCTTGAGGAGTGATGCGCACGATGCCGTTGCTAACGACGCACGGTGCATCCGAGGTTGCTGGTTGTGCGTTCAAGCTTGCTGGTGAGAATACGCAGGCGAAGGCGAAGGCGAACCCGGTCGAAATTGCTTTGAATCTGCGCATGATGCCGTCTCCAAAGTCATCCATGAAATCGCCCTATACTCCTCCCAGGCATCGGCGTCAAGTTGTAGTCAGTATGATTGGAAGGCTTGGATGTTCATGCTTGCTTTGGCGCTGCTCAAGAACGCGGCGGCCAGTGGCCGCCGCGTTGGGTCGCACTTCCCGCCGTCAGGCTCAGGCGGCGGCGGACTGCTGCATCCGCGGGCCTTCCAGCAGAGCGCGCTTGACTATCGCCACCACCAGTTTCAGCTCCTCGGAGGTCACATTGAAGCGCGGGGTGAAGCGCAGCGAGTTCTCGCCGCCGTGGATCACGCCGATGCCGTGCTCGCGCATCCACTCCTCGGTGGAGCCGGCGCCGTAGCCCTTGAACTCCTTGGTCAGTTCGCAGGAGAACAGCAGGCCGGTGCCCTGCACCTTGGTGATCGGGCCGTGCAGTTCGTCCTTCAGCGCGTTCAGCAGGGCGAGCGCGTCGCGGCCGCGCTGCTGGATGTTGGCGCGCAGCTCGGGGGTGATCTGCGCCAGCACGGCGCAGGCCACGTCCAGCGCGCGCGGATTGGCGGTCATGGTGTTGCCGTACAGGCCGCGCCTGTAGATCGCCGCCGCGCGTTCGCTGACCGCCAGCACCGACAGCGGGTACTGGCCGGCGTTGAGCGCCTTGGAATAGGTTTCCATGTCCGGCGCCGCGGCCTGCTCGAAGCCGGGGTAATCGACGATCGAAAGATACCCGGTGGCGCGCAGACCGGCCTGGATCGAATCCACCAGCAGCAGGCCGCCGTGCGCCGCGGTCAGTTCGCGGGCGAGGTTGTAGAAATCCACCGGCACGCTGCGGCCGGGATCGCCTTCGCCCATCACCGGCTCCAGGTACATCGCCTGGATGAACCAGCCCTTGGCCTCGGCCTCGGTGAACACCGCGCGCAGCGCGTCCATGTCGTACGGCGGCACGGTGATGACCGAGTGCTCGTCGCGGAAGCTCGCCAGATACTGCACGTAGGTCTTGCGCGAGGAATCCGAATACAGCGCCGGCGCCTCGGTGCGGCCGTGGAAGGCGCCCTTGACCACCAGCCGCTTGATCGCCTTGCCGGCGTGGCGGGCGCCCGGATCGGTCAGCGCCTTGGCGTTGGCATCGACAATGCGCGAGGCCAGCGACACCGATTCCGAGCCGGAGTTCAGGCACATGAAGGCAACGTACGGGCAGCCGCCGCGGGTCTGGCCGATTTCCTTGCGCATCGCCTGCGCAAAGCGCAACTGCGACACGTTCGGGGTCATGATGTTGGCCATTGCCTGCGGCTTGGCCATCGCTGCGGTCACCGCTTCCGGCGTGTGGCCGAGGCCGAGCATGCCGTAGCCGCCGGTGTCGTACAGCACCGCGCCCTTGAGCGTCACCAGCCACGGCCCGCGCGCAGCCAGCGCGACGTAGGGATTGGCGGCGTCCTCGGCGTAGAAGTTGACGAAGCCGGCCTGGACCTCATGCGTCTGCGCGGCTTCGTCCAGTTCCAGCAACTCCGGGAACTCGGCGCGCACGCGCGCGTACTCGGCGGCCGCGGCGTGGATGGCGTCTGCCAGTTGCGTGTCGCGGGCGGCGAAGTCGAGCAGGGTGGCGTCGTCAAGGCCGATGGTGCGGGCCTTGCCGTGCGCGCGCAGGGGGGCGAGGGTGTCGATCAGGGTCATGGGATTCTCCGTTCACGCCGTGGCCGCGCGGGCGCGACCCGGCAATCCATCATTATCGTCGATTCCTGGTCGAAAGACAGGTTGGATTCGACCACTTCGACGGGCAATTTGGGCGAAATGGAAGTATGCTTTGCCGATATGCCGATCTCTCCCGCCGACGAGCTCCTGCTCTCCGTGCTGCGCGAAAACGCGCGCGCCTCGACCGCCGACATCGCCCGCAAACTCGGGCTGTCGCGCACCACGGTGCAAAACCGCATCGCCCGACTCGAACGTCAGGGCGTGATCCGCGGCTACACCGTGCGGATCGACGAGGAACTCGAACAAAGCCGCATCCGCGCGCACATCCTGATCACCCTGCGGCCGAGGCAGATGGCGATGGTGGTGAAGGACCTGCACGGAATGCACGAGGTGCGCGTGCTGTACTCGATCAGCGGCGGCCACGACCTGATCGCGCTGGCCGTCACCTCCACCGTCGGCGAGATGGATGTGCTCACCGACCGCATCGGCGCGATCGACGGCGTCGAACGCACCAATACCTCGATCATCCTTTCGACCAAGTTCGAGCGTTGAAAACCTCCGATTTCCATTACCACCTGCCGCAGGAACTCATTGCGCAGGCGCCGCTGCCCGAGCGTTCCGCCAGCCGGCTGCTGCACGTGCCGGCGGGCGATGCGCCGTTCGCCGACCTGCACGTGCGCGATTTGCCGTTGCTGCTGCGGGCCGGTGATCTGCTGGTGTTCAACGACACCCGGGTGATCCCGGCGCGACTGTTCGGGCACAAGGCCAGCGGCGGGCGGGTGGAAATCATGATCGAGCGGCTGCTGCCCGGAGACGCGGCGCGGGTGCAATTGGGCGTCAGCAAGCCGCCGCAGCTAGGCAGCCGGATCGCGCTGGATGCGGGCGGCGAGGCGGAGGTGCTGGCGCGCGAGGAGGACGGCTTCTGGAAGCTGCGCTTCCACGTCGGTGAAGGGCTGGAGTCGTGGCTGCAGCACGCCGGCCAGATTCCTCTGCCGCCCTACATCGAACGTCGTCCCGATGCGGATGACGCCGAGCGCTACCAGACCGTGTTCGCGCGCGAGGCCGGCGCGGTGGCGGCGCCGACCGCCGGGCTGCATTTCGATGAGCCGCTGCTGGCGGCGCTGCGCGATCGCGGGGTGGAGTTCGGGCATGTGACCCTGCACGTCGGCGCCGGTACCTTCCAGCCGGTGCGGGTCGAGGACGTGCATCGTCACCACATGCACAGCGAGTGGATCAACGTCGGCGCCGAGCTGGTGGCCAAGGTGCGCCGCACCCGCGCCGCCGGTGGCCGGGTGATCGCGGTCGGCACCACCGTGGTGCGCGCGCTGGAGTCCGCGCTGGTGGACGGCGAGCTGTTGCCGTTTGCCGGCGATACCAGCATCTTCATCTTTCCCGGCTACAAGCTCCGCAGCATCGACGCGCTGCTGACCAATTTCCACCTGCCCGAATCGACCCTGCTGATGCTGGTGTCGGCGTTCGCCGGCAAGGAGCGGGTGTTCGCCGCCTACGAGCACGCGGTGCGCGAGCGCTACCGCTTTTTCAGCTATGGCGATGCGATGCTGCTGTGGCCGCAGCGGGAGGACGCATGAGGCGGGATCCGTCGCAGCACGGTCCGCGGGTGAGCAATGCGCGCTGAACCCTCCATGCGGCGGTGTCGGCCATGGGGTGCTCCGCAGAGCGCGCCATGGGAGAGCGCGCTTGGCTTGCATCGCATGCGATGCAAGCGTGCGAACGCCCGGCACGCTGTGCCGGGCTGGGCCGCGGAGCGGGCGCGCGGCGGCGCGTGGAACAGGAGGTTCCTTCGCGCCGTCAAGGAGTACCCCATGGGCGGCGGCGCCGCAGGCGATAAACAATGAGTCGCATGAATTTCCAGCTCTTGAAATCCGACGGTGCCGCCCGCCGCGGCCGCATCACTTTTCCGCGCGGGGTGATCGAAACACCGGCGTTCATGCCTGTGGGCACCTACGGTTCGGTCAAGGGGGTGCTGCCGCCGCAGATCAAGGACCTGGGCGCGCAGATCATCCTCGGCAACACCTTCCACCTGTTCCTGCGGCCGGGGCTGGATGTGATCGAGGCGCACGGCGGCCTGCACGGCTTCGCCCGCTGGGACGGGCCGATCCTGACCGATTCCGGCGGCTTCCAGGTGTTTTCGCTGGCGCACCGCCGCAAGATCACCGAGGCCGGCGTCACCTTTGCCGCGCCCACCGACGGCCGCAAGGTCTTCCTCGGTCCGGAAGAGTCGATGCACATCCAGAAGGCGCTGGGCAGCGACATCGTGATGATTTTCGATGAATGCCCTCCGGTGAATGACAAGCACGGCCAGCCGGTGCATCGGCGGGCGGTGGAGAAGTCGATGGAGCTGTCGCTGCGCTGGGCTGAGCGTTCGAAAAAAGCCCACGAGGGCAACGACGCGGCGCTGTTCGGCATCGTCCAGGGCGGCGTCCACCGCGACCTGCGCACGCGCTCGGCCGAGGGGCTGAAGGCGATCGGTTTCGACGGCTACGCCATCGGCGGGCTGGCGGTGGGCGAAAGCGAGGGCGAGCGCAACGCCATGCTGGACCACACTGCGCCGCAGCTGCCCGAAGACCGCCCGCGCTACCTGATGGGCGTGGGCCGGCCGGAGGATCTGGTGGAAGCGGTGGCGCGCGGGGTCGACATGTTCGACTGCGTGATGCCCACCCGCAATGCCCGTAACGGCCACTTCTTCACCTCCACCGGCGTGATCCGGGTGCGCAACGCGCAGTACGAGCACGACCTGCGCCCGATCGAGGAAGGCTGCGACTGCGTGGCCTGTGCCGGGGGGTTCTCGCGCAGCTATCTGCGCCATCTGGACCGCTGCAACGAAATGCTGGCGCCGATGCTGGGCACCCTGCACAACTTGCGCTACTACCAGCGGCTGATGGCGCAGATGCGACAGGCGATCGAGGCGGGAACTTTTACGCGGTTCCGCGAGTCTTTTAACGCGCATCGCCGTGCGTAGGGACCCTCACGCAAGATCGCGCACCTCGCGCGACCTCACCCGCCCTGCAATCCGGGGGAAGGGACGGGCGGGACATGGCATAATGCGCGGCTGGCCGTGATTGCGGTCGTTACACACTTTCCCGGATTCCCGATGAACCCCTTCGATTTGCTGATTCCCGTTGCCCACGCCCAGACCGCTGGACAGGATCCTTCCGGCGGCCTGATGTCCTCGTCGCTGTTCTTCATCGTGCTGATCGCGATCATGTACTTCATCATGATCCGTCCGCAGATGAAGCGGCAGAAGGAGCATCGGCAGATGCTCGAAAAACTGCAAAAGGGCGATGAGGTGATCACCAGCGGCGGCATCGCCGGAACGGTGTCCGCGATCAGCGAGAGCTTCATCACCGTGGAAGTCGCCGATGGCGTGCAGCTGCGCGTCCAGAAGGGCGCGATTTCCAATGTCCTGCCCAAGGGCACGCTGAAGTCGGCGTGACCTGATTTCCTCCCAATTGATGTCCAACGGTCTGGCGCCCAGCGCCACCAGGGTTCGCCGATGCTCGTTTACAGCCGCCTGAAATACGCGATCGCCGTACTGGTGCTGATCTTCAGCGCGATCTATTCGCTCCCCAACATCTACCCGCAGGATCCGTCGGTGCAGATCACCGCCAACCGCGGCGCGATCATCGATGCGGCCTTCCAGGCCCGGGTCGATGCGGCGCTCAAGGCGGCGAACCTGCACGCGAAGAAAATCGAAGTGCAAAAGGACGGCAACCTGCTGGTGCGCATGGCGTCTCCGGACGACCAGACGCGCGCAGCCGACGCCCTGCGCGATCTCGTCGGCGGCGATTACGTGGTGGCGCTGAACCTGGCGTCCACGGTGCCGCCGTGGCTGGCGGCGCTGCGGGCCAAGCCGATGCTGCTCGGCCTCGACCTGCAGGGTGGCGTGCACTTCCTGATGCAGGTGGATCGCAAGGCCGCGCTCGACAAGATGTTCGAGGCGACCGCCGAGGACATCCGCAGCGTGCTGCGCGACAACCGCATCCGCTACATTTCGGTCGAGCCGGCAGGGAACAATACGGTCGTTGCCAAGCTCAGCAGCGGTCAGAACCCGGACGCGGCCGAGCGGCTGATTGCCACCAGCGTGCCGACCTTCCAGACCAGTTCGGAGGGCGACGTCATCACCGTGCGGATTCCGCAGTCCGAACTGGACAAGGCGCTCAGTGATGCGGTGGCTCAGAACATCGGCACCCTGAGCAACCGCATCAACGAACTCGGCGTGGCCGAGCCGATCATCCAGCGCCAGGGCGCCGACCGCGTGGCGGTGCAACTGCCGGGCGTGCAGGATACCGCGCAGGCCAAGCGCATTCTCGGCGCGACCGCGACGCTGGAATACCGCGGCGTGGTCGAAGGCAATGCGGTCGAGGCGCGCGACACCGGCAACGTGCCTCCGGAGGCACGGATCTACTACCGCAAGGAACTCGGCCCGGACGGCAAACCAATCCCCATCCTGCTCAACAAGCGGGTGATCGCCTCGGGCGAGCAGCTGCAGACCGCGTCCTCGTTCTTCGATTCGCAGTCCGGCACCCCCGCGGTGCGGGTGCGGCTGAACGCGGCCGGCGGTCAGCGCATGTTCGACTATTCCAGCGCCCACGTCGGCAAGCCGATGGCGGTGGTCTATATCGAGCGGATCCCCGAAGTGAAGGTGGTCAACGGGGTCGAGGTGCGCAGCACCCGCGTGCGCGAGCAGGTGATCTCGGTCGCCACCATCCAGGGCACGCTGGGCAAGGAGTTCCAGACCACCGGCCTGGACAGCATGAAGGAAGCCGCCGACCTCGCGCTGCTGCTGCGCGCCGGCGCGCTGGCCGCGCCGATGGATTTCGTCGAGGAGCGCATCATCGGACCCAGCCTCGGCGCGGAGAACATCCGTCGCGGCCTCGAGGCGGTCGGCTATTCGTTCGCGTTCACCCTGGTTTTCTTCATGTTCTATTACCGGGTGTTCGGCGTCATCAGCTGTATCGCGCTGGGCCTGAACTTGCTGCTGGTGGTGGCGATCATGTCGGTGATCGGGGCCACCATCACCCTGCCGGGCCTTGCGGGCCTGGCGCTGACGGTGGGCATGTCGGTGGACGCCAACGTGCTGATCAACGAACGCATCCGCGAGGAGTTGCGCATCGGTCTGCCACCCCAGAAGGCGATCGCCGAGGGCTACGCGCGCGCGTTCGACACCATTCTCGACGCCAATCTGACCACGATCATGGCCGGCGTGGCGCTGTTCGCCTTCGGCACCGGGCCGCTCAAGGGCTTCGCGGTGACGCTGGTGGTCGGCATCACCGCTTCGCTGTACACCGCGGTGTCGGTCTCGCACGGGCTGGCGGCCCTCGTGTACGGCTACAAGCGCAAGCCCAAGTCGATTTCCATCTGAGGCGCGTTGCCCGCGCCTGATCCGGAACCCTCCAGGAATCCCGATGAAACCGTTCAACGTATTTCCGTACGACGCCAACATCCACTTCATGCGGTACGGCTGGGTGTCGCTCACGATCGCCGCCCTGCTGGTGGTGATCTCGCTCGGGGCGATGGCGGTCAACTCGTTCCCCGGCGGGAAGTTCGACGCCTCGCGCACTTTCAACTACGCGCTGGATTTCACCGGCGGCACCGTCACCGAGCTGCATTTCGAAAAGCCGGCCGACGTGGACGTGGTGCGCGATGCCATCGAGCGCGCCGGCATCCACGGCGCGCAGGTGCAGAACATCGGTTCGCGCACCGATCTGATGGTGCGCATGCAGGCGGGCCAGGGTACCGCTGCCGACGTGCTCAAGGCGATCAGCACCGCCGAGAATCCGGCCAAGGTCACCAAGAGCGACTTCGTCGGGCCGCAGGTGGGTCGCGACCTTGCGGTCAACGGCCTGTATGCCGTGATCTTCATGGTCATCGGCCTGATGGTCTACGTGTCGTTCCGTTTCGAATTCAAGTTCTCGGTGGCGGCCATCATCGCGACCATGCACGACGTCGTCGTCGTGCTCGGCTGGTTCGCGATCAGCGGGCACGAATTCGACCTCAACGTGCTGGCCGGCGTGCTGGCGGTGATGGGCTTCTCGATCAACGACACCATCGTGGTGTTCGACCGCGTTCGCGAGAACTTCCGCAGCCTGCGCGACGAGCCGAAGGAAATCATGAACAAGGCCATCAACCAGACGCTGTCGCGAACGGTAATCACCTCGTTCGTGGCCTTCCTCAGCATGCTGGCGCTGTACGTGTTCGGCGGCGAGTCGCTGCGCGGGCTGGCCGAGTCGCAGATCATCGGCGTGGTGATCGGCACGCTGTCGTCGATCTTCATCGGCTGCCCGATGCTGCTGATGCAGAACGTCACCAAGAAGGACCTGATGCCCAAGGCCAAGGATCATGCGGAGCTGGCGCGGCGGCCCTGATCATCGGCAGGATGTTTTTCGAATACGGGAAGGCCGCGCATTGCGCGGCCTTCTTCGTGTCGGGGATGTTCCGGATCAGCGCCTGGCTGCTGCGGCCAGCCCGGATTCGACGATCCGCTTCTGCAGTGCATCCACCAGCTTCACGCTGCCAGCCACGACCTGGTGGCTGCCGCCGCCGGCTGCGCCGGGATCGAGCTTGTCCGGCTGTGCGCCCCGGTAGTCGCAGATCCGCCCGCCGGCCTCGCGCACCAGCAGCACGCCGGCGGCGATGTCCCAGAGTTTCAGCCCGGTCTCGAAATAGCCGTCCAGGCGACCGCAGGCCACGTAGGCCAGGTCGAGCGCGGCCGAGCCGGTGCGGCGGATGTCCTCGGCCTCGCCGAGCAGGGCGCGCACGCAGTCGAGCTGCGCCGGCGCATGGGCGCGGTCGCGGGGCGGGAAGCCGGTGGCGAGCACCGTGCCGACCAGATCCTTGCGTTCGTTGACGCGAACGCGGCGGTCGTTGAGCAGCGTGCCGGCGCCGCGGCTGGCGGTGAACAGTTCGTTGCGCAACGGGTCGAACACCACGCCGTGCTGGGCGACACCGCCCTCCACCAGCGCGATCGAGACGCACCAGTGCGGGAATCCGCGAAGGTAGTTGCTGGTGCCGTCCAGCGGATCGATGACGAACAGGCTGCCGCCCTTGCCCTGCAGGCCGCCTTCCTCGCCGAGGAAGGCGGCGCCGGGGTGGGCTCGGCGCAGTTCACGGATGGCCGCCTGCTCCGCCTGCTGGTCGATTTCGCTGGCGTAGTCCTGGCGGTCTTTCTCGATCACGTTGATCGCATCGAGCCGGTTCATCCCCCGCAGCAAGGCCCCGCCCGCCGCGCGCGCCGCCTTGACCATGACGTTGACAATGGGTTTTTGCATGGAAACGGGCCTCGATGGAGGTGGCGGGACGGCGGCGGGAAAGAGCGACTCCGGCGCATGGCCGGGGCGGGGAGTTTACCATTGGCGCATGGAGGCATCATCGCAATTCGCCAGCGTCCGCAACCTGCGGATCGTGCTGGTCGGCACGCAGCATCCAGGCAACATCGGTTCCGCAGCGCGGGCCATGAAGACCATGGGCTTGTCCAGCCTCGTGCTGGTGGCGCCGGAAAAGGCGCCGGATCGCGATACCCATGCGATGGCGGCCGGCGCGGATGATCTGGTCGAAACCGCGCCGATATTCGCCACGCTGGCGGAGGCGGTGGCGGATTGCCGCTGGGTGCTGGGCTGTACCGCCCGCAGCCGGCGGATCCAGCTGGAGCCGCTGAATCCGCGCGATGCCGCCCGTCGCGCCACGGCCGCCGCGGTCGGCGGGCCGGTGGCACTGGTGTTCGGGCGCGAGCGCAGCGGCCTGGACAACGTCGAGATGGCCCTGTGCAACGCCGCGGTGCATATTCCGTCGGACCCGGAATTCAGTTCGCTCAATCTTGCGGCGGCGGTGCAGGTGCTCAGCTACGAGCTGCGCTGCGCCATGCTGGAAGGGCTTCCGGCCGCGGCCATCGGAGACCCCGCGCCGCGCACGCCTCCGGCGGACGCGCAGACGGCGACCCACGCCCAGCTCGAAGGCCTGTTCGAGCACCTGGCCGTCACCCTCGAAGCGATCGATTTCCACAAGGGGCGGGCACCCGAATCGGCGCTGCGCAAGCTGCGGCGGTTGTACCTGCGCGCCAACCTCGATGCGGCCGAGGTGCGCCTGTTGCATGGGATCCTCGCCGACTCCGAGCGGATGGCGCGGTTGGCCGGCAGCCACACGACGCGGGATGAAATCCTGTAGGCTTGAACGAGTGCTCGAAGGAGGCCGGACTTCTGCCATGGGTCGGTTTCTGCGGACGTTCGCCTGCCTGCTGTTCCTGTTCGCCGCCAGTGTCTCCGTCGCTTCTGCCCAGAGCGCACGCGGGGATCCGGATGACGGCGTGCTGGTGCTGGGCCGGATCAGCGACAACCCCAAGGCGCATTACGAGCAGCTCAAGCCGCTGCTCGACTACCTGGTTCCGCGCATGGCCGGCGTCGGTATCCGCAGCGGCCGGATCCTGATGGCCCGCGACCTGCAGCAGATGTCGAGCTACCTGCGCCGCGGCCGGGTGGACCTGATCAACGAAACCGCCGGCAATGCCTCGGTGCTGGAGGATCGCGGTGTCGCCCATTCGTTCCTGATCACCGAGCGCGACGGGGTCCTGCGCTACCACAGCCTGTTCTTCGTGCGCAGGGACAGCCCGATCCATTCGCTGTCCGATCTGCGCGGGCACAGCGTGGCGTTCCAGAGCCCGTATTCGACCAGCGCCTACTATCTGCCCGGCAGCCAGCTGCTGGCCGCGGGCGAATCGCTGGAGCCGCTGTTGTCGCCGACCGACAAGCCGGCTCCGGATCGTGTCGGCTACATCTATGCGCGCACCGAGCTGAACGTGACGACCTGGGTGCACAAGCGGCTGGTCGATGCCGGCGTGCTCAGCAATCTTGATTGGATCGATCCGAACCGCGTGCCCAGAGCCTTCCTTCCGGATCTGCGGATCATTGGCCGCAGCGACGACGTTCCGCGGGCGATGATGCTCGCACGCAGCGGCATGGATCCGCAGGTAGAGTCGAGACTGCGGGAGCTGCTGATCGAAGCGACAAACGATCCCGCAGCGGCCGAGGCGCTGCGCAAATTTCTCGGAACCACCCGCTTTGTGCCGATCGAGGAATCGGACCGGGTCGCGCTGCGGCGACTGGCGCAAGGCGTGCAGCGCCTGCGCCGGGAGGTCGAGTGAGGCCGCGCCGTTCCAGCCTGCAGTGGCGCTTCGGCGTCGCGATCGCGCTGCTGCTGTTGATGATGCTGGTGCTGACGCTGGCGCTGTGGTTCCGGCAGACCCACGGCGAACGCGAGACCGTCGATATCGCGCGTCAGAGCACCCATGCGTTGTTGATCCAGCAGCTGCGCGAGAGCGGCAAGGCGCAGGTGCAGCAACTCGTCGATTCCCTGACCAACCCGCTGTACTACTTCGACCTTGAGGACGTCGGCAACCAGGCCCGGGATGCCTTGCGAACGCCCGGAGTGGCTTATGTTCTGGTCTACGATTCCGAAGGCCGGATACTGCATGACGGCTCGGGCACGATCCCGGCCTACGGCAGGCCGATGCAGGATCCGCTGGCGGGCAGGATCGTTGCTGCGGATGCGATGCTCGTGCAGCAGGAGGGCAGGACGCTGGACATCTCCAGTCCGATTCGCGTTGGCGAGGATCGGCTTGGGGGCGTGCGCGTTGGTTATTCCATGGATTCCGCTGCGCGTGCCGAGGAGCAGACCCTGCTCGGGTTGCGTGAACGCCTGTCCGATGTCAACAGGGTCAGCCTGTGGTGGCTGCTGGCGATGTGCGCGGGGCTGGGCGTGGTCTGCGTTCTCGGGGCGATTGCGCTGCAGCGCATGCTGGTGGAGCCGATCCGGATGCTCGGCGACGCCGCCCGCGAGATCGAGCAAGGCAATTTCTCGACGCCGATTCCGTCGGTGAAGCACGACGACGAACTGGGCGATCTCACCCGTGCCTTCGAGCACATGCGCGACAGCGTGGCGCGCCACGATCGCGACATGCGCCGTGTCGCCTACAGCGACGCCTTGACCGGACTTGCCAACCGGTTGGCGTTTCGGGCGGCGCTCGACCAGCGACTGCGGGAAATGCACGGCACCGGCGGGCAGCTCGCCCTGCTGTTCTGCGACCTTGATGATTTCAAGAGCATCAACGACACCCTCGGCCATGAGGCCGGCGATGATGTGCTGGTCCAGACGGCTTCCAGGATCGAGCATGCCGTGAGCATGCTTGGCGGAAGCGATGCGGTGGTGGCGCGACTGGGTGGCGACGAGTTCGTGATCCTCCTGGAAGCGTCGCCTGGCGAGGGTCTGAACGAGCTTGCGACCCACCTTGCAGAGACGCTGGTGCAGGACCTTGCCTCGCCGCTGATGCTGCACGGGCGCCGACTGGTGTTGGGGACGTCGGTAGGCATTGCGGTTTTCCCGGACGATGCGATCAATGCGTCGCAGCTGATGAAGTGCGGCGACATCGCGATGTACCAAGCCAAGTTCGACGGCAAGAGCTGCTATCGCTTCTACAGCCGGTCGGTGGACGAGGACGCGATGCGTCGTCTGCGCTTCGAACAGGAACTGCGCGGGGCATGGGAGCGCGGCGAGCTGTCGATGGTCTACCAGCCGATCTACCGCACCCAGGATCGCGCGCTGATGGGGGCAGAAGCGCTGCTGCGCTGGAACCATCCGCAGGAAGGCGCCATTTCCCCGGATGTCTTCGTGCCGGTGGCGGAGCAGAGCGGGTTGATCGAGGAAATCGGCGAGCGCGTCCTGCTCGCATCTTGCACCGAGGCCGCTGGCTGGCCGGAGCTGCCCGACGGGACCCGACCGTTCGTCTCGGTCAACGTGTCCGGGCGCCAGCTGCGCAGCGTCGGATTGTTCTCCCAGGTGTCGCGGGCCCTGCAGGAAAGCGGTCTGCCAGCGGACCGGCTGCACCTGGAGGTGACCGAAACCGCGGTGATCCGCGATGTCGCCCATGCGGCCGACCTGCTGTCGCGGCTGCGCAACCTCGGAGTGCGCGTCTGGCTGGACGATTTCGGTACCGGCTATTCCAGCCTCAACCACCTCCGCCGGGTGCAGGTGGACGGACTGAAGATCGATCGCAGCTTCATCGTCGATCTGCTCGAGGACGCGGGCGACCTTGCCTTGACCAGCGCCACCATGGCGATGGCGCATTCGCTGGGGATCGTCGTCGTGGCCGAAGGCGTCGAACAGCGCGGGCAGTACGACCTGCTGCGCGAGCGTCAGGGCGACTATGTCCAGGGCTTCTGGCTGAGCGAACCGCTGGCGGCGGCCGAGTTCGCGCGCCTGCTGGTGCAGGCCTGAGAACGCGTCCGCATCCGGGGAGAGAATTTATTGCGAACCTCCTCAGCCGTCCCCGGCGGCGTTCGGCGGGGACGGGTCGCGCTGCAGCAGCAGCTTGTCGACCCGGGGACCGTCGAGATCGACGACTTCGATCCGCCACAGGCCGACCCGGAAATATTCGCTGACCCTCGGAATGCGTCCGAAATGGGCAATGACGAGGCCGGCCGCGGTGTGGAATTCCATGTCGTCGGCCTCGGCGATGCGCTCGCCGGTCAGCTCGCGCAGTTCGTCGATGTGCAGGCCGCCGTCCACCAGCAGGGAACCGTCCTCGCGTTCGACCACCAGCGCCTCGCCGGCGTCGGCCTCGCCGCCGGCCTGCAGGCGTCCGATCACCGCATCGACGATGTCGGAGATCGTCACCATGCCCTGGATGTCGCCGTATTCGTCCACCACCAGAGCCATCGTCTGCTGGTCTTCGCGCAGCAGTTCGAGCAACTTCATCGCGTGGGTGGACTCGGAGACGAACAGCGCCGGGCGGACGTCGTTGAACAGCGCCGGCTTGGGACGACCGAGCTCGTCGAGCAGGGTCTTGACCTCGAGGATGCCGGCCACGTCGGCGTCGCTGCCGCGATGCACCGGATAGCGCGAGTAGGCGTGTTCCAGCATGACCGCAAGGTTCTCCTGCAGGCTCGCGGTCGCGTCGAGCCAGGTGATCTTCGTCCGCGGCGTCATCAGGCTGTCGGCGGTGCGGTCGCCCAGCCGCATCACCCGGTTGACCATGTTGCGCTCGTCGAGGTCGATCACGCCCTGTTCGTGGCCTTCGCTGACCAGCAGCTGGATTTCCTCTTCCGTCACCTGGCTTTCCCCCCGGGAGTCGAGCCGGAACAGCGACAGGATGGAGCGCACCGTCACGCTCAGCAGCCATACCAGGGGGCTGGAAATCCACGCCAGCCAGTGCATCGGCGGGGCGACCACGGAAGCGAGGCGCTCCGGCGCCAGCAGCGCGAGCCGCTTGGGGATCAGTTCGCCGATGACGATGCTCAGGTAGGTGATCAGGCTGACCGCCAGCACGGTGCCGATGGTCTCGGAATAGCGGCCAAGGGTCGGCACGTGGGCTGCCAGCCAGTGCCCGATGTTCTGGCCGATGGCATCGCCGCCGTACATGCCGGTCAGGATGACGATGCTGGTAATCCCGACCTGGACCGTCGACAGGAACCGTTCCGGGCGCTCCGCCAGTTCCAGCGCCGTGCGCGCGCCGCGGCTGGTCTCGGCGCGCTGCTTCAGGCGCACTTTGCGCGAAGTCAGCACGGCCATCTCGGACAGGGCGAAGAAGCCGTTGAGGACGATCAGGGCGATGACGATCAGCAGTTCCAGCACGGATGGATACCGGGGACAGGGAGCGGGTCGCGGCAGGGCCGTGGGCAGGCGGCCGCAAGGGCGGCACGCAGCCGCCGGGCGAAGCGCAGGGAGGGTGTCGGGTCGGAGGCCATGGCTGGAAACGTGCCGGAATCATAGCAGGCGCGCTCTTTGTCATGAATGCGTCACATTCGGCGTTTACGCTTCAGCTTCATGCCGCCAGATTCCTGTTGGAGTCCCGATGTTTTCACTGCAAACCATTTTCGGGTCCGGAACCCAGTTCTATGCCTTGCTGGACGACGCGGCCGCCGCCGCGCTGGACAGCGCCAGGGCGCTGCACGCGATGATGAAGGAATCCGACCGCCAGCCGGCGCTGGATGCCTTCAAGCTGGCCCGCCTGCGCGAGCGCACCGCCGCCGACAAGCTCAGCCAGGCGCTGGTGGACAGCTACATCACCCCGTTCGAGCGCGAGGACATCGAGGCGCTCGGCTCGGCGTTGCACAAGATTCCCAAGCAGATCGAGAAGTTCGCCGATCGCTATGCGCTGGCGGTCCAGCACCTGGGGCATATCGATTTCGCGCCGCGCGCGGCGATGCTGGAACAGGCCGCCGAGGTCGTGGTGGAGATGGTCGACCAGCTCGAGCACATGAACCTCGACCGGATGACCGCGCTCAACGAGAAGCTGCGTTCGATCGAGAACGAGGCCGACCGGCTGATGCTGGAACTGTACCGGGAAATCTATTCCGGCAAGCTCGACAGCCTGCAGATGTTCCTGCTCAAGGAGTTCTTCGAAATCCTGGAGAAAGCGATCGACCGCTGCCGCGAGGCGGGCGTCGTCGCCTACCAGATCGTCCTGAAGAACAGCTGACGGGGCGCGGCGATGATGTTGACCCTGGTCCTGGTGGTGATCGCCGCCGCGCTCGTCTTCGAGTTCATCAACGGCTTCCACGACACCGCCAATTCGATCGCGGCCTCGGTTGCGACCAAGGTCCTGACCCCCGGGCAGGCCGTGATGATGGCGGCGGTGATGAACATGGTCGGCGCGCTGACCGGCACCGCCGTCGCCGCGACCATCGCGACCGGGATCGTCAATACCGCCGTGGTGGACGCCACTTCGCAGTTGATGCTGTGCGCGCTGCTGGGCGCGATCGCCTGGAACCTGCTGACCTGGTGGCTGGGGCTGCCCTCGTCTTCTTCGCATGCCTTGATCGGCGGGCTGTGCGGCGCCGCGCTGGCGGCTTCGCACATGGACTGGAACGCGCTGCTGTGGGTGGAGAGCGCGGCCAGCTGGACCCAGAGCAAGGGGCTGGTCTGGAAGGTGCTGGTGCCGATGGTGACCTCGCCGCTGGCCGGCTTCCTGCTGGGCTTCGTCCTGATGGTGATTCTTTGGGCCTTGATTTTCGGGATGGAGCGCAGCGGTGGCGTGTTGCGGCGGCTGGCCCGACCGCGTTGGATCAATGCCGCCTTCGGCAAGCTCCAGATCATGTCGGCTGCGTACATGGGCTATGCCCACGGGCACAACGACGCGCAGAAAACCATGGGCGTGATCGCCCTGACGCTGATCGGCGCGCAGGCCGCGGGAGCGCTCGACGACCTGCCGTCCTGGCTCGCCTTCATGCACCCGGAGCAATCGTCCGGTTCCACGGTGGCCGACTGGATCGTCGTCACCTGTGCGCTGGTGATGGCCGCTGGCACCGCCTCGGGCGGCTGGCGCATCATCAAGACCCTGGGTCACAAGATGGTCAAGCTGCATCCACTGGACGGATTCGCGGTGGATTCCAGCTCGGCCACGGTATTGATGGTCGCTGCGCATTTCGGCATGCCGGTGTCGACCACGCACACGGTGTCCACTGCGATCATGGGCGTCGGGTTCGCCAAGAATCCACGGCGACTCAAGCTTGGCACGATCGAGCGCATCGTCTGGGCCTGGATCCTGACGATCCCGGCTTCGGCCACGGTTGCCTGGCTGTTCTACCGGGCGCTGATGCTCGTCGGGTGGACCTGAGCCGAGGAAGGTCGATCAAATCGGCGTTGCGCTACAGCAAATCCCCGCCGGCCGACAGCCGCAGCTCCATCGCATCGCCGGTGCCGCCGATTTCCAGGATCAAACGGTCGATCTCGGCCGGCAGCAGGCTGTCGTACGGGCGGTTCTCGCACAGCTGCAGGTAGCGCACGCCGTCGAGTTCGCCGATGGCGAGGAAGCCGACCCGGCTTTCCCAGTTGAATGCCAGCGCCTTGCGCGCGTCGAGGCCGGTGATCGGGGCGATCGAGGTGGACACCCGCAGGAAGCGGCGGCCGTCGTCGTTCTGCAATTCGGTCAGGAAGATGGCCTGGTGGCGCTTGCCCTGCCGCAGCGACAGTTCGACGCAGGCCAGTCCGTCTTCCTCCAGCAGCATGTGGTAGCCGGCGGAAACGAGATGCTGGTGGATCTGCTCGAAGTGGTTCATCGTGAAAATGCATTGGCGGGGGAGAGCGCTATGCTAACCCGATCATGGACGTTCCCGCAGGCACGCGTTCGCCGCAGCAACGCATTCTCGACGCCATCCGCGCGGTACCGGCCGGACAGGTCGCCAGCTACGGCGGGATCGCGCGCCGCGCCGGCCTGCCGGGGCGGGCGCGGCTGGTGGCGCGGGTGCTCGGGGAAAGCGATGTCCCGGATCTGCCCTGGCACCGGATCCTGCGATCGGATGGCCGGATCGCCTTCGCGCAGGGCAGCCGACCGTGGCGCGAGCAGGCCAGACGGCTGCGCGCCGAAGGCGTGGCCGTCCGCAACGGCCGGGTGCGGATGGACGCGAACGGGGGCGGGGACTCGCTGGATGCGGCCCTCTGGGCGCCACGCTGAACCGGTATGATGCGCTGCAACGAAGACCGGGTTCCCCAAGGATGGCGTTCAACATTCCCCGCATCACCAAGGCGCTGCTGATTGCCAACATCGCCGGGTTTGCCCTGCAGTTCGCGTTGGGCAACGAGGCGATGCTCAGCCTGATGCTGTGGCCATGGGGCGGTTCGGTTTACGACCCGGCCCTGATGGCGCCGTCGTTCATGCCCTGGCAGTTGCTCAGCTATGCCTTTCTGCACGGCAGCTTCTGGCATCTGGCCTTCAACATGCTGGCACTGGTGATGTTCGGTGCGCCGCTGGAGTATGTCTGGGGGCCGAAGCGGTTCCTGACCTACTACCTCGTCTGCGTTGTCGGTGCCGGGGTCTGCCAACTCATCACCAGTTCTTGGATGCTCGCCAGCGGAAGCATGCCAATTCCGTCGATCGGCGCCTCCGGCGGCGTGTTCGGCCTGCTGCTGGCCTACGGGATGCTGTTCCCGAACCAGCGCGTGATGCTGCTGATCCCGCCGATTCCGATGAAGGCGCGCACTCTGGTGATTCTTTACGGCCTGTTCGAGCTGGCCGCGGG
>NZ_JAMQHN010000056.1 GCF_025993755.1 Thermomonas sp. | reverse complement strand
TCCACGGTCTGCAGTTCGCCGGTGTCGGTCACATCGACCACCTGGTCGCCGCCGTACATGACGTGCGCCGCCGGCGTCGCGGCCGCGCGCGGATCCTGCTGCGCGGTCAGCGTGGTGATTTCGGAAGCGGAATAAACGGCGCGCAGCCCCGTGACCTGCGCCTTCACGCGGTCGATCAGCAGCGGCTCGGCCGCCAGCCATTCCTGGGCGATTGCGGTCACGGCAGGTACTCCCGCCCGAACACCTTCGCGCCGGGGCTGAAGCGCACGTCGGCCGGCGCCGTCGGGATCTGCGCTGGGTCGCTTGCGCCGAGGCTGAACTTGCCCTCGGCAATCAGGGACAGAAACTTGATCGCGTCGCGGTAGTCGCGAACGACCGGATCGGTGCGCTCCTCGCCATCGCGCCAGGGGTGGAGCTTGTAGCGGACGATCGCCCGCGCCCAACCGGCAAGGATGACCGGCACACTGGCCAGCGGCACGGTGTAGCGCCCGCCGATGTAGCCCTCGATGAGACCATCGGTCTCGACGATGGCCGCGTTGATCCGCTCCAACGCCTCGTCGGCGGCAGCGACTTCCGGCGAAGCCCACGCGCTGCGGTCGCCGCCGCGCAGGCTCACGTCCAGCAGCTCGGCATCAACCACGGCTTCATGACCGGTGCTGGCCACCTGGGCCAGCTCCAGCGCGCCGGGCGATTCCGCGAGCTGCAGGAGCGTGACGTAGGACATCAGTCCGCCTTCCCGGCCTTGGCGGCTTTCGCCGTCTTGGCGGGTTTGTCGGGCGCCGATCCGTCATCGACCGCCCCGCCGCCGCTGACGATTTCCAGCGCCGGCTCCGAGCGGATGGCGGCGAGGATTTCGGGCGTGAGCTTGGCGGCGTCCAGCGTGATGCCGTTGCGGGTAAACGCAATTCCGGCGCGCCGGAATCCGGTCTGGGACTTGCTGCGGACGATGAGCGGTTCGGACATTGGGGGTTCCTTGGGTTCCTTGGCTTGCACCGGGGCCGCGCGCGCGGCGCGGCCCCGAACGGTTGCGGTCAGGCCAGGAAGGGCGAGACTTCGACGGACACCACGCCTTTCAGCACGTTGTCCGCGCCGCTAGCCAGCGTGGTTGCGTTGATCAGCTTCCGCGCAGACCACTCCAGGCTGGGCGGCACCAGCAGCACCGTCGGCTTCACGCCCAACGGCCGGCCGCCGTCACCCTTGCGAGCGGTCATCTCGGTGAACGCCGCGATCAGGTTGGTCTCGTCGAGCGTCTTGCGGCTGCCGTAGGCCAGCTGCCACAGCCCGTAGCCGACGTTGCAGCGGCTGTCCACGCCGTAGACGTACTCGGCGCGGTCGAACACGTTGTCGTCAGTCTCCGAGGTCTTGGCCACGAAGTTCGGCGCCTTGCGATCCTGGAAGATCACCGGCTTGATGGCGCGGCTGGTGTCCAGCAGGTACCACGCGGTGCCGCTGCCCGAATTGTTGTCCCAGTTCGCCTGGCTCTGCGTGACGCCGTTCTCGTCCGTCACCGGGTGGTCGGTGTCGAAGAAGTACTGGCCGTCGTAGCACAGCGTGCTGGGGCCGTTCTTGATCAGGCCGAAGGTCAGTTTGTCGGGGTTTTCCGCAGCGGAGCGTCCCATTTCGGTCATCAGCGGCGAGAACACGCCGTACTGGTCGTCCTCGATGGCCGCGCGCGGCACGCCGACGGTCAGCTCGAACGACTTGTTCTTGATCGTGTAGCCGTGGGCCAGCACGCCGTTGACGACGCGGTCGCCAACCCACTCCCGCATGTTCGGGAGCTGGCCCAGCCAGCCGTACTCTTCGGCGCCGGTGCTGGAGGGGACGGTCATGGCCACGCGGCTGTAGATCGGCTGCAGCCCCGCGAAGCCGGCGGCGAACGCCGTCTTGAAGGCCACGAAAAGCGTGCTGAGGTTGCCTTTGGTGATAAGCATGTCTGTGGTCCTGTGTTGGGGAAGGGAATCAGCCGACCAGGACCCAGACGCCGCGGGCGTCCACGTCGATGATCTTTCCGGCCGCCTTGCGCGAAGCCGAGCCGTCGGTCTTGGCGACCGTCTGGTTGTCGACGATGTAGCAGGTGGCGCCGATGTCGGAGACCGCGATTTCATCGGCGTCGGACGAGTTGAAGAAGGCGTAGCAGCCACGGCTGTAGGTGAGGGTCTTGACGCCGTCGCCGATGACGGTGTCCTCGGCGACGCCGACCGCAGCGCCCGCGCTGGCAGTGCCGGCCGGGACCAGGTTGCCGCCCGACGTCAGGCGCGTGACCAGGGTGCCGGCGTAGATGGTGGCGCCGGAATTGACCAGCCCGCTGATCTGGTCAGCATTGCGGGCGGGGGTGTTGCGACCAGCGGTTGCAGCGGTCATGTCTCGTCTCCGTCAGGTGGGGGTTCAGGCGGCCTTCTGGACCGCGAAGTCCTTCGGCGCGATGCCGGTGGCGGCGCAAACCGCCAGCTCGTCTTCGGTCAGGCCGTCCGCCGAGGCGGTCGCGGTCGGGCGGCGCCCGCCCGTCTGCGTTCCGGTCAGCGCGGCCAGGGGCTGGGCCTTGTCGAGGTAGGCGCGCAGCGCGGCGATGTCCTTGCCGCCCAGGTCACGCGCCCAGGCTTCCAGCGCCGGCAGCAGGCGGCCATCGGCCAGCGCCGGCGCGACCAGGTCATCGACCGCGCGCGTGTTGGCCTGGGCGGTCAACGCGGCGATGTCGTTGCGCAGGCTCTCGACCACGCCGATCTCGACGTAGCGCGCCGGGTCCGGCGCAGCGGTGCGGTTGCGCAGCGCGGTGATGGCGGAGCCGATCGCGGCATCGTCGGCGTCGGCCTGCAGTTCCAGCTGCTGGCACAGCGCACTGACCCGGCTGGCGGCGGCGTCGATGCGGCCGTTGATCGCGGCGGTCAGCGCCGCCTCATCGGTGTAGGCGCTGGCGTCGAGGCCCAGGCGGACGGCGAGGGCGAGGAGGTGTTCGTTCATTGCGGGTGCTCCATCGAGGTGAAAGCGCGCGGCGGCGCGAGGTGCGATCTGGGCCATGCCGTCAATCGCCGGGTTGTTGGTCAACGCGCCCATCAGCAGCCGTTGCACCGCGCCGGTGCGCAGGTCGTAGCTGAAGACGGGGCTGAAATAGCGGTATTCGCCGGCGGCGACGTACTGGCGCGCGCGCTCGGTCAGCTCGACGGTCAGCCACAGTCCGGAACCGTCGCGCCACTCCATGTCGCGGACCCAGCCGGCGGCGGGCGCCGGCTGACCGTTGTCCTCGGCGAGCAGGGTCTGGTGCTCGTAATCGATCACCAGCGGCGTGCGGGTCGCCCGAAAGGCGTCGATCAGCGCCTGTGCGGAGGCGGCGTCGATGCGCCAGGCGTCCACGGACATCTCGCGACCGTCGCGCGGCACGAACGGGCCGACCGGAAGCGCCTGCACCTGATAGAGGTTGCCGGCGTCCGCGTCCGCGTCCGGGATCTGGAAAAAGCACGGCGCGATGGCCACCCCGGCCGGGAGGCGCGCTGCGCGATGGAGGGTTGCGGTCTTCGCCATGTCCAGCGAATCGTGCCGACGCGCGCGCGCAGGCTGGACGCGAACGGGTTCGCTGTCACCCGACGTGGACTATCTATAGAGGACGGCGGCGCGAATCCGGGTCATCGGTGGCCGTCTTGAGCCGGTGGCGCCGCCGGCTGGATCATACCTGCTGGCAGGCGACGCACGGTACCCGCTTGTCGACGCCGTCAGGCCCGAATTTCGGAAAATTGCCGACTCGGCCGGGCGACTTCCGACGAAACCCGCCGAGACCCCGTTTAAAACCCGTTTAAATCCGTCAGGGCGCGGCGAGCGCCCCCGCTCTGGGGGGGTTGCCGCGCCCAGGGGGCCGCTGGGGCGCATTTCGCGTCTCGTGCGCTTGTCCAAAATTCACCCCGCCAGCCGTCGCAGGTAGCCCGCGAGGGTCTTTTCCATCCACGCCAGGTCTTCGGGGCTGGCGCCGAGGTACGGGCGTGCCGGGACGGCCGCCGGGCCGGGCGCCATGCCGGACGTGCCGCCGAACTGGTGCAGCGCCGCGTAGGGCAGCGGCGCGGTGGCCACGGCAGCGAAGTCCGGGCCGTAATCCGGCCGCAGCTCGTTGCGCAGCCGACCCTCCATATACAAGAGCGTCTCGGGGTAGCCTGCGCGGCGCTTGCGCTGCTTGTACTTCTCCGACAGCGGCGCCCAGGCACTGCCGTCCGGCGCGCGCTGCGTGTCGAACCGATCCTGGGTGCGGTGCATCCAGCCCTCTGCGATGTCCGCCATCGCCACGCTCTGGTCTTCGCCGAAGTCGAACAGCCGTGAGAGCACATCTTGCAGCGCGGCGCTGTCGACGATGACGTTGACCTGAAAATCGGTCACGGCACGCTCCCGACGAGCAGCTGGCCGCTGGCAAGACGCAGAACAGACGCGGGCACGGTATCCAGCCCCACCAGCACATTGCCTCCATCGCCCATGCGCCAGCGGGCGCGACGGTAGCCGTCCTCGACGCGCCAGGCGTAAACCAGCTCGTGCGCGATCGCATCAAGCAGCACCACGTCGGGTTGCGGCATCCGCGCTGGAAGATCGCGCAGGGCGAATCCAATGCTTTCTCCCGCGACAGATTGCAGCGCCTGCGCGTCCAGCGCGCGCACCAGCATCAGCGCGCTGGTGGGCGCCAGTCCGCGCTCCTCCAACGCGCGGGCGGTGCCCGGTAGCAACATGCCCACGGCGGCGTCACCGCGTGGCGCGCCGCGCAACATCGCGTCGATCATGTCACCCGCGTCCGCATGCCAATCGTCCGCGCGGCGGCGCGCATCCTCCAGCGCGCGCTCGCGCCAGGCGGGTGGCAGGTCCATCACGCGCTCGCCGAACCGGCGCGCTGCGGAAAGGGACCGCGCCTCCTCGCCGGCGTTGAAGTCGAACCCGGGATCCACGCCATTCGGCACTTCGTGCTGGCCGCCGTCGGGCGCAGTCCACGCATATGAGCCGTCGTTCGGCGCGGTGTCCGGGCCGTCCTTGCCCAGTGCCTTCAGGTCATCTGGCGACAGCGCGCGAATTCCGCACTTGCAACCCCAGCCGTTCATCGGCGCATGCGTGCGCCACCAAGGATCATCGTTGCGCAACACCAGCCCGTCCCAGCTCACGTGCAGCGGGCGCGGCATCCGTGAGGTGCCTTTGTCGTTGTGGCGGTACTGCAGGTACGGCCTGGCGGCGCTCATCGCCGGCGAGGTGAGTTGCTGCCAACGTCCCGCGTTATAGCTCTGGCGGACGTTGGTCTCGTAGATCACCCGCGTGCGCCAGTTGCGCCCGCCCTTGTAGGCCCACCCGTGGCGCGTCACGATTTCGTCGAACGCCTTGCGAAACTCACGCAGCGGCATGCCGCTGTCAATCGCTCCCTGCACGATGCTGCGCAGGTCGTCCAGCAGGTCGAGCTTGAATGCGCCCGCCACCATGAACCCGTGCGCGTGGTCAGCGCGCTGCAGATCCCACCAGCCCCCGGTCGGCACGCTGACCTTGCGCCGGAAGAAGGCGACCTGTTCGGCGAATGGTCGGCTGGCGATGCGAATGTCAGGCACGGCCGGTCTCGCGCTCGGTGTCGTAGCGCCCCGCCAAACCGGAGGCGGCCATCGCGCCGTCAAGCACGTCTCCCAGCGCGTCCAGCGGTAGATCCGCGAATTGTTGCGACAGACGTCCCAGCAGGTCGTCGTAATCCTCGGCGCTGGCCACCAGCTCGCGGATCTGGTCCAGCCAGCCATCAGTGATCGCGCCGGCACGCGCCGCCAGCGCCTGGGCGAGCGCGTCCGCGTAATCCGGCGCTTCCGGCAGGACCGCCCGCGCCGCCGCCCGGGCGCTGGCTTGCCCGCCGGGGAACGGCGACGGCGAGAACCCCGTCGCCGCAGTCAATAGATCGGCGTCGTCCTCGGCCTCGGGAATGCCCAGCTCCGCGTGCGCCCAGCTGCGCTTGATCCGCATGCCCATGCCGACCAGCCCCGGCAGCGCCGAGGCGAAGACCGTCAGGTCCTTGTTTTCTGCGCAGTCGAAGACGAGCCTCGGGCAACGCCGCAGGCCACCGGGCAACAACCCGTTGAGGACGGCGAGCGGGTACAGCAGATCGCGTGTGAGCGTGGCGCCGATCTGTTTGGCGTCCGCTTCGCGCAGATCCTTGCGCACCTCGTTGTGGACGTTGCCGAGCGCATTGGTGTTGCTGCCCCGGTCCGCCTGGCTGGTCAGGGTGGCGCCGAGGATGACCTTCGACTCGGTGCGCTCGCACCAGTCCATCATCAGCTCGAACGCTGCGGCGTCGCCATCGGCGGTGTCGTGGAAATCCAGGCTCATGCCCTCGGGGATGATCCCGGCGGCGTTGTGCCCGACGTTCACCAGCGCCTGCAACAGCGTCATCTTCTCCTTGTCGCTGGCGCCGGACGGGAACTTGCCGATCCGCAGCGGGATTCCGTAGATCTCCAGGAACTCGGCCAGGTCGCCCACGCTGTAGTTCTTGAACAGGTACGGCCAGACCAGGGCGCGGAACAGGTTGGCGCGTTCCAGGTAGCCGCTGCGGGCCTTGTGGGTGTGGACGATCCAGCCGAACGGTTGCAGCGGCGCGCCATCGGGGCTGTAGTCGCGCAGCCGGATTTCCTGCGTCACGCCGCGGTAGAGCTTGAACCAGCTCTGCGGCCGGTGCGTGATCGATTTCGGGCGCCAGAAGCCATCGGCGCGCATCCACTCGATCTCCTGACACGCGAAACCCTTGCCGATCGCGTCGGTAGCGTCGAAGAGCGCGCCCTCGATGTCGTCGACTTCGTCGAGCAGCGTCTTGAGCCGGTCGGCGGCCTCCTTTTCCTGCGGCGTCGCGTCGTCCGGCGGCACCACGTCCCACGGTCGGCCGGCCACGGCGCGGCGGCGCTTGCCAAGCTCCGCGAGGATGTGGCCGTCGCGCTCCTCCATGTCCTCGAAGAGCTCGTACTGGGCGATCAAATCGCCCTGTTCGGCCGCCAACAGGACCGCCGCCAGCTTGGCCGGCGTCAGCCCGCGCGCGGGGTGGTTCTGCCACTCGGCGCGGAGCTGGCCAACCTTGCTGGTCTGCGGCTGCGAGAGGTCGGCAAGGCGGATGGGCTGGCCGTCCTGGCCAAGGATGCGGGTTGAGGTCACCATGCCTGCTGCTCCGGAATCTTGATGTCGTTGTCGCCGGCGTCGCCCGACAGCACGTTGTCGAAGCCGCGGCTGTGGCGCGGCACGGGCACAAACCCGATCTCGCCAACATCGATCTTCTCGACCGCGAACATCGCCAGCACCAGCGCGATGGCCGAGTCACCGTGGCGCGGCTTGCCGTCGGCGCCCGTGGTGCGGGCGTCGTCCGGCACCTTGGGCACGCCTCGGGTCTTCTTCACCGCGCGCAGGTCGGCCAGCACATCGGCATCGGCCGGCGTCGTGATGGTCTGGTCTTCGAAGTGCGCCTTGAAACGCGGCATGTGCTCGATGTACCAGGGCGCGCTCAGTTTGATCTGCTGGATGCGCTGGGCGCCGAACTCCTGCGCGGCGGCCTCGGCCAGATAGCCACCGTTGCCGGTCGCATCGTGTGCGCCGCCACGAAACTTCGGCAGGCGGCGGACGATGTAGAACAACACCTCGCGCTGCTGGTCGTAGGGGATGTTGCGCAGCTCGACAACGAACGGCGTGTGCAGCGTGCTGTCCTGCTGCTCCTGCAGCGGCCAGATGTCCGACAGGTCGCCGTGGCGCGCGAAGTCGCAGCCGTAGTAATGCCGGCGGTTCTCCGGCAGCGCCTTGAGCAGCGGCAGCAGGTGGGCCTCGCACCACTCGCGGCTCTCGGCCTCGCGCAGGTGACGGGCCAGCATGGCGAAGGTGTCCGGCTGCGACCAGCGCACCACCGGAATGCCGGGTCGCTGGCTGGCGACGATCTGCGCGCGCGCCAGATAGGCGCCTTCGCCGCTGCTCGGCACGACATCCAGCTCCTCCTGGGCGTCGTCACCGTAGAACTTGTAGACCGATGCGCGCCATGCGTCCTCGGCCTCCTGCGTCCAGGCCACGCCCTTGCGCATGCAGACGCGCTCGAACAAACCGTCCTCGATGGCGTCGTCGAACGTGAAGCGGTGGACGCGGCCGGCGCGCTTGTCGGCGCGGATTTCCTGCACCAGTTCGTTGAACGGGTTGTCCTCGCCGTCGTGCGTGCTGATCACGCGCACCTTGCCGCCCCAGATCAGCAGCGCCATCGCCGCCTTGAGCAGCTCGCCCAGATCGTTGTGGAAGGCGGCCTCGTCGATGACCACCACGCCCTGTTTGCCGCGCAGGTTGGCTGGGCGGCTGGACAGCGCGACGATGCGGAACCCGGACGGGAACTTGATCGTAAAGGTCTTGATGCGCTGCTCGGCGTCCTTCTCGTCGCGGAAGATTTCCTCGCCCTCCTCGATCGCGCCCGCCGCGCGGTCGAACACCAGCGCCCACATCGCGCAGGCCTCGACGAACTCGATGGCCATGTCCATGTTGTAGCCGATGTAATAGACGTTCTGGCCGCCGGCTGCACGGTCGGACGCGGCGATCAGCACATCGTCGGAGGCCTCCGCCCAGGTCAGGCCAATACGCCGCGACTTTTCGGCGACCTTCAGCTGCGCGTCGTCGGCCACCCAGCGTTGTTGGTAGCCAAGCAGCGCGGCGGGCGCTTTGGCGCCCACGGTGCTGGTGATCGCGGCGGTGAGCGGGTTCGCGGTCATCCGATGCCCAGGATCTCTTTCAGGATTTCCTCGCGCGCGGCCGCCGACATGCCGCGTTTGCGCGCCACCTTGTCCAGGTTGGCCTTCTGCTCTGCAAGCAGCCGTTCGCGCGCCAGCCGCGCGATTTCCTCGCGCTCCTGCCGGTTGACCTTGCGGGCGCCGATCACGTCCTTGGCGGCGCGGGCGAGCTTGCGCACCTCCTCGATGCTGGCCTTCTCGCCCGGCTGCTGGGCGCGCAGGGCGGCGTCGGCGGCCAGCGTGGTGATGGACTGCACCAGCAGCGCGCCGGCGCGATCGTCGGCGTTCTCGCCCAGTTCCTCGACCACCACGCGCGCGGCGGCGTCGATGTCCCGCATGCGCCCGACCAGTTCCTTTTGCGCGAGCGTGTAGCGCCCCAGCGCGGCGCGGCTTGGAACAGCTTCCTCGCCGTGCGCTTCGGCGACGTAGGCGCGCATTTCGTCCAGCGTCAGCCGCCCCTGACGAATCAGCTTGTCGATGGTGGCGCGCACCTCGGCCGGGCTGCGCTCGATGCTGCTCTTGCGGCCCATGTCAGGCCCCAGGACGGGCGACGCCCGGGACGTGCGACAAGCCGCGCGCCACGTCCTGCCCGTAGGGCGTCAGCTCGACGACCAGCACGCCGTCGAGGTCGGTCAGCGCGACCAGGGTCTGTTCCGCCAGCCACTGCAATTGCGTGGCGATGTAGTCGCGCGCCACCGCATGGCCGAAGCCATCCATCAGTTTGCGCAGCACGCTGGAGTTGGAGCGGTAGCCGGGCAGATCGCCCAGGATGCGCAACAGCACCAGGCGGCGGTCTTCGGTCAGGCGTTCGGCAAAGCTCTTGGTCATCTCAACGGTCCATCAAATGGTTTTCGATCCGGCGCACGGCGTCGCTGATATGGGCGCTGCGCTCGTCCTGGCGCTCCACCTTGCTGACCAGCAAGGCCAGCGCGTCGTACACCTTGCGCAGGTCGTCGTGAGTCGGGATGGTCGCGATATGTCGTTCGATCAACTGCAGCCGCGTTTCATGGTCGTTGTGACCAGCCTTGCGTTCGGCGATGGCCAGCTGCATCTGCTCGTGCAGGGCGAGATGGTTGTCCTCGATCTGCTCGAACCGCTTGTCGTCGCGCGATCGCACGAACAGCCAGACGTTCAGCGCGCCGCTGCCCAGCATGTAGGCCGTCGCGATCACACGCAGCAGCAGGTCCCAGTTCATTGCCGGCGCTCGCGGTAGTAGCGTTCGACCTCGGCGGCGCAGCCCACGCAGC
>NZ_JAMQHN010000005.1 GCF_025993755.1 Thermomonas sp. | reverse complement strand
TGACCGCGACGATGCGCGCCACCGGCCCCTGGATGGATTCGAGGATGGATTGCAGCGGGCCTTCCCACGGCATCGAGGAACCGGCGGCCTGCGCGGTGCCGGCCAGGAACAGCAGCAGCCCGGCCAGCAGCAGCCCTTGCCCTGCCGGGCGGGCCAGGCAGCGCAGACGCGCAAGGCGCAAAGCCGGATTTACGGAAAAACGGAAAGCAGGAACGATCATCTGCGTCATGGCAGTTCTCCAGGTTGGTCAGGGGACGAGGAAGTCGCCGCAGCGGGTGCGGCATCGGGGATCGGCGGCAGCTCGGGAAACGGCGTTTCCAGCGCGTCCGCCGCCCAATCCACCAGCCGGTAGCCCACGCCGTCGAAGCTGACGACGCGGGCGATGCTCTCGATACGGCGCTTGCGCCCACGCCCGGCGATGTGGATCACCACGTTGACCGCTTCGGCGATCAGTGCACGGGGCGGGTTCACCGCCACTTCGAGAATCAGTTGCTCCAGGCGCAGCAGCGCGCCCAGCGCGGAGCCGGCATGGATGGTGGCGATGCCGCCGGGGTGGCCGGTGCCCCACACCTTGATGAGATCCAACGCCTCGGCGCCGCGCACCTCACCCACGACCACGCGATCCGGCCGCAGGCGCATGGACGAACGCACCAGGTCGGTCATGGACACCACGCCTGCGCGGGTGCGCAGCGGCACGTGGTCGCGGGCCGCGCATTGCAGCTCCACCGTGTCTTCGAGCACCAGCACGCGGTCACCGGTCGCAGCGATCTCGGAGAGCAAGGCATTTGCCAAGGTCGTCTTGCCGCTGCTGGTGGCGCCCGCGATCAGGATGTTCAGGCGCTCGCGCACGGCGCGCACCAGAAAGCCCGCCTGGGCGGCGGTCATCATTCCGTCCGAGACGTACCGCGCCAGCGGGATCACGCCGATGGCGCGCTTGCGCAAGGCGAAGGCAGGCGCCGGCGCTGCGGGCGGCAGGATGCCCTCGAAGCGTTCGCCGGTTTCGGGCAGCTCGGCTGACAGCAGCGGCTGACCGCGATGCACCTCTGCGCCGACGTGGGCGGCCACGAGGCGGATGATTCGCTCGCCGTCCGCTTCAGACATCTCCACGCCCATCGGCGCACGGCCAGACGACAGCCGATCCACCCACAGGGTGCGATCGGGGTTGAGCATGATTTCCACCACATCCGGGTCTTCGAGCGCGGCGGCGATCAACGGCCCCATCGCCGTGCGCAGCATCTGGATGCGCCGGTCGAGCGACGTGGCGCTCGTAGATTGGAGAACGGCGCTCATGACGCACGCTCCTGCGCTTGCGCGGCTGTCGCCGCGTCCTCCATCCGCATCGGGTCAGGATGCAGTTCTTCCACCACGTCGCGCACCAGGCTGCGCCCGCGCAGCAGGTGGCGGCCCAACTGCTCCACGAACTGCTCGAAGCGTGCTTTTCCCTGGGCGCGGGCGGCCTCTTGGTGCGCCTCGGGGACTGGCGTGCTGACCGTAAGGTAGTAGCGAATGAACAGTGCCAGCGTCTCGATCTGGATGTTCTGGTCGCGCTCCAGGCGCTCGGCCTGGCGCGACAGGCGATCCAGCCGCTTGGCGATGCCCGCCTCGCGCTGGTCGGCGGCATCGGGCGACAGCCACGATGCGAGCGCCGCCGCGACGATGGATGACTTGGACACGCCTTTCTTGGTGGCCAGTTCATCGAGGCGCTTGGCGTGCTCGGGCTGGATAAAGAGGTTCAGGCGGTAGTGGCTCATAACTCGATTCCGTCGTTGGGGTCGAGGGAAGCCAGCCGGGCCGTGCGCTGCATGGCCGGATCAAGCTGGCGAGGAAGGGGAAGCGGCAGGTCGTCGTCGTCATCGAGCAGCCCGAGGTCGGCCGCGGGTGCGGCCAGCTCGGGGTCGTAGGCGACGGTTTCCGAGAGTTCGGGCTGACGGCGCGGGCCGCCGTCATCGGTCGAGGCACCGAAGCGTTCAGCGGTATCGGCCGCAGGCGCGGCGGGCACGGCAGGAATCGCCAGCCCGCTCCAGTCGTCGGGGCGCAGCGGCGGCGCATCCGCGTACCGCCCGTTCGCCAGCACGGGAGGCGGCAGCACGCGCCGCTTGAAATTGGCGTCCGCGTAATAGCGCAGCTTCTTGGCCTTGATCGGCGCCACGCTGGAGACCATCACCACCGCCTCGTCGGGCGGTAGCTGCAT
>NZ_JAMQHN010000055.1 GCF_025993755.1 Thermomonas sp. | reverse complement strand
TTGGCGTGGGCGTGGAGAAGGGAGGCTTCGGGTTCACGATCGGCGGCAACTGGACCGACGGCGGCACGTTCAACAGCGTGCTGGGCGGTCAGGCGTCGTTCCGCTATTCCTGGTAAATCGGCGCCTGCCGAATCGGGGCCCGGCGTCGCCGGGCCCTTTGTTCCCAAGCAGTCTGGATGACAAGTGGCCAAAGACAAGAAGCAGAAAGACCCCGGCATTGAGTCCAGCAAGGGCGCGCCGGAAGGGGAAGTGGGATTGGATACGACGGTGGCGGCGGAGTCGGATCAGCAGACGGCGTCGGCTGCAGCCCAGCCCGTCGCGGCGCAGTCCGGCCAGCCGGAGCAGCAGAAGCCGAAGGATCTGACGCAACTCAAGGTGGAGAAAAGCTGCTCGCGCGGTCTCTCCGGCTGGCTCGGCCAGAACCGGCTGTCGCTGGCGATCACTTCCTACCAGTCCGGCCGCATCTATCTGGTCGGTTCCGACAAGAACGGGCGCGTGTCGTTCTTTGAACGCATCTTCGAGCGGGCAATGGGGGTGGTTGGCAACGCGCAGCGCATTTATCTGGGTGGGCTGTACCAGCTCTGGCGCTTCGAAAACGTCCTGCGTCCGAACGAGGTGATCCACGGTCAGTTCGACAAATGCTACGTCCCGCGCAACGCGCAGACGATTGGCGATGTCGATATCCACGAGTTGGGCATCCGCAAGAACGGCAAGGTGGTGTTCGTCAACACCAAGTATTCCTGCCTTGCCGAGCTCAGCCCGACCCACAGCTTCAAGGCGATCTGGAAGCCGAAGTTCATCAGCAAGCTGGCGCCCGAGGATCGTTGTCACCTCAACGGGCTGGCGATGGTCGACGGCGAGCCCAGGTACGTGACGGCGGTGTGCAAGAGCGACAGCGTGGATGGTTGGCGCGAGCGCCGTCGCGACGGCGGCGTGGTGATCGACGTGCAGACCGACGAAATCGTCTGCGAAGGACTGTCGATGCCGCACTCGCCGCGCTGGCACAACGGCAGGCTGTGGCTGCTCAATGCCGGCACCGGCTATCTCGGTTGGGTCGATCTCGAGAAAAAGGCGTTCGTACCGCACGCCTTCGTCCCGGGCTTCGCCCGTGGCCTGTCGATGATCGGCAATGTCGCCGCGATCGGCCTTTCCAAGCCGCGCAACCAGCGCTTCGAAGGATTGCAGCTGGATGACGAGCTCAAGAAGCGCGATGCCGAGCCTTGGTGCGGCGTGCAGATCGTTTCGCTGACCAATGGCGATGTCTTGAACTGGATCCGTTTCGACGGCGACATGGGCGAGATCTTCGACATCAGCTTCCTGCCCAACGTCAAGCACCCGATGATGATCGGCCTGCGCACCCCCGAGATCCGCGATCTCATCACTTTCGAATCGGAAATTCCCGTGGAGGCGCCTGCCGCATGATTCGCTCCCTGACCCTTGCAGCCTGTGTCGCCGGCAGCCTTTTGGCTGCGCAGGCGGTGGACGCGCAAACGCGACCCAACCAGTCGCCACCGCGCCCGGCCAGTTCGGCTGCGCAACCGCAGGTCGACGATGCCACCCGCACCTTCCGCGCCTGGGACAAGAACGGCGATGGCCAGCTGTCCATGGCCGAATTCAGCGAGGGCTTCAATCGCGCACGCCTGGTGGCCGTCACCGAGGCCCGCCTGCGCCGCCAGTTCGCGACCATAGACGCGAACCGCAATGGCGCGATCGACCCGAACGAATACACCAATCTGGTCCTGATCAAGAACGCCGGACGCAATGCCCCGCCGTTGTCGCGATTCGATGCCAATGGCAATGGCAAGCTCGAGTTCAGCGAATACGTGAAGCTGGTGGAAGCGCTCGCGCCCAAGCCGCAGACACAGCAACCGGCCGCGGGGCAAGGACGTCGGTGAAAACGCGCATCGACAACGTCTGGAAGCAGGTGACGCCGGAGCTGGCGGAGGAGCTGGTCGCCTTCTGGACGGACAACAAGGCCATCGAGGATGAGGCGAAGGCCCGCAACCGGACCCAGCAGGCCGTCTGCACGCTGCGCGATGACGGCGGCGCCTTGGTCGGCGTGGCGACCGCCATGGTCAAGGTGCTCCCTCGCCTGCGCCAGCCCACCTATTATTTCCGGATCTTCCTGGCGCCGTCCGTGCGTGGCCGAGGGCGGGAAGCGTTCCTGCCGATGGTCCAGCAGTCCAAGCGGACCCTGCATGAGTACAACAAGGGACTCAAGCAGCCGGAAAGCCTCGGACTGCTGTTCGAACTCGAGAACGGCAAGCTCGGCAAGGCTTACCCGCATGCCTATGAACCGATTTTCGAAGCCACCTTTATCGGCTATTCGCCGCGCGGCATGCAGTTGCGCGTTTCCTATTTTTCCGATGCTATGCTGCAGGCACCGGCACGGATCGCGGCGCGCCGCGGAACCGGCAGGACCGTCAATCAACCTACCCCGGCACAGCAGCAGTCGGGCTGATCACCACGGAGAGAGCACCATGAAAGTTCAAGTCAGTCTGTTGTGCCTTGCTATCGCTTCTGCACTTGCCATCGCCCCGGCCGCGCAGGCCGCCAACGCCGGCCGCGCCGACGTGGTCAGCCGCGCCAATGCATTGTTGGGCGCGAATGCCAGCGCGTTCCATCGCGCATCTGCCGATGCCTTCAGCGCACGCGACGTGATCGTCGATCGCAATGGCACCGAGCACGTCCGCTACGACCGCACCTGGAACGGTCTGCCGGTCATCGGCGGCGATTTCGTCGCCCATTCGCGCAACGGTCGCCTCACCGGCGTCAGCCAGACCCTGCGCAGCGCCCAGCGCCCGTCCTCGCTCAGCGGCCGCATCAGCCGTGATCAGGCGATCGTCGAGGCCGGCGCCCACTTCGGCACCCGTTTCGACGGCGCGCCCACCGCCCGCACCGTGGTTTATGCCCGCGGCGCCACCCCGGTGCTGGCCTATGAAGTCGTCTTCACGGGCATCAAGGCGGATCAGACCCCGACCGAAATGCACTATTTCGTCGATGCCGGCAGCGCGCGGATCCTGGATCGCTGGGATCGCGTCAATACCGCCATGCCGGGGCCGGGCCGCACCTGCCGCAAGTCCGGGCCGGCGGTCGGTCTGGGCAAGTCGCTGCTGCGCGGCGATGTCACCCTGAACACCTCGGAGTGCCTGAGCCAGGCGCAGTTCTCGCTGGTCGACACCGTGCGTGGCGGCGGCGCGACCCACGACATGCACAACGGCACTTCCGGCAACGGCACGCTGTACACCGCCTCGACCAACGTCTGGGGCAACTACACGATGAGCGACCGCGCCACCGTCGGGGCCGATGCGCACTACGGGATCGCGGCCACCTGGGATTATTTCAAGAACACGTTCGGTCGCAACGGTATTGCCAACGACGGCAAGGGTGCGCTCAGCCGCGTCCATTACGGCAACCTCTACGTGAACGCGTTCTGGAACGACAGCTGCTTCTGCATGTCCTTCGGCGACGGCGACCCCAACGATTCCGCCGGCATGAACCAGCCGGTGCTTGCGCTGGACGTGGCGGGCCATGAAATGACCCACGGCATCACCAGCCGCACCGCCAATCTCGTTTACAGCGGCGAATCCGGCGGCTTGAACGAGGCCACCTCCGACATCTTCGGATCCATGGTCGAGTTTTCCGTCAACGACCCGAACTTCCCCGGCAACTACCTGATCGGTGAAGAGGTCTTCGGCAACAACGACGGCACCAAGGCCCTGCGCTACATGTTCAAACCCAGCCTGGATGCGTGGCTGTACAACAACACTCCGGGCTATGTGTCGGCGGATTGCTATTCTCCGTCGATCGGCGGCCTCGACGTGCACTTCTCCTCCGGCGTCGCCAACCACTTCTTCTACCTGCTGGCGGAAGGCGCGGTGGTCCCGGCCGGCTTTGGCACCGGTACCTGGGCGAATCTGACCCCGGCCTCGCTGGTGTGCAACGGCAATACCGGCCTGACCGGCATCGGCAAGACCAAGGCGGCGGCGATCTGGTACAAGGCCTTGACCGAGCAGATGACCTCGAGCACGGATTACGCCGGTGCCCGCACCGCGACCCTGGCGGCAGCCCAGGCGCTGTATGGCGCGGGTTCGCCTGAGGTGACGGCCGTCGATGCGGCGTGGGCAGCGGTCAATGTCGTCAATGCGCCGCTGGCTCCCGCGCCGCAGCAGACCCCGGCGCCTACGCGCTCCCGCCGGCGCTGACGGGATCGGGCCACCGATTTCCTGACCACGGGAATCGGAATGGCCGGAACGCAATCGGACGGCCCGCGCAGAGCGGGCCGTCCGTCTTTCGCCACCTCGTTGTCGGCGGGATTCGGAAATGCCGCGATCAGGGCTTGACAGGCGGCACAATTTCGCGAGAAATTAACAAAGGGTCCAAGACGGACAAGAGGGTGGCCTGTCCGTCGGGATTGCATCATGTGCAGGGATTCATGCGGGGCCTGTTGCAACAGCGGTGCCGAGCCACGATGGACACAGCGACATCCATCATGGCAACACTTTTCAGACACTTAGGGAGCTTGGGGTCATATGAACGACAACCGGAACGTCACGCGGTCTGCCAAGGCCGTCCGCAGCATCAAGCAATCGGCAATGACGCGCGCAGTGCGCTCGGTGCTGGCGGCTT
>NZ_JAMQHN010000054.1 GCF_025993755.1 Thermomonas sp. | reverse complement strand
TCGATGACGACGCCTGCCCAGATGGCGCGCATCCAGGCGGCGCTCGCGACGATCGTCGGCTGACGGACGGGACGGCACGCAACCGGCATCGACCCGGACGGGCCACGCGAGGCAAGGCGTCGGCGGTCGTTCGCCGGCGCCTCGTGCCAGGCGTAGCATAGGCAGAGGGAGGTCGCGTCCAGCCAAGGAGAATCCGGGCCTGATGACCAGAAGCGCATTGAGCGGGACTTTGCTTTGCATCGCCCTGTTCGCAGTCGGTTGTGGCTCGCCATCGGGTCCGGCTGACAAACCATCAGCGGAACCCGCCAGTCCGGCACCCGCGCCGGCGCAAACGCAGGCGACCATGCCGGCTCCAGGGGAGGACGCGCAGGTTGCCGCGGTGCCAGCCGCGACGGAAGAGCCTGCGGCGGAGACGCCGGCCCCGGCTCCGCAGGCGGTAGCGGCATCTCCTGCGCCCGCGCCGGCTGCCGCGCCGGCGGCAACGACAGCCAAGACGACGCCTGCCGTGGCGCCGACGCCCGCCAAAGTGCCGCCGGCCGCAACACCGTCGCCGGCACCCACTCCCGCGCCCATGCCGAGTGCGACTGCGGCGGCTCCGGTGGCTGCGACCTCACCTGCACCCGCCGCGCCTGCCGCGGCATCCGCAATCGCCGATCCGGGCGGCACGGTCGCGGTGGCCGCGACGAAGCCGGGCCTCGAGCGCATCGGTGCAGAAGCCTGCGGCGACTGCCACGGCGTGCAGTTCGACTCCTGGGCCGGTGGTGCGCATGCCAAGCGCAAGCCGCCGCTCGACTGCGAGCATTGTCACGGCCCCGGCAGCGAGTACGAGTCGAAGTCCGTCATGAAGGATCCGGCGAAGGCCAAGGCTGCCGGGCTCGTAATGCCGGACAAGGCTTTCTGTGCGAAGTGCCACAAGTCGGGCGTCGACGACGCGTTCATGAAGAAGGCGCACGAGCACGAGGGGTGACTGATCGCAGCGCCGTCGTCGTCGGGCCGACGATCTCCGCAGGCGCCCGCAGCGGTCCGCCGGTAACGGAAAGGCCCCGGTCTTCCGGGGCCTTTCCATGGCGATTGCAGGTGACCGGCCAGTGACTAGTGATGCTTCTCCACTAGTCACCAGTCACTGATCACCAATCACTCTCTCACAGCAAGGGCACCAGCAGCAGCGCCACGATGTTGATGATCTTGATCAGCGGGTTGATGGCCGGGCCCGCGGTGTCCTTGTACGGATCGCCAACGGTGTCGCCAGTCACGGCCGCCTTGTGCGTCTCGGAGCCCTTGCCGCCGAAGTTGCCTTCCTCGATGTACTTCTTGGCATTGTCCCAGGCGCCGCCGCCCGTGCACATCGAGATGGCGACGAACAGGCCCGTGACGATGGTGCCGATCAGCACGCCGCCGAGCGCGCGGATGCCGGCGCCGGGGCCGAGCAGCCAGTTCATGCCGAAGCCGACGATCACCGGGATCAGGATCGGCAGCAGCGACGGCACGATCATCTCCTTGATCGCCGCGCGCGTGAGCATGTCCACGGCCTTGGAGTAGTCGGGCTTGCCCGTGCCCTCCATGATGCCCGGGATTTCCTTGAACTGGCGGCGCACCTCGACCACGACCGAGCCGGCGGCACGACCCACGGCCTCCATCGCCATGGCGCCGAACAGGTAAGGCACCAGGCCGCCGATGAACAGGCCGATGATCACGGCCGGGTCGGACAGCTCGAACCCTTCGACGAGCATCCCTTCGCCGAGCATCCCGGCAATCTCGAGGTTGCTGGTGTAGTCGGCAAACAGCACCAGTGCGGCGAGGCCCGCGGAGCCGATCGCATAGCCCTTGGTGACGGCCTTGGTCGTGTTGCCGACGGCGTCGAGCGCGTCGGT
>NZ_JAMQHN010000053.1 GCF_025993755.1 Thermomonas sp. | reverse complement strand
GGTCGGCGAGCGCCCTAACCGGGCGCGACGACCAGCCGGTCGCGACCACCGCGCTTGGCCTCGTACAGCGCGTGGTCGGCGCGGGCGATGGCCGCATCGAGGTCTTCGCCGTTCGCCACGAAGGTGAGCCCGAACGAAGCGCGCAGGGCGATCTTGCTGCCGTCCTCCGCCTGCAGATCGATCCCGTGCAGGGTCAGGCGAAGGCGCTCCACGCGTGCGGCGGCGCCGTCGGGCTCCAGCAATGCGATGAATTCCTCGCCGCCCCAGCGCGCGACCAACTCGTGCGCGCTGGGTATGGCGCCGAGGGCGCTGGCGACGGCGCGCAGGGCCTCGTCGCCGGTGGCGTGGCCGTGGCGGTCGTTGATCTGCTTGAAGTGATCGACGTCGATCATCACCAGCGCGCCCGGCGCATCGTGCAGGCGCGCGCGAGTGCTCTCGATGAAGCTGCGGCGGTTGGCCAGACCGGTCAGGGCGTCGGTGCGGGACAGCAGTGCCAGTTGCCGGTTGGCGGCCTCCAACTGCTCGGTCCGCAACTGGACCCGTTGCTCCAACCCGGTGCGCAGGTCCTGCAACTCCCGATGCTCGCGGTCGTAGCGCATGCGCATGGCCCTCGCCGCACACACGTAGAGGAAGGAGAAGCCGAAAACCGGCGTGCCGTAGACCCGTGGCAGGAGTCCCTGGTCGGAAAGCACGTCGTAGATCAGGATGAGGAACAGCAGGCTGAGCCCCTGCGCGATGACGTGTGCTTCTGGATCGCCGGAGCGGGCGCTGCGGATGGCTTGCCACATCGCGGTCAGCAGGAACAGGACGGCTGCCAGCATCATCGCCGCGGCCACCGGTGCTGCCGGCAGGACGAAGATCAATCCTGGCGCGACGAGGGTCGCCGACTCGACGATCCGGACGTGCTTGCCTGAGCGGCGGTGGACGATCGCCAGGGTGAGCTCATGGAGGCTGACCAGGGCGAGCGCGACACCCAGCATGTTGACTGCGCCCAGCCATCCGGCGTGGGGGTCCGTGTCGGTGCGCAGGGCAAAGCCGCTGATGTCCACCAGCAGCGCGCCGGTGGCCGAGAGCGCCAGCCACAGGTGCGTGCGCCGATGGCGGCGATGCCACCACAGATCGACCTGGTTGATGATGGTCAACGCATAGACCCCGGCGCCGAAGGCATCGATCAGGTGGATTGCCGTGGGGGGTGGGAGGGCCATGCAATCAGGGTACCGCCATATGCGCCCGGGAGGCAGGCCTCAGCGGAGGACGACCTGCAGGCTGATCCCCAGACCGCGCATTTCCTCCGCAGCGCCTTCCAGGTCGGCGCGCAGCAGGGGGTGCGTCTGCAGCCAGCGACCATCGACGGCGAGCGTCAGGCCCTCGCCCATGGTCTGCAACTGGAGGCCGGCGATGGCGTCACCGGTGCGCGAGCGGTGCAGCAGGACCGCCAGCCGCAGCAGTGCCGCGCTGCGGCGTACGGAGGCCAGCCGCCGCTCGGGGATGGCGTCGAAGGCCGGTTTCGGGACCTTGCGGCGCTGGGTGCGCACCAGCGCGGCGAGGCAGGCCTGGCCCTGGCGCGAGAAGCCGGCGATGTCGGAGTGCTCCAGCACGTAGGCGCCGTGGACGTGGTAGCCGCTGTGGGCGATGGCCAGTCCGACTTCGTGCAGCCGCGCCGCCCGCGCCAGCATCGCGCGGTCCTCGCCGGTCAGGCGCCAGCCGTCGGCGGCCTGGTCGAACAGCTGCAGCGCAGTCGCCTCCACCCGCGCCGCCTGCGCGGCGTCGACGCCGTAGCGCTGCATCAGCGCGGCCACCGACGCGTCGCGCGGATCGTCACCGCCACCGCGACCCAGCAGGTCGTACAGCACGCCCTCGCGCAGCGCGGCGCTGCTGACCTGCATGCGCTGCAGGTCGAGCGCGGTGAACACCGCCTCCAGCACCAGCACGCCACCGGCGAAGATCGGCCGGCGGTCATCCGACAGGGTCGGCAGGGTGATGGCGTCGATGCGGTCGAAGCGCAGCAGGCGCTCGCGCACCTGCACCAGCGCCTCGCGGGTGATCGCACCCTTGCCCAGTTTCAGCGCCAGGCAGATGTTGCTGATCGCGCGGTTGGTGCCGGAGGTGCCGATCGCCTCGTCCCAGCCGAGGTCGCGGTAGGTGGCGGCGAACTGCTGGAACTCGGCGGTGATCTCGGTCAGCGCGGCCTGCCAGCGGCGCGGCGAGAGCCGACCGTTGGGAAAGAATCGGCGGGTGCTGGCGATGCAGCCGGCCTGCAGGCTTTCGCGTTCCAGCGGGGTGAAACCACGGCCGATGATGCACTCGGTCGAGCCGCCGCCGATGTCGATCACCAGCCGCTTCTGGTCCTTGCGCGGGGGCTCGGCGTGGGCGACCCCGAGGTAGATCAGGCGCGCCTCCTCGCGGCCGGAAATGACGTCGATGCCGTGGCCCAGGCGGGCTTCGGCCGGGCGCAGGAAGGTCTCCGGATTGCGCAGCCGGCGCACCGCGTTGGTCGCCACCGCGCGGATGTGGTGGGGCTCCAGCGCGGCGATGCGCTGGCCGAAACGTTCCAGGCAGGCCAGAGCGCGCGCCTGCACCGCCGGGGCGAGGCGGCCGGAGGCGTCCAGGCCCTCCGCCAGCCGCACGGTCTCGCGCAGGCGATCGACCACGCGCAGCTGGCCGAGCACGCGTTGCGCGACCACCATGTGGAAGCTGTTCGAACCGAGGTCGACCGCGGCCAGCAGGTCGCCTTCGTGCGGCGGTTCCGGCGCGGGCTGTCGGCGGGAGTCGGAAACGGTCATCGTGGCAGGAATTCCAGTCGCGCGAGTTGTGCCGAAAAGGGCGTGGCATCCGCACCGGGGACGCATTTGCGGTAGTCGCCGTCGGCGCCCAGCAGCCAGGCGTCCTGGTTGTCGGCCAGATAGTCGAGCAGTCCTTCCTGCAGCACCCGGCGGGCCTGTGCGGGATCGAGGATGGGAAAGGCGATTTCCACCCGCCGCAGCAGGTTGCGCTCCAGCCAGTCCGCGGAGGAGCAGAACAGCTCCGGCGCGCCGTCGTTCTCGAACCACCAGACGCGGTGGTGTTCGAGGAAGCGGCCGACGATCGAGCGCACGCGGATGTTGTCCGAGATACCGGCGATGCCGGGCCGCAGCGCGCAGGCGCCGCGCACGATCAGATCGATTGCCACGCCTGCCTGGGAGGCCTCATAGAGCGCGCGTACCACCGCGGGTTCGTTGATCGCGTTCATCTTGGCGAGGATCCGCGCCTTGCGGCCCTGCCTGGCGTGTTCGGCCTCGCGCCGGATTTTCTCCAGCACGCCGTGGTGCAGGGTGAACGGCGATTCCAGCAGCCGCGCCAGCCGCAGCGGCGCGGCCAGCCCGGAGAGCTGCTGGAAGATCAGGTGCACGTCGTTGCCGATCTCGGGGTTGGCGGTCATCAGCCCGAAGTCGGTGTAGGCGCGCGCGGTGTCGCTGTGGTAGTTGCCGGTGGACAGATGCACGTAGCGACGCAGCGCGCCGTCCTCGCGACGCACCACCAGCAGCATCTTGGCGTGCGCCTTGTGTCCGACCACGCCGTAGACCACCTGCACCCCGGCGTCCTGCAGGCGGTCGGCCAGGCGAAGATTGGCCTCTTCATCGAAGCGCGCCCGCAGTTCCACTACCACCGTCACGTCCTTGCCACCGCGCGCGGCGCGCACGAGATGCTCGACGATCGGCGACTCGCGGGCGGTGCGGTACAGGGTCTGCTTGATCGCCAGCACATCCGGGTCGTCGGCGGCCTGGCGCACCAGTTCCAGCACCGGCGCGAAGCCGTCGCCCGGATGGTGCAGCAGCAGATCGCCCTCGCGCAGGCGTTCGAACATGGCGTCCATGCCCTGCGGCAGGCGGGGCTGGAACGGCGGGAACTTCAGATCCGGCCGGTCCACCATGCCGCAGACCTGGGCGACGCGGCTGAGGTTGACCGGGCCGTGGATGCGGTACAGCGCGTGCGCCGACAGGCCGAAGTTTTCCAGCAGCAGATCGACCACCTCCTGCGGGCAGCCGGCGTCGATTTCCAGCCGCTCGGCGCGAAGATATCCGCGACCGGCCAACTCGTCCTGCAGCGCCAGCGCGAGGTTGTCCACCGCATCCTCGAGCACGTTCAGCTCGGCGTTGCGGGTGACTCGGAACTGGTGGGCGCCGAGCACGTGCATCCCCGGGAACAGGTCCTGGGCGAAGGCCGACAGGACCGAACTGAGGAACACGAAATCTTCGCCGTCTTCGGCATTGGCAGTGTGTGCGGGCAGGCGGATGATGCGTGGCAGCGAACGCGGCGCGCGCACCACGGCCAGATGCCCCTCGCGGCCGAAAGCGTCGCGCCCTTCCAGCACCACGACCACGTTCAGCGACTTGTTGAGGATCTTCGGGAATGGATGGGCCGGATCCAGTGCCAGCGGCGAGAGCACCGGCATGATCTCGGACTGGAAATGGGCGCGCAGCCACCGGGCTTGCCGCGGCGTCCACTCGTGGCGATCCGGCAGGCGGATGCCCTGCGCGGCGAGTGCGGGCTTGAGTGAATCTTGGAAGCAGCGGTACTGGCCATCCACCAGCCGCGCAGCGCGCTCATGGATGCGTTCGAGCAACCGCGCCGGGGCGATGCCGTCGCGCCCGGCCGGCAGGCCCAGTTCGGCGGAATGGCGAACCGCGCCGACGCGGATCTCGAAGAATTCGTCGAGGTTGGTGCAGGAGATGCACAGGAAGCGCAGCCGTTCCAGCAGTGGCAGCGACGGGTCGCACGCTTGCGCGAGCACCCGCAGGTTGAAATCGATCTGGCCAAGCTCGCGGTTGGCGTACAGGGACGGGTCGTCGAGCGAGGGAACGGTGCCGTTCATGCGCCGGCCCCGGCGGTGCCGCTCGCTGTCTCTCGAGGCAGCGTGCGTTCGGGGGGGAAGCGGCAGGTGAACACGCTGCCGACGCCCGGCGTGCTCTCGATCACGAGGCATGCCCCGTGCTGCCCCAATACATGCTTGACGATCGCCAGGCCCAGCCCGGTGCCGCCGGTATCGCGCGACCGGCTGGTGGAGACGCGGTAGAAGCGCTCGGTCAGGCGCGGCAGATGCTCTGCGGGGATGCCGGTGCCGGTGTCGCGCACGCTCAGTTCGGCGCCACCGTCGGCGTTGCGGGCGAAGCGCAGAAGAATTTCGCCGCCTTCCGGGGTATAGCGCACGGCATTGCTGAGGAGGTTGGAGAATGCGCTGTGCAGATCCCTCGCCGCGCCGCGCAGGTCGAATGCGGCGGCGTCTTCCTCCCGAATGCGGTGGCGGCCGGCGCTGAGGGCTTCGGCCTCGCGGATGAGGTGGGCAAGCAGGGACGGCATCGGCACCCGTTCGTCCGGCGGCTGCTCGTTGCCTTCCAGCCGCGACAGGGTCATCAGGTCCTCCACCAGCCGGGTCATGCGTTCGGACTGGCGGCGCATTTCCGCCAGCAACGGGGCGGATTCGGCGGGTTCCTGTCCGTCCAGCAGTTCGAGGTAGCCGTGGATCACGGTCAACGGCGTGCGCAGTTCGTGGGAGACGTTGGCAACGAAGTCGCGGCGCATGTGCTCCAGGTGCAGCAGGCGGCTGACGTCGCGTGCCAGCAGCAGCCACAGGTCGTCCGAATACGGCAGCAGGCGCAGGTCGAGGCGCAGGGCGGGATCGACCGGCGAGGCCACGTCGCGCAGCGGCTCGGCGTTGCGACCCCCGGCCAGCCAGCGCGCCATCGGCAGCGGCGCCAGCGCCTTCGCCAAGGGGGCGTCGCGGTCGCGCGGGTAGTGCAGCCCGAGCAGGCGGGTGGAGGCCTCGTTGAACCAGACCAGGCGCTGGCTGTTGCGCTCGACCACGAGGATGGCGTCGGGAAGCGTGGCCGCGGCGGTGCGGTAGGCGCGCAGCAGGCCCAGCAGCCGACGCCGACGCGCCCGGGTTTCGGCGTGGCCGCGATCGATCAGGCTTGCGAGTGCGCCCCAGGCGTCGCGCCGTGAGGGTGGCGTGACGCGCTGGCGCGCATCGAGCCGCCGCAGCACGCCGCGCAGGGTTCGGGCCTGCCAGCCCAGCGCGACCAGTGCGGCCAGCGCCAGTCCCGCCCACGGCCGGCCGACGGCCAGGCCCAACGCGAGGCCAAGCGCCAGCCAGGCCAGCAGCCGGAGCAGGGTCGTGGTCCACGCGGCGCGCAGGAGATCGGGCATGCGTCCAGTCTAAGGCAGTGCTGATCAAGTCCATCCTGGCCTTGATCAGCAGTCGCACGTCCATGTGCCACGGGAAATGCTGACTTTTTCAGCGTTGCCCCAAGGGTTCATGCCGGCTCGGGGTTCCACGCGACGCGCTGGTGGATCGAGAAAATGGAAGCGGGAGCGTGCCTCATTCCAGCGCGGACAGACGGTAGCCGGCGCCGCGCACGGTCTGCACCATCGCCTCCAGCCCGTGCGGTTCCAGCGCCCGGCGCAGGCGCAGGACGTGGGCGTCGACGGTGCGCTCCTCGATATGGACGCTGCCGCCCCAGACATGGTCGAGCAGCTTGGCGCGGCTGTGGACGCGCTCGCGCTGGCGCATCAGGAACTGCAGCAGCCGCAGCTCGGTCGGGCCAATGGCGATCACCACCGAACCCGAATCGTCGTCCTTGAACACGCGCTGGGTGGCCGGATCCAGGCGCAGCGCACCGATCCGCAGCTGGCCGTCTTCGGCGCCGTCGCCGGCGCGGCGAAGCACCGCGCGCACCCGCGCCAGCAGTTCGCGGGTGGAAAACGGCTTGACCACGTAGTCGTCGACGCCGGCTTCCAGCCCACGCACCCGGTCGTCTTCCTCGCCGCGGGCGGTGAGCATGATGATCGGCACGCTGCGCGTGGCGTCCTCGCGCCGCCAGCGCTGCGCCAGGTCCAGCCCGCTGCTGCCGGGCAGCATCCAGTCGAGCAGGATCAGGTCGGGGACGCGTTCGGCGATCAGCGCCTGCGCCGCCGCCGCGTTCGCGGCGATGACCGGGGCATAGCCATCGCGCCGCAGCGCGTAAGCCAGCATCGCGCTGATCGCGGGTTCGTCTTCGACGATCAGGAGGCGTTGCTGCATGGACGAGGCGTGCGTTGCGGAGGCGGGATGTGCAAGCGCAGGGCGGACTTCAACGCGCCTGCACGCCGAAGCTCAGGCGTCCACCGGTCACTTCTTCGTCGCGGATGCCCTGGCGCCGCAGCTCCAGCACGATCGGTGTAATCGCGGCGATGCGGGCGTCGATCCGACTGCGGGCGTAGTAGTCGAGGTCGGTGCGTTTCTTCAGGTTGTTGAGCTGGACCAGGGCCTGCTCCGGGCGGCCGCCGAGATATGCGGCTTCGGCCCAGGCCTCGCCGGCGCGCACCGGATCGCCGGCGATTTCGTTGGCGCGTGCGTAAGCCTGCTGGAACATCGGGTTGTCGGCGTTGCTGGAAAGCAGCGGGCGCAGCACCGCGACCGCACGGGTTCCGGCGGCAGGCGTGTTGCGGTCGGCAAGGACGCGGGCATAGCTCAGCGCGACCGCGGCGCGGGTCGGCATCCGCGCCAGCAGCGCCTCGAATCGGCGATCGGCTTCGGCGGTGTGGCCGCTGGCGGATTCCACTTCCGCAGTCGTCACCTGCACCCACAGATTGTCCGGATGCGTCTGCAGCAAGGGCTGCAATTCCTTCAGTGCCTGCGCGTTCTGGCCGGCCTGCTGGTGGGCCACGGCCAGGCCATAGCGCCGGGCATCGTCCAGCGGCTTGGTTGCCTGCATCTGCTGGTATTCGCGGATGGCCTGTGCGGGCGTGGACGCGCTGAATACGCGCATGCGCTCGCGGGCGTAGTCGAAGCGCGCTCCGTCGGGATGGACGGCTGACGCAGGCTGCGCGGGCGCCAGTTGCAGGCCCGGCGGCAGCAGCGGATTGCGCGCCGCGGTCAGGCTGGTGAAACCGGTGGACTGTGGTTCAAGCTTGGCGGCGCGCTCGCGCGCCTCGCTGATCCGGGCCAGGGTGAGCGGATGGGTTTGCAGGTAGTCGGGCACCTGGCCGCGGAGGTCGCCCTGGTTCATCTGCACCCAGGACTGCAGGGTCTGGAAAAAGTCGGCCATCGCCTCCGGTCGGTAGCCGGCGCGCGCGAGGGTGCGGATGCCGATCCGGTCGGCTTCGGCCTCGTTTTCGCGGGTGTAGGTGATCTGGCGCTGTTGCAGCAGGCCCATGCCGGTCATGATCGCCGCCGTCGTCGCATCGCCGCGATCGGTGCTGCCGCCTGACTGCTGGGCTGCGATGATGGCGCCCAGGGTTGCCAGCAGAATGGGGAGGCTCTCGCGCTGGGCCTTCTCGGCGCCGCGCAGGACGTGCTCCTGGGTGACGTGCGAGATTTCATGGGCCAGCACACCGGCAACCTCGTCCTCGGTGTCGGCCGCCAGCACCAGCCCGGCGTTGACCGCGACATAGCCGCCGAGGGTGGCGAAGGCGTTGATTTCCCGCACCCGCAGCAGGAAGAAGGTGTAATGCTGTTGCGGCTTGGCGCTGGCCGCGCCGAGGCGCTGGCCGACGTCGTCGAGCCAGTCGTCCAGCAGCGGATCGTCGAGCACGTAGCCGGCGTGACGCAGCTGCGCCAGCACCATGGCGCCGTACTGGTCCTGCTGCACAGGCGAAAGCAGGGTGCCGGCGGACGAGCCCATGTCCGGCAGACGGCTGTCCTGCGCCGCGGCCACGCCGACGGTCAGCAGCAGGGTCAGGGCGAGGGTCGGCAGGCGTCGTTTCATCGGTACAGGATGCCGTGGCCGCGTTCGGCGCGGGTGAACGGGGCTTGAGCGACTGGAATTTCACGCCATCGCCCCGATACTGTCGCCTTGCCAGCCCCCAGTGGAGCGTTCCGTGAGCGACACCCAGACCCCGGTCATCACCATCTACAGCACGGCGCAATGCCCGTACTGCGTGATGGCCAAGAATTTTCTCAAGAGCAAGGGCCGGACATGGACCGAGGTCCGGATCGACGCCGACCCGGCAGAGCGCGAGAAGATGGTCGCGCTGACCCACCGCGCCAGCGTGCCGCAGATTTTCATCGGCAAGGTGCATGTGGGCGGCTACGACGACATGATGGCGCTGCACCGCGCCGGCAAGCTCGATGGCTTGCTGGACAACGGCACGGCGGTCTGAACCGGAAACGATGGAGATCGCCATGGCCGATAGCGACGACCGGGTGAAGGAATTCACCGAATTCCGCCAGCGCATGAACCAGCGCATCCTCGACGAGCCCAATCAGGTCGTCCGGCGGTTCTTCGCGCTCGACACCCAGACCTACCAGGCCGGCGCGCTGGACGTGAAGACCAAGGAACTGTGCGGACTGGTCGCTTCGATGGTGCTGCGCTGCGACGATTGCATCAGCTACCACGTCGCCCAGTGCCGCGATGCGGGCGTCACCCGTGCCGAATTGTTCGACGTGTTCTCGGTCGCGCTGGTGGTCGGCGGTTCGATCGTGATCCCGCACCTGCGTCGCGCGGTGGATTTTCTCGACCGGCTCGAACTCGGCGCCGCCGACGCTCCGGCTGCGCACGACCACGTTGATCCAGTGTGAACTGAACCGCTCCGCTTCCGGGTCGTGCCTGCCGGCATCCGGTCTGCGATAATGCACGGCTGCAATCCTGCATGACGCCACGCCCCGTGCGTGGCGTCGGCCTGTATGGAAACCCCGAACAATGACCACGATCACGATCATCCCCGGCGACGGCATCGGTCCGGAAATCATGGACGCCGCGCTGCACGTCCTTGATGCGCTGCAGGTGGGCTTCAACTACGAATTCGCCGACGCCGGCGTCGCGGCGCTGGAGAAGCACGGCGAGCTGTTGCCGGTCGCGACCCTGGAGTCGATCCGTCGCAACAAGGTGGCGCTGAAGTCCCCCCTGACGACCCCGGTGGGCGGAGGGTTCTCCTCGATCAACGTCGCCTTGCGCAAGCACTTCGACCTGTACGCCAACGTGCGACCGGCCAAGAGCTTCCCCAATACGCGCTCGCGCTTCCCGACCGGTGTCGATCTGATCACGGTGCGTGAAAACACCGAGGGCATGTACATCGGCGAAGGTCAGGACGTTTCGACCGACGGCGAAACCGCGGTGCTCACCTCGAAGGTCACGCACCATGGCGCGGAGCGGATCGTGCGCTATGCCTTCGAGCTGGCGCGCAAGACCGGGCGCAGGAAGGTGACGGTGGTCCACAAGGCCAACATCCTCAAATCCACTTCGGGCCTGTTCCTGAAGACCGCGCGCGAAGTCGCCGCACGCTACGCCGACATCGAATGCAACGAGCTGATCGTCGACAACACCTGCATGCAGCTGGTGATGCGCCCGGAGCAGTTCGACATCATCGTCACCACCAATCTGTTCGGCGACATCATTTCCGATCTGTGCGCCGGCCTGGTCGGCGGCCTCGGTCTGGCGCCGGGCGCCAACATCGGCGAGGACGTGGCGATCTTCGAGGCGGTGCACGGCTCGGCGCCCGACATCGCCGGCAAGGGCATCGCCAATCCCTGTGCGTTGCTGCTGGGCGTGGGCCAGATGCTCGACCACACCGGCAAACCGGAGCTGGCCAATGCCCTGCGCGATGCCATCGTCGCCACCCTGGAGGCGAAGGATTCGTTGACGCCGGATATGGGCGGCAGCGGCAACACGATGGGCTTTGCCAAGGCGATCGCAAGCCGGCTTTGAGACGGCGGCTTGCTGGCTTGCATGGTGTGATGTGCAAGCAGGCGTGAATGGATGAGGATCGGGAGCCCTTCGGCGCGAATGTCCTCCGGCACCGACCAAAGGTCGTCGCCTCCCCCTTGATTTCGCGCCGAAGGGTTCCCGATCCTCATCCGCGCAGTAGTCGGCCATCGAACCAAAGAAAAAGGGCGCCTTGCGGCGCCCTTTGCGTGAGCCGGTTGCGAGAAAGTCAGTTGCGCGACTGCAGCTTCGACAGCAGGCGCAGGATTTCCAGGTACAGCCACACCAGCGTCACCAGCAGCCCGAAGGCGGCGTACCACTCCATGTACTTCGGCGCGCCGCGCTCGGCACCCTGCTCGATGAAGTCGAAATCCAGCACCAGGTTCAGCGCTGCCACGACCACCACCACCGCGCTGAAGCCGATCCCCAGCGCGCTGTTGCCGTTGATGAAGCTCATTCCCTGGAAGCCGAACAGGTTCATGCCCAGCTGCGCCAGGTACATCAGGGCGATGCCGCCGGTGGCGGCGACCACGCCGAGCTTGAAATTCTCGGTCGCCTTGATCAGGCCGCTGCGGTAGGCCATCAGCAGGGCGGCCAGGGTGCCGAAGGTGGCAAATACCGCCTGCACCACGATGCCGGGGAAGCGCAGTTCGAACATCGCGGACACGGCGCCGAGGAACAGGCCTTCGAGGATGGCGTAAACCGGCGCGGTGAACGGCGACCACTCCTTCTTGAAAATGGTGATCAGCGCGAACACGAAACCGCCGATCGCGCCTCCCCAGACGTAGGCGGTGACGGCGCCCGGGTTGCCGGCCGCCAGTGCCGCGGAGAACTGCGACCAGCTGAACAGTGCGCCGACGAGGGTCAACACCAGCAGCAATGCGGTCTTGTTGACGGTGCCGTTGAGAGTCATCGCTCCGCTGTCGCTGCGGACGACGCTGCCGCTGCCCAGGTCGAGGAAGGTCTTGTCGGAGAGTGCGGGGTTGCCGCTGCGCATGATGGCCATGATGTGCTTCGTGTCCGGGTTGGGGATGCGGCAGCGCCGCTTGCAGGTGAGCATAACTCGACCGCCCCGGCCGTGCAGAAGGCAGGCTGAACGGGGATTCAATGCTGCGTCAATGCGAAAGGCGGGACTCGAACCCGCACGCCTTGCGGCACTGGAACCTAAATCCAGGGCGTCTGCCAATTCCGCCACTTTCGCGCTGGCAGGATTGTAGCGGGTGGCGCAAACAAGAACGCCCGGCGGAGGCCGGGCGCTTCGGGGATGGTGGGCCGTCAAGGGTGAGCGGGGCTTTCGAGCCGCATGGCGGCGAGCCCGCGAACGCCCTGCGCGCTGCAACGCGCAGGGCCGGACCCGCGCAGCGGGCGAACCGCAGGTTCGAATCCGGGTGTCTGCGGGTGGCGCAAACAAGAACGCCCGGCGGAGGCCGGGCGCTTCGGGGATGGTGGGCCGTCAAGGATTCGAACCTTGGACCTACTGATTAAGAGTCAGCTGCTCTACCAACTGAGCTAACGGCCCCGAAAGGACGCGAATTGTAGCAAGCCGCCGCGATCCTGCAAATGCACACGTCGCGGCTGCGGGAAGATGGGGTGGCTGATGGGACTCGAACCCACGACATCTGGAATCACAATCCAGGACTCTAACCAACTGAGCTACAGCCACCATATTTGAAAAAGCCTGCACGTCCATCCATGGAATCCATGCCGCACGCCGCCAACCGAATGGTGCGCCCGGCAGGAATCGAACCTGCAACCCCCGGCTTAGAAGGCCGGTGCTCTATCCGGTTGAGCTACGGGCGCCCGAACCGAAGCTTCGCGATGCGGTGCCGGAATGGTCGGGGTAGAGGGATTCGAACCCCCGACATCCTGCTCCCAAAGCAGGCGCGCTACCAGACTGCGCTATACCCCGCCGGCGGCACCGCCCCGCCGCTGCGCGCAACGATCCATGTTGCACCCGGACGGCGAAGGGTCGGGCATTGTCGGCGGTGTCCCCCATGCCTGTCAACGCGATCCGGGATGGAACGTGACAGGAAGGGGGCAAATAAGCGAAACTAGCAAGTTCCGCAGCGACGATCGTCGGCTGCTTCCGTCCGGAAGCGCCCGGTCCGTTGCAACCCATCCCGTCACCGCGGATTCCCGGAGAGTCCGCCCAGAGAATCCGCCCAGGAGTCATCGCATCATGCAAGTTTCGGTCGAGTCCAACGGCTCCCTCGAGCGCCGCGTCGTTTTCAGCCTGCCTTCCGAAGACATCAATGCCCAGGTCGGCAACCGCCTGCGCGAGATCGCCCGCACCGTGCGCATCAAGGGGTTCCGCCCCGGCAAGGTGCCGTCCAAGGTGGTCGAACAGCGCTTTGGCGACCAGGTTCGCGCCGAAATCGTCGATGGCCTGGTGCGCGAGGGCCTCGACAAGGCGGTGCGCGAGAACGAACTGAAGGTGGCCGGCCTGCCGCAGGTGACGGTCGACGACAGTGCGGCCGAAGGCGAACTCAAGTACGTCGCCTCGGTCGAGCTGGTGCCGGACTTCGGCGAACTCGACATGGAGAAGCTCGAAGTCGTGCGCAATACCGCCGAGGTGACCGAGGACGACATCGACCGCATGCTCGACAACCTGCGCGTGCAGCGCGCGACCTGGGCCAAGGTGGAGCGTGAAGCCAAGCCCGGCGACCTGGCCAACCTGGAAATTTCCAGCACCGTCGATGGCGTGCGCACGCCGGCCGAAGGCATGGAAAAGACCAGCACGGTGCTGGGCTCGGCCGCCATCTATCCGGAAGTCGAGGCGGCCATCGTCGGCATGAAGCCGGGCGAGGAGAAGACCCTCGACGTCACCCTGCCGGTGGACTGGCACATGCCGCAGTTCGCCGGCAAGACCGTCACCTCGACGTTCCACCTGATCGACGTTTCCGAGCAGGTGTTGCCCGAGGTCAATGCCGCATTCATCCGCAGCTTCGGCATCAAGAGCGGCGAAGAGGAGCAGTTCCGCAAGGAGATCCGCAGCAACCTCGAGCGCGAGCTCAAGGGCGCGCTGATGATGCGCCTGCGCACCTCGGTCGGCGATGCCCTGGTCGCCGCCTACAAGGATGTCGAGCTGCCGCCGCGCCTGGTCGAGACCGAGGCGCGGAACCTGCACGCCAGCGCGGCCGAGGACGCCCGCCGCCGCGGCCAGCAGCTCACCGCCGACGAGGAAGCCTTCCAGGACGCCGCCCGCAAGCGCGTGCTGGTGGGACTTCTGGTCGGCGAGATCGCCCGGCGCAACAACCTGCAGCTCGAGCGCGAGCGGCTGGAGGAGATGCTGCGCCTGATCGCTTCCACCTACGAGCAGCCCGAGCAGGTGTTCGCGCTGTATCGCAACGACCCGCGGATGATGCAGAACCTGCAGAACCGGGTGATGGAGGAGCAGGTGATCGACTGGATCGCCGAGCGCGCCAAACACACCGAGGTGACGCTCAGCTTCCAGGAAGCGCTGGAGCGCTGAGCCTCGGGGGCCGGAACTTTCCGGCCGCAGACCGACTCCACACGATGACGATTTGAACGAGCGATGCCGATGGAACCGATCAAAGCCCTGAACCTGGTGCCGATGGTGGTCGAACAGACCAGCCGGGGCGAACGCGCCTACGACATCTATTCGCGCTTGCTGAAGGAGCGGGTGATCTTCCTGGTGGGCGGGATCGACGACCACGTGGCCAACGTGATCGTCGCACAGATGCTGTTCCTCGAGGCCGAGAATCCCGAGAAGGACATCAGCCTCTACATCAACTCGCCGGGCGGCATCGTGACGGCGGGCATGGCGATCTACGACACCATGCAGTACATCAAGCCGGACGTGAGCACGATCTGCGTCGGGCAGGCGGCGTCGATGGGCGCGGTGCTGCTGGCGGCGGGTGCGCCGGGCAAGCGCTACGCGCTGCCGAACTCGCGGGTGATGATCCACCAGCCGCTGGGCGGAGCGCAGGGCCAGGCGGCCGACATCGACATCCAGGCGCGCGAGATCCTGTCGATGCGCGAGCGCCTGAACGAGATCCTGGCCCGCCACACCGGCCAGCCGATCGAGACCATTGCGCGCGACACCGACCGCGACAACTTCAAGAGCGCCGAGGCGGCGCGAGACTACGGGCTGGTGGACGAGGTTCTCAGCCGGCGTCCGGACGAATCGGTCCAGGCCGGATGATGCAGGCGGGAAATCCCCGCCAAACTACGGACATTGCCGATCCGGGGCTGGCGTATAGTACGATCGGGTCGGCGCGATCCCGGTCGCAGGCGAGTGGCGAATGAGCGAAGACAGAACGGGCCGCAGCAGCGGCGACAGCGGCAAGATCCTCTACTGCTCTTTCTGTGGGAAGAGTCAGCACGAGGTGCGCAAGCTGATCGCAGGTCCGAGCGTGTTCATCTGCGATGAATGCGTCGACCTGTGCAACGACATCATTCGCGAGGAACTGGAGGACAAGGCCCAGTCCACCCGCAGTTCGCTGCCCAAGCCGCGCGAGATCCTCGAGGTTCTCGACCAGTACGTGATCGGCCAGCAGCGCGCCAAGCGCACCCTGGCGGTTGCGGTCTACAACCACTACAAGCGCATCGAGAGCCGGCAGAAGTCCGACGAGGTCGAGCTGGCCAAGTCCAACATCCTGCTGGTTGGCCCGACCGGTTCGGGCAAGACGCTGCTGGCGGAAACGCTGGCGCGCATGCTCAACGTGCCGTTCACGATGGCCGATGCCACCACGCTGACCGAAGCCGGCTACGTCGGCGAGGATGTCGAGAACATCATCAGCAAGCTGCTGCAGAACTGCAACTACGACGTCGAGCGAGCGCAGCGCGGCATTGTCTACATCGACGAGATCGACAAGATCACGCGCAAGAGCGACAACCCGAGCATCACGCGCGATGTCTCCGGCGAGGGCGTTCAGCAGGCGCTGCTCAAGCTCATCGAAGGCACCATGGCCAGCGTTCCGCCGCAGGGCGGCAGAAAGCACCCGAACCAGGATTTTTTGCAGGTGGATACCACCAACATCCTGTTCATCTGCGGCGGCGCTTTCGCGGGGCTGGAAAAAGTGATCGAGAACCGCACCGAGGCCTCGGGCATAGGCTTTGGTGCCACCGTCAGGAGCAAGAAACAGCGCTCATTGACCGAGGTGTTCCAGGACATCGAGCCCGAGGACCTGATCAAGTTCGGCCTGATTCCGGAGCTTGTGGGACGCATGCCGGTGGTGGCTGCGCTGGCCGAGCTGGGCGAGGATGCCTTGGTGCAAATCCTCACCGAACCCAAGAATGCGTTGGTCAAGCAATACGCTGCGCTGCTGGCGATGGAAGGTGTGGAGCTGGAAATTCGCCCGGCGGCGCT
>NZ_JAMQHN010000052.1 GCF_025993755.1 Thermomonas sp. | reverse complement strand
GACCATGCCGGCGGCGGGCGCGGCATCGTCGTACATGCCTTCGGCGGCCAGCGGCGCGATTTCCAGAAACGGCGAACCGGGGTCGAGCAGGGCGTCGATGCGTTCGCGCGGCAGCAGCTTGCCGCGTGCCGTGTGCCTGGCGCGGGCTTTCTCGCCGCCGCCGTCGGCGGCATGGGCGAGGCGGCGCTTGAGTTCGGCGACCAGTTCGCGGTGGTAGGCCGCGTTTTCGGTGAACTCGGGGGCGCGGGGATCGAGCTGTGAGGCAAGGGCGGGCATTGCGTGGGTCCGAACCGGCAAGACCTGCAAGGATACCGCCTCGCCGATTCCGGCTACAGGCAGGGGCGCCGGTTTGCGACAATGGCAGGCCGTCTCGCAGCAGATACCCGTGGCCCGACTCGACCAGACTCCGAAAACCGTCGTGATTTCCGACCTCAGCCACGACGGGCGCGGCGTGGCGCACTGGCCGGAAGGCCATCCGCAGGCCGGGAAAACCCTGTTCGTTTCCGGCGCGTTGCCGGGCGAGACCGTCAGCGTGCAGCAGACCGCGCGTTCGAAGCATTTCGACGAGGCCAGGACGCTGCAGGTGCTGGAGGCGTCGAAAGACCGCGTGACGCCACGCTGCCCGCACTTCGGCACCTGCGGCGGCTGCGCGCTGCAGCACCTCGACGCCGACAGGCAGATCGAATACAAGCAGCGGGTGCTGCTGGACAACCTGCAGCGCATCGGCCACGTCGCGCCGCAGGCGGTCTTGCCGCCGCTGCGCGCCGACAGCTGGGGCTACCGGCGCAAGGGCCGGCTGTCGGTGCGGCGGGTCGAGAAAAAGGACAAGACTCTGGTCGGATTCCGCGAGCAGGATCCGCGCTTCGTGGCCGATCTGCACGAATGCCACACCATCCTGCCGCCGCTTGGCTTCAAGCTCGACCTGTTGGGTGCGCTGGTGGACGGCATGGACGGCCGTCGCGACATCCCGCAGATAGAATTCATTGGCGGCGATGCGGCCATTGCGCTGGTGTTCCGCCACCTGCAGCCGTTGGCCGAAGCGGACAGGGCGCGGCTCGCCGCCTTCGGTGCCGAACACGGCTTTGCGATCTTCCTGCAGCCCGGTGGCACCGAATCAGTGCATCCGCTGAACGGCACGGCGCCGGCGCTGTCGTTCCATCTTTCGCAGTGGAACGTCGAACTGCAGTTCAAGCCGCTCGACTTCATCCAGGTCAACGCCAAACTCAACGAGGCGATGATCGCCCGCGCGCTGGACCTTCTCGACGTGCAGCCGGGCGAGCGGGTGCTCGACCTGTTCTGCGGGCTGGGCAACTTCACCCTGCCGCTGGCGCGGGTGGCGGGCGAGGGCGCCGTGGTCGGCGTCGAGGGCGACGCCGGGCTGGTGGCCCGCGCCCGCGCCAACGCCGAACATAACGGTCTGAACAACGTCAGCTTCCACGCCGCCGATCTCGCGCAGGACCTGCGCGGCCAGCCGTGGCTGAAGCGGGGTTTCGACAAGCTGCTGCTGGACCCGGCCCGCGCCGGCGCGATCGAGGCCCTGAAGCAATTGCCCCTGAAGGGCCTGAAGCGGATCGTCTATGTCAGCTGCCATCCCGGCTCGCTGGCGCGCGACGCCGGATATCTGGTCAACGAAGCCGGCTGGACGCTGCGCGAGGCGGGGGTAATGGACATGTTCCCGCACACTGCGCACGTGGAATCGATTGCCGTGTTCGAACCGGGCAGGAAGGGCTGAGCATGGGTGTCGAAATCGAACGCAAGTTTCTCGTGCGCGGCGAGGCCTGGCGCGCGCAGGCGCATGCCTCCATCACGATGGCGCAGGGATATCTCAACGATGCCGCCAGCGTCGATGCCGGGACGATGCGCGCCTCGGTGCGGGTGCGGCTGGAAGGCGAGGCGGCGCGGCTGAACATCAAGTCGCGTGAGCTGGGAACGACCCGCCAGGAGTTCGAATACGCCATCCCGGTGGAAGACGCGCGGGCGCTGCTGGCGCTGTGCGTCGGCGGCCGCGTGGAAAAACGCCGTCATCTCGTCAGGCACGCGGGGCATCTGTGGGAAATCGACGAGTTCTTCGGCGACAACGCCGGTCTGGTCGTGGCGGAAATCGAACTGGGCGATGAACGCGAAGCCTTCGAGCGCCCCGACTGGCTCGGCGTTGAAGTGACAATGCGGCGGCGCTACTACAATCTTGCCCTGGCGTCGCGCCCGTACTCGCTCTGGAGCGAGGACGAGCGCCGCCCCACCGAATCCGAAGGATGAACGCATGTTGTTGATTGGTGTGTCCGGTCACGCGCTCACTGAAGCCGAGCGCGACTGGCTGCAACACCCCGCCTGTGCGGGCGTGGTGCTGTTCGCGCGCAATTTCGCCAGCCGTGCCCAGACGGTGGAACTGACGCAGGCGATCCGCGCCGCCGCGCCGCGCCCGCTGCTGGTGTGCGTGGATCAGGAAGGCGGGCGGGTGCAGCGCTTCCGCGACGGCTACAGCACGCTGCCGGCGCTGCGTGGTTTCGAGGAACTGTATCGGCGCGATGCCGATGCAGCCCTGCATCTGGCGCACGAGCACGCCTGGCTGATGGCCAGTGAAATCCGTGCAACCGGACTGGACCTGAGCTTCGCGCCGGTGGTCGATCTGGCGCGCGGCAACCGCGCGATCGGCAATCGCGCCTTCGCGGAGGATCCGCAGATCGTGGCGGCTTTCACCCGCGCCTACGTGGCCGGCATGCACGAAGCCGGCATGATCGCCACGCTCAAGCATTTCCCGGGGCATGGTTCGGTGCTGGAAGACACCCATTTCGATGCCGCCACCGATCCGCGTTCTCTGGACGCGTTGCGCGGTGCCGACTTGATCCCGTTTGCCGCCGGCATCGAGGCTGGCGCCGATGCGGTGATGATGGCCCACGTCACCTATCCGCAGGTGGCGCCCGAGCCGGCCGGCTATTCGAAGCGCTGGATCGGCGACATCCTGCGCACCGGGATGGGCTTCCGCGGCGTGGTGTTTTCCGACGACATCGGCATGGTTGCCGCCGGCAGCGCGGGCGGCGTCCAGGCGCGGATTGATGCGCATCTGGACGCCGGCTGCGACGTGGTGCTGGTCTGCCACCCCGGGTCGGTCGAGGAAGCGCTGCACGCGGTGGAGGGCCGCGCGCTGCCCTCGATGGCGTTGACCGGACTGATCGGCCGCGGAGCGCTCGGATGGGATGCGCTGCTGGCGGACGGCCGCCATGCGCAGGCGCGGCGGGAACTGGCGCAGGTGCCCGCTGCCGGTGCCGACGCCGCCTTGCATTCCGGCGCCAACGACGTCGGGAGCGTGGCATGAGCCGCCCCCGGTTGTCCGATGCGCTGCGCACGGCGCGGGTGCTGTTCGAGCGCCCGGCGCTGGAAGCGGCGATTGCGCGCATGGCCGGCGAGGTGCGCGCCGCCTGGCCCGGCGACGATGTGCCCGTGTATCTCACCGTCATGAACGGCGCGATGCCGTTTGCCGCGCAGCTGGCCTTCGCGCTGGGCGAGCGCGGGATGGATCTGGAATTCGATTATCTGCACGCCACCCGCTACCGCGGCGAAACCCACGGCGCCGACCTGGTCTGGAAGCATCGCCCCGACACCCCGCTGCAGGGACGCAAGGTCCTGCTGGTCGACGACATCCTCGACGAAGGCCATACCCTGCTGGAGATCCGGCGCTGGTGCGAGGCGCAGGGCGCGGCGGAGGTGCGGATCGCGGTGCTCACCCGCAAGCTGCATGACCGCTGCGTCGCCGGCATCCACGCCGATCACGTCGGCGTTGAATTGCCCGACGCCTTCGTGTTCGGCTACGGGATGGACTATTACGAGCAGGGGCGCAATCTTCCGGCGATCTATGCGTTGGCCGAGTGAGCCCGCATGCCCTGACCGCCAGCCCTTTGCCGGACATGCCGTGAATACATCCATGCAGGCTTTTCAGCCCTCCCCTTCAAGGGGAGGGTTGGGTGGGGATGGTGTCGAGAGATATCACCGCCTCATGACGAACGATTTCCGGATTTTTTGACGCGGATCGACGCGGGTCGACGCGGATGAAAAGCCGATGCGGAAGATGGATCAAGGATTGATCCGCGTTTTCCGCGTTGATCCGCGTCAAAATGCCCCAAATCAACTGCGGCGAACGCGAACATGACCGACATTGCATTGGCCGTGATCGGCGGTACCGGCGTCTATGCGCTGGGTGAACTGACCGGCGTCGAATCCCACCAGCCGGTGACCCCCTACGGCGTGCCGTCTGGTCCGGTGCGCGTCGGCACGTATGCGGGAAAGCGCGTGGCGTTCCTGGCGCGCCACGGCGAAGGCCACGCGCTGCCGCCGCACAGGATCAACTACCGCGCCAACCTGGCCGCGCTGAAGGCGCTGGGTGCAAGCCGCGTGCTGGCGCTGAACACCGTGGGCGGGATTACCGAACGCTTCGGCCCGCGCGTGCTGGCCTGCCCGGATCAGCTCATCGACTACACGTGGGGACGCATATCCACGCTGTGCGAAGAACCGGGCAGCGATGTTGTGCACGTGGATTTCGGCGAACCCTACGCGCCGGGATTGCGCCAGCGCATCATCAAGGCCGCGCAGCGCGCGGGCGTGGCGCTGGAGGCGGGCGGTTGCTACGGGGCCACCCAGGGGCCGCGTCTGGAAACCCGGGCCGAGATCGCCCGGATGCGCCGCGACGGCTGCGATCTGGTCGGCATGACCGGCATGCCGGAGGCGGGGCTGGCGCGTGAACTGGGCCTGGACTATGCCTGCCTTGCCATCGTCGCCAACTGGGCGGCCGGTGCCGGGCCAGCGGTGGATGACGTCATCACGCTGGACGAAGTGCTGGCCAACGTGGCGACGGCAACCTGCGACGTTGCGCGGTTGCTGCAGGCGTTGCTGGCCGATTGAGTCGAGGCCAGCTTTACCGCAGGCACAAAAAAACGGGCCCGCCGTTGCCGACGGGCCCGTTTCGAATTCCTGATTGCTCGGGAATTACTTGCCTTCGGCCGGAGCAGCGGCATCGGCCGGAGCAGCGGCGTCGGCCGGAGCAGCGGCATCGGCCGGAGCAGCGGCGTCGGCCGGAGCAGCGGCGTCGGCCGGAGCAGCGGCGTCGGCCGGAGCGGCGGCATCGGCCGGGGCGGCGGCGGTGGCGTCGGCCGGAGCAGCGGCGTCGGCCGGGGCAGCGGCGGCATCAGCCGGGGCAGCAGCGGCGTCGGTCGGCGCTTCGGTCTTCTGGCAGGCCGACAGGGCGAGCACGCCAGCGGCGAGCAGAACGATGAGCTTGTTGTTCATGAAAATTACCCCAATGAGTTGACTTGCGTGGTTGAAACGAACAATGCCAGTGCGCTTAGCGGGCCGGCATCGCCGGTGGTTCGTTACACTGACTGGAACAGCTCCGGACTGGACCGAAGCACGAAAAAGCCGCCGGCGCACCGACGGCTTCCCCGATTTTGCTGAAACCTGGCGAAATGCTCCGCCAGTTGCCTTACTGGGCCTCGGAGCCGGTTGCAGCCTGCTCGGCCTGGTCGGCCGACTGCTGGGCCGCTTCCGGCGTGGCAGCAGCGTCGGCCGGAGCGGCGGCGTCAGCCGGGGCTGCAGCGTCCACCGGAGCAGCGGCGTCAGCGGTAGCGTCGGCCGGGGCCATGGCGGCGTCGGCGGCAGGTGCTTCGGCGGCGGGCGCTTCGGCGGCTGCCGTCGCGTCGGCGGCGGGCTCTTGCTGGCTGCAGGCGCTCAGGGCAACGCCCAGCGCCATCGCGAGCAGGATCTTGTTGATCGACATGATACGGATTCCTCGTCGTTGAATTCGGTGCGGTGCGGGAGCACGCGCGGCTACTATGATGGGGATTCGCCGCCGGCTGTCAAGGGTTTGTCCGGTTTTTTTTCATTCCGGCGTTAACGTTTTTCATACAAGTTCGATCGCCATGGCGGTGGCTTCGCCGCCGCCGATGCACAGCGAGGCGACGCCGCGCCGTCCGCCGCGGGCTTGCAGCGCGTGCAGCAGGGTCACCAGCAGGCGTGCACCGCTGCAGCCGATCGGGTGCCCCAGCGCCAGCGCGCCGCCGTTGACGTTGAGCTTGTCATGCGGAATGCCGAGGTCGGTCATCGGCGCCATCGCCACGCAGGCAAAGGCTTCGTTGACCTCGAACAGATCCACGTCGGCGACCGTCCATCCGGCCTTGGTCAGCACGTTCCGTACTGCGGCCACTGGCGCGGTGGTGAACCACTCGGGGGCCTGGGAATGGGTGGCATGGGCGACGATCCGCGCCAGCGGCCTGGCGCCCGCGGCTGCGGCGGCCTCGGCGGACATCACCACCAGCGCGGCGGCACCGTCGGAGATCTTCGAGGACGAGGCCGCAGTCAGAACCCCGTCCTTGCCGAAGGCCGCGCGCAGGGTCGGGATCTTCGCGAGGTCGATCTTGCCCGGCTCCTCGTCCTTGTCGACCACGACCTCGCCTTTGCGGGTCTTGACCGTCACCGGGGTGACTTCCGCATCGAAGGCGCCGGCGGCCTGCGCCGCCTGGGCGCGGCGGGCGCTTTCGGCCGAGAAGGCGTCCACGGCGGCCCGGTCGTAGCCGTACTTGGCGCAGGCGGCATCGCCGAACACGCCCATGGCCTTGCCCTGGTAGGGGTCGGTCAGGCCGTCCCAGGCCATGTGGTCGAGGAACTCGGCGCTGCCGTAGCGGATGCCGGTGCGCGAGTTGTTGAGCAGGTGCGGGGCATTGGTCATCGACTCCATGCCGCCGGCGACGACCGCGCGCGCCGATCCGGCCTTGATGATGTCGTGGGCCAGCATCACCGCCTTCATGCCCGAACCGCAGACCTTGTTGATGGTGGTGCAGCCGGCGGCGTCCGGAATGCCGGCGCCGCGCGAAGCCTGGCGGGCCGGGGCCTGGCCGAGGCCGGCCGGCAGCACGCAGCCCATGATGACTTCGTCGATCGCGTCGGCGGTCAGGCCCGACTGCTCCAGCGCGCCGCTAATGGCGGCGGTGCCGAGCGCCGGCGTCGGGGTCCCGGTGAACTGGCCGAGAAAGGAACCGATGGCGGTGCGCTTGGCACCGACGATGACGATGTCGCTCATGGGAGACTCCGGAGCTGTTGCGGATGGGGGCCTGCAATTATGGCGCAATCGACGTGATGTGCTGCATTGCGTCATGGAGCGGCCTGCCGGCGGGAACGTTGCGCGAACGGCGGCAACGGCTTACAAGGTGGATATCGGGGCGAAACGGGGATCGAGACACCATGCAGGGTGCATTCTTGGGCAGAGACGTTGACCCTTTGCGGTCGTTACCGGCGCACGCGCTCCTTCCCGTCCTGATTGCGCTGGCGCTGGCGGCGTGCGGCGGTGGCGGAGGCGGCACGGTGCGCTCCACTCCACCGCCGACGACCCCAGGCACGCCACCACCCACGGTTCCCGATTTCACGCCGAACGTGGCCAACGATGCCGCGCTGGTCGTCAATCCGCCCACGATCCCGACGCTGCCCGCGCCGGCCATGCTTCCGCAGTACAGCCAGCACCTTCAGCTGACCAATGCCGCGGGGGCGCTGGGCGCCGGGTGGCTGGGGCAGGGGGTGACGATCGGACTGCTGGATACCGGGGTGAATCGAAACAATCCGGCGCTGCAGGGTCGGGTCGGGCAGGAATTCATCCACGTCGATCCGGCGACCAACAACACCAGCGTCGATGACGTGGTGGGCCACGGCACGGTGGTCGCGGAAATGGCGGCGGGCAAAGGCATTGGCAACTGGGGCGGCGGCGTGGCGCAGGGCGCCGGCATCGTCGTCTCGCGCATCATCGACGACCATCCACCGCCGGACGACGGCTCCGGCGCGGGCAACGAGATCCACGCCGGCGAGGGCTATGGCGATTTCTTCCGCGACATCAACGCCGAGCTGGCCGGCGCCGGTGCGAAGATCATCAACAATTCCTGGGGTGGGCTGTACTGGAACGATCCCGCGCTCACCGCCGAACTGGATGCCGCCTGGCGCGATTTCGTGGTCACTCGCGGCGGGCTGATCGTGTTTGCCAACGGCAACAGCGGCGCCGATCCCCGCTATGCCGGCGAGCCGTCGGACAACGCGCGGCTGCCGACGCTGGCCAACGATCCGGCGCTGGAAAAAGGCTGGATCACCGTTGGCGCGCTGGATCCCAACAATCCCACCCAGCTCACGAACTACTCGCAGCAGTGCGGCAGCGCGATGAACTACTGCCTGGTCGCGCCCGGCAACGTGATCTTCATCGATCAGCAGGCCAAGGTGGGGGACGCCAGTTATTCCCTGTATCAGGGTGGCGGCACGTCCTACGCGGCGCCGCAGGTGGCCGGCGCGGCGGCGGTGGTGTGGTCGCTGTTCCCGTATTTCAGCAACGACCAGGTGCGGCAGACGGTGCTGGCGGCATCCAAGGATCTGGGCGCGCCCGGCGTCGACCCGGTGTTCGGATGGGGCCTGCTGGATGTCACCAAGGCGGCAATGGGGCCGAGCAATTTCGCCTGGGGCGATTTTTCGGTGGCGTTTTCGGGAAATTCGGTCTGGCGCAACGTCATCGTCGGCAGCGGCGGGTTGATCAAGGGCGGCAGCGGCACCCTGACCCTGGCCGAAGCCGGCAAGTTCACCGGCGCGACCAGGGTCGATGCCGGTGGACTGGACGTGCGCAAGGGACTGCTGTCCGACCTGACCATCGCCAGCGGGGCAACGGTCTGGGGCAGCGGCAGCTTCGGCGGCTTCGTCAACAACAGCGGGCGCTTCCTGAGCGGCGCGTCCAGTCCGGCCAGCATCGTCGGCAACTTCACCCAGTCGGCCAGCGGCAACCTGGGCGTGTGGCTGGGCAGCACGCTCAACATCAGCGGCAGCGCCACGCTCGCCGGCAGTCTGTCCATCCTCGGTGTGCGTTCGGGCTACACGACGTCGTCCAGGGAAACCCTGCTCAATGCCAACGGCGGAATCACCGGAACGTTTTCCTCGCTCAAGGCGGCGCCAAACGTCTTCCTCATCGCCTCGCTGGCCTACGATCCCAACAAGGTCTATCTCGACATCAACCGGATCGACGTGAGCAAGGCGGTTGCGGGCATGGGGCTTGGCGGCGCCAGCGCGGACACGGCGGCGCGGGTCGAAACGGCGATGCAGGCCATCGATGCCTCGGCGGGAATCGCCGCGTCGGGCGGGATCAGTCCGGTGTTCCGCGATGCGGCCGGCGCGTTCCAGCAGGCGGCCAGCGTCGAACAAGCCGAACGGTCGTTGCGCAGCCTGTCCGGTGAAATGCACGCGGCGTCCGCGGCGATGACTTTCGATGCCATCGATATCGGCCGTCGCACCTTGGCCCAGCGCCTCGATGGCCTGTCCCGCAGTCCGGCGCGCGCCGGTGGCTGGTATCGCGACCTGGCCAGCGGCGGGCAGCTTGCGCAGGCCGGCTACGATCGCATCGGGCTGGATTCCAGGGGGTCGATGATCGGCAACGACTGGCGCGTCGGCCGCCATGCGCTGGTGGGCGTGGCCGTGAACCGGCTCGAACAGAACAGCTGGCTGGGCGCGCTGGGAGATTCCAGCCGCGGATACCAGAGCGAGGCCCAGCTGTACGCGGCAAGCTGGCGCGGCCCGTGGCAGGTGCAGGCGCAGCTTGCGGCCGGTTCGTTCCAGCGGCAGCTGCAGCGCAACCTGCTGTTGGGCACATTGCAGGATACGGTCGCGACGCGGCTGTCGGGTCGCTATCGGAGCCTGTCGGTGGAACTCGGCCGGCGCGTGGATCTGGGCGATTTCGCGCTGATGCCGTATCTGGGCAGCAGCTACGTGCATCTGTCGAACGATGGCTTCGATGAAGCGGGGCAGACCGGCTTCGGCCTGCGCGCCCATGGCTGGGATGCCGGTCGTTGGCAGGCGCTGGCGGGACTGCGCGCCGAGCGCGGCTGGCGCATGGGCGGCGTCGACCTGCGCGCGGATGCGCACGCCGAGTGGCAGCAGACGCTGGCGTCAAGCGGCTTGCTGTTCGACGCCAGCTTCACCGGCATCGAGCAGTGGGCACCGCTGCAGGGCATGGCGCTGTCGCGCCGCGGCCAGCAGTTCGGCCTGGGGTTGTCGGCGTTGTTCGGCCCGAAGGCCATGCTGCGCTTCGACCTGGGCCAGCGTCGCAGCGATGCCGGTCGTGCCGGAACGGCGATGCTGTGGGGGATGTACCGGTTCTGACCGCTTCAGTAGGCGAATTGCACGCGCAGGCCGAAGGTCAGCGGGTCGTTGGCGGTTCCGCGACGGCTGCTGTTGTAGTGCAACACGTTGGCGATCACCCGCACGTTGGGATGCGGATAGCTGGTGGCGGCCAGGCCCCAGCTCTCAGCACGGCCGCCGCGCAGCGCCGGGCCGTCGTCGAGATCGATCGCGCCATAGCGCAACGCCAGTTCCCAGCCCACGTGGCCCCTGGGTGCCGGTGCGGTGGCCACGCCGCGCTTGTAGCCGCGGCCATCGCCGGTGGGCGACCAGGTGAGTTGCACGCTGGTGGCATCGCCACTCACGTTGCCGGCGTCGCGATGCAGGAACACCTTGGCGGTTTCGCCCTGCAGGGACCACGCGCCGCGGACCCACAGGCCCTCGATCGCCGCGCGGTCGATCCGATCCACTCCGGCGATCCCGCCGGTGGCTGCCAGCCGCAGATCGCTGAGCACGCTGCCGGCGTTGAGGCTGTAGCTTGCGCTGTGCGAACGCGGCGATTCGCTGGCCAGACTGAGGCCGACGTGCAGGTCTCCTTCCGCGCCCGAACGCAGCAGCCAGGTGGTGCGAAGGCTCGCGCCCGGCGAATCGCCGGTGCCGTCCAGACGATGGCCGAACACGGCGACGTTGAAGGTGCCGTGCTTGCCCCAGCGGGCGTATTCCACGCCGATCCGGCGGCTGATCACGAAGGCGCCCACCGGCGAGGGTTCCAGGAAAGCCGATTGTTTGTCGGCGATCGCGTCTTCCAACGCGAACGGTTGCTTGAACTGGCCGAGGCGGAAGGACCGGCCTTCGCCCGGAGCAAGTTCGAGGTAGGCATCGGGTGGGGTGCGGTCGGCGAAGTCGTGCTCCACCACCACCTGCCAGCGATTGTCGTCGCCCTTGAGTCGGAAGCCCAGCCGCGCGCGGCGGAAGCCGTCTTCGGTTTGCGGCTGGCCCGGGCCGGACGTCACCCGGACCCATTCGTATTGCAGGTTCGCGGTGGGGGTGACGGTGACAGGCAGGCTGCCGGCGGCGGCCGGAGCGATGATCGCGGCCAGCGCTCCGGCGGCGGCCAACTGGCATGGCGTCAGGCAGGACATGCGGATTTCTCCCCAGAACGTGATGTGGCAGCAAGGGCGCCCGACCCAATGTCGCCGGCGTTTCGTCGCGCGCGCCATGACGACAGGGCGCACGCCGGGAAGCCGCTTCAGTGATTGCCGGCGAACAGCTCGCGGCCGATCAGCATGCGGCGGATTTCGTTGGTGCCGGCGCCGATCGCGTAGAGCTTGGCGTCGCGCAGGATGCGGCCGGTGGCGAATTCGTTGATGTAGCCGTTGCCGCCCAGAGCCTGGATGCCTTCCAGCGCCACCTTCACCGCGTTTTCGCTGGCGTGCAGCAGGCAGGCGGCGGCATCGATCCGGCTGCGGTGGCCGGCGTCGTAGTCGCGCGCGACCTGGTAGGCGAAGGCGCGGCTGGACTGCAGCGCGGTGTACATGTCGGCGATCTTGGCCTGCATCAGCTCGAACATGCCGACCGGCTGGCCGAACTGGCGGCGCTCGCGCACGTAGGGCAGGGCGATGTCCAGCGCCGCCTGCATCAGCCCCAGCGGGCCGCCGGACAGGACGAGGCGCTCGGTGTTCAGCCCGCTCATCAGCACCTTGACGCCGTTGTTGACTTCGCCGAGCACGTTCTCCTGCGGGATCTCGCAGTTCTCGAACACCAGCTCGCAGGTGTTGCTGCCGCGCATGCCCAGCTTGTCGAGCTTCTGCGCGGTGGAGAAACCCTTCATGCCCTTCTCAATGAGGAAGGCGGTCATGCACTTGCTGCCCAGCTCGCGGCTGGCGGTGCGCATGTAGACGATCAGGACATCGGCCTCGGGGCCGTTGGTGATCCACATCTTGTTGCCGTTGGCCACCCAGACGTCGCCCTTCAGCTCGGCCCGGCAGGCCATCGAGCCGACCACGTCGGAACCGGCGCCCGGTTCGCTCATCGCCAGTGCGCCCTTGAACTCGCCGCTGCACAGCTTTGGCAGGTACTTCGCCCGCTGCGCCGCGTTGCCGTTGGCGTACAGGTTGTTGACGCACAGGTTGGAATGCGCGCCGTAGGACAGGCCAATCGCGCCGGAGGCGCGGCTGATTTCCTCCATCGCGACGAGATGGGCGAGGTAGCCCATGCCGCTGCCGCCGAAATCGCCGGGAACGGTCATGCCGAGCAGGCCCATCTCGCCGAGCATCGGCCACAGTTCCTGCGGGAACCAGTTGTCCTCGTCCGCCTTGGCCGCGCGCGGCGCGATTTCGGTTTCTGCAAAGCGGCGAACCGCCTCGCGCAGGGCGTCGATGTCGTCACCAAGTGGGAATGGACGCATGGTGGCTCCGGAGATAGAAGAACGGGCTGGCTTCAATTGGCGGCGCGCGGAACTGGGGGCGCGGCATGAATGACGAGCCTGCCCCCTGTGCCTGCGATCAGCTGCGGATCCGCCCCTGGAAGCGCGTCTGGCCGCGGCCCATCGGCAGCTTGAGCTTGCCGATGGCGGCGATGCGCTCTTCGGCGAGGCGGTCGGCGGCCTTGTAGGTCGGGATCGAATCGCGATCGGCGATTTCGTAGATGCGGGTGAGGTTGTGGTAGATGGTCCGCATCATCCGCATCGCGCGCTCGCGGTTGTAGCCGTCCAGTTCCAGCGCCACGTTCATCACGCCGCCGGCGTTGACCGCGTAGTCGGGCGCATAGAGGATGCCGCGCCTGACCACTTCGTCGCCGATGGCGTCGGTGGACAGCTGGTTGTTGGCGGCGCCGCAGATGACCTTGAACTTGAAGCGGGGCAGGGTCTGCTCGTTGACGGTGCCGCCCAGCGCGCAGGGCGAATAGACGTCGGCATCGACGTCGTAGATGGCGTCGGGGGCGACGGCTTCCGCGCCGAAATCGGCGACGGCCTTCTCGACCCGGTCCTTGTGGATGTCGGTGACGAAAATCTTGGCGCCGCGTTCCTTGAGCAGCTTCACGTATTCCATGCCCACGTGGCCCAGGCCCTGCACGGCGTAGGAATACTTGCCCACGTCCTCGTCGCCGAACTTCTTGTTGAGGGTGGCCATCAGGCCCTGCAGCGCGCCGTAGGCGGTGAACGGCGAGGGATCGCCGGAGCCGCCGTGGATCTGGTGGACGCCGGTGACGAACTGGGTTTCGCGATAGACGAATTCCATGTCGTTGACGTCGATGCCGACGTCCTCGGCGGTGATGTAGCGCCCGCCCAGCGAATCGACGAACTGGCCGAAGGCGCGGAACAGCGCTTCGGACTTGTCCTTGGCCGGATCGCCGATGATCACCGCCTTGCCGCCGCCGATGTTCAGGCCGGCCACCGCGTTCTTGTAGGTCATGCCGCGCGACAGGCGCAGCACGTCCTTCAGCGCGTCCTCCTCGCTCTCGTAGGGCCACATGCGGGTGCCGCCCAGCGCCGGGCCGAGCACGGTGTTGTGGATGGCGATGATGGCCTTCAGGCCGGCGTCCTTGTTGTGGCAGAAGACGACCTGTTCGTGACCGAAGGTGTCGAGGGTTTCGAAGAGCATGGCGTGACTCCGGCCGGTACCGCGCGCCCAGGCTTCGGAACCGGTGGCTGTGGATGATCGTGGCGGAAGTGCCGGCGAAGACGCGGTCATTCGCGCCGTTCGCAGCCCGCCATTCTAATCCATTGCCCGAGCGCGACCGCCGTACGCGGCGGTACGGCGATGCTGCACTGCGTCAGTTCGCGGCCTTGGGCGGCTGGAACTGGGCGCAGGGATCGGGACGCTCGGTCTTCGGGATGCGGTGCACCTCGTCGAAGCTGTCGGCTGCTGCGTCGGGTTCGATGAAACCGACGGCGTGCGGTTGCAAGCCCTGCTGGCGCAGCCAGTACGCCACCGCGATGTCGCCTCGGGTGTGGCCGTTGCCGGCGATCAGCACCACGCCGCTTGCCGCATTTTCGCGCAGCGTCTCGGCCATCACCACGTCGCGGGCGATCTGCGCCTTGGCCATGGGCTCCACCAGCGATTCCGGCAGCATCCCGCAGTGGCTGCCCCGGACTTCGTTCTCCTGCGCCTGCAGCACGCCGGCGGGCAGGTCGTCGAGTTTGTAGCGTGCGACCAATTCGGGCGTCAGCGCGGCGGCAAACCCTTCCTTGACCACCTTGGAGGCGTCGGCGCGCGACAGGTTGGCGGCGTACAGCGGCAGGTGGTACTGCAGGGCCAGCGCGATCACCGGCTTGTAATAGGACCAGGTCCAGCCCGAGCGCTCCGGCGCCACCCGCGCCACCACGCAGTCGGCGTCGCCGCATTCGCGCATCGCCGTATCCAGCGCGGCCTGCTGGTCGGTGTCGAACTGCTCCATCGCAATCGCCGGCCGCCAGCCGGCTTCGAGCTTTGCGTTGAGCAGGGCCGCGCGCGCGGCGTGGCCGGCGGCGCTGTCGTGGACCTCGCCCAGCAACTCGATTTTTGCCGCGAGCTCCTGCCCGGGCGAGGATTGGGCGAACGTGGGCGAGGCCAGCAGGCCCGCGAGGGCAAGCGACAGGGCAAAACGTCGTGGCATGGGGAAATGCTCCGATGAAGACCGGGCCATCCTAGCGCGCGCGTTAGACTAAAGGGTCAATCGTGCAATTGGACGTTCCCATGGATCACGCCCCCGCCGCACCGGAATCGCGCATCTCTCCGCTGCGCTTCGTCACCGCCGCCAGCCTGTTCGATGGCCACGACGCCGCGATCAACATCATGCGCCGGCTGATCCAGGCCCAAGGTGCCGAAGTGGTGCATCTGGGACACAACCGCAGCGTCGAGGACGTGGTGCGCGCCGCGCTGCAGGAAGACGCCGACGGCATCGCCCTGTCCAGCTACCAGGGCGGGCACGTCGAGTACCTGAAGTACATGGTGGACATGCTGAAGGCGCGCAACGCCGCTCACATCCGCGTGTTCGCCGGCGGCGGCGGCACCATCACGCCCGAGGAAATCCGCGAACTGGAGGCCTACGGCGTCGAGCGCATCTACCACCCCAACGACGGCATGAAGATGGGGCTGGTGGAAATGATCGAGGACGTGGTCAATCGCGCCGAAGCCGGCCGCCTTCCGGTCGAGACGCCGCACAAGGTCGCCTTCGACGACGAGATCGAGATCGGCCGCATGCTGTCGGCCATCGAGGAATCGGCGCTGGACGAGGCCGAACTGGCGCGACTTCGCAGCGAATGGGCGCAAGCCGGCGGCAAGGCGCCGGTGATCGGCATCACCGGCACCGGCGGCGCCGGCAAATCGTCCGTCACCGACGAACTGCTCAACCGCTTCCTGGCGCATTTCCCGGACATGCACATCGCCGTGATCTCGGTCGATCCCACCCGCCGCCGCACCGGAGGCGCGCTGCTGGGCGATCGCATCCGCATGAATTCGCTGCGCAGTCCGCGCGTGTTCATGCGCTCGATGGCCACCCGACGCCAGAACGTGGCCACCAATGCGGTGCTCAAGGATTGCATCGATTTCCTGAAATCCCTCAGCTTCGATCTGGTGATCGTGGAAACCGCCGGCATCGGCCAGAGCGATTCGGAAATCGTCGATCTGGTCGATTTCCCGATGTACGTGATGACCAGCGACTTCGGCGCGCCCAGCCAGTTGGAAAAGATCGACATGCTGGATTTCGCGGAACTCATTGTGCTGAACAAGTACGACCGGCGTGGCGCCGAAGACGCCCTGCGCGACGTGCGCAAGCAGTGGAAGCGCAACCACGTCCAGTTCCAGGTCAAGGACGAGGACGTTCCCGTCTATCCCACCATCGCCAGCCAGTTCAACGATCCCGGCCTGAACTGGATGTTCTTCAACCTGTGTCGCCTGCTGCGCGAGAAGCTGGATCTTGAACCCTCCCCTTCAAGGGGAGGGCGGGGTGGGGATGGTGTTCATTGTGATTTCGCCCCGCACATCGACACTGCCCTTAAGGAACCCCGCGCCACCGTCCTCATCCCCGGCAACCGCGTCCGCTACCTCGCCGAAATCGCGGAGCAGGGCAGGGCGATCAATGCCCGCATCGAATCGCAGGCCGAGATCGCCGACCGCGCGCAGTCGCTGTGGGAGGCGCTGAAGGAGCTGGGCGACGACAGGCTGCCGAAGACGCTGGAGCTGTATGCCGCCGAGGCGCTGACCGATGGCGACGACCGCAGCCTCAAGACCCTGCGCCAGCGCTACAACGACGCCATCCAATCGCTGGATTCCGAAGCCCTGCGCCTGCTGCGCGAATGGCCCGCGCGCCTGAAATCCATCGTCGAGCCGGTCAACGAATACCAGGTGCGCGACAAGACCATCCGCGTCGAGAACTACCGCGAATCCCTCAGCCACCAGCAGATCCCGAAAATCGCCGCGCCCACCTACAAGTCGTGGGGCGAGCTGCTGGTGTTCCTGCAGAAGGAAAACCTGCCCGGCGCGTACCCCTACACCGGTGGCGTCTATCCCTACCGTCGCACCGGCGAGGATCCGATCCGCATGTTCGCCGGCGAAGGCACGCCGGAGCGCACCAACCGCCGCTTCCACTACCTCAGCCAGGGCCTGCCCGCCGCCCGCCTGTCCACCGCCTTCGACAGCGTGACGCTGTACGGCGAAGACCCGGCGCCGCGCCCGGACATCTACGGCAAGATCGGCAATTCCGGCGTCAACATCCCCACGCTGGACGACATGAAGAAGCTGTACTCCGGCTTCGACCTGTGCGCGCCCACCACCAGCGTGTCGATGACCATCAACGGCCCCGCGCCGATTATTTTGGCGATGTTCATGAACACCGCCATCGACCAGCAGGTGGAGAAGTACCTGAAGGCCGACCCGGCGCGCTGGGCGGACGCGCAATCGAAGATCGACGCCTTTTTCGCAGGCCGCCAGCGCCCGACGTATTCTGGTGAGCTGCCGCCGGGCAACGACGGCCTGGGCCTGGCGCTGCTGGGCATGACCGGCGACCAGCTGGTGGATGCCGACACCTACGCCCGCATCAAGGCGGAAACGCTGAAGACCGTGCGCGGCACCGTGCAGGCCGACATCCTCAAAGAGGACCAGGCGCAGAACACCTGCATCTTCAGCACCGAATTCGCCCTGCGCATGATGGGCGACATCCAGCAGTACTTCGTGGACCACGCCGTCCGCAACTTCTACTCGGTGTCCATCTCCGGCTACCACATCGCCGAAGCCGGGGCCAACCCGATCAGCCAGCTCGCCTTCACCCTGTCCAACGGCTTCACCATCGTGGAGTACTACCTGGCCCGCGGCATGAAGATCGACGACTTCGCGCCCAACCTGTCGTTCTTCTTCAGCAACGGCATGGATCCGGAATACACCGTCATCGGCCGCGTCGCCCGGCGCATCTGGGCGCGGGCGATGCGCGAGCGCTACGGCGCAAGCCCGCGCAGCCAGATGATGAAGTACCACATCCAGACTTCCGGGCGTTCGCTGCACGCGCAGGAAATCCAGTTCAACGACATCCGCACCACGCTGCAGGCGCTGTATGCCCTGTTCGACAACTGCAACAGCCTGCACACCAACGCCTACGACGAAGCCATCACCACGCCCACTGAAGAAAGCGTGCGCCGCGCCGTGGCCATCCAGATGATCATCAACAAGGAGCTGGGGCTGAACTTCTGCGAGAACCCGTGGCAGGGCAGCTTCATCGTCGACAAGCTCACCGACATCGTGGAAGAGGCGGTGTACAAGGAGTTCGAGGCGATCAGCGAGCGCGGCGGCGTGCTCGGCGCCATGGACACCATGTACCAGCGCGGCAAGATCCAGGAAGAAAGCCTGTACTACGAGCACAAGAAGCACGACGGCAGCCTGCCGCTGGTGGGCGTCAACACCTTCCTGCCCAAGGAACACGGCGGCGACATCGTCACCGAGATCGAGCTGATCCGTTCGACGGAAGCGGAGAAGGGGCAGCAGATCGCGAATGTGGCGGGGTATCAGGGGAACCGCAACGGCTATGCGGCCGAGGGTTTGCGTGCGCTACAGGCGACTGCGCGGGAGCGGCGGAATGTGTTTGAATCGCTGATGGAGGCGGTGAAGACGCATTCGCTGGGGCAGATCAGCCATGCGTTGTATGAGGTGGGTGGGGAGTACAGGCGGAATATGTGACCTCGGTCGCTGCAAATTTACGGGAGCAACAAGTGGCGAATAAAAATCTTGGCGCCGCACGAAAAGCCAAGCAGGACGAGTTTTACACGCAATGGGCTGACATCGAGCGCGAGATGAACGCCTATCTGGAATACGACCCTGACGTATTCCGCGGGAAAACGATTCTGTTGCCGTGCGACGACCCAGAGTGGTCAAACTTCACCAAGTTTTTCGCGCTTCACTTTGCTGACTTTGGGCTCAAGAAGCTTATTTCCACTAGCTTCGCGCCGCAGAGTAATGCAGGGGGCGCGTTTTACCAGCCAACGCTATTCGAAACCCAGTCACCGAGTTACGTCGCCGAGATGTCCCAAACCAGGGGCAGGGTTTTTACGCTGTTGCCGAAAGATATTTCGGGTGACGGGCGTGTCGACATTGAAGATCTGCAGTGGCAATACCTGCAGGGCGATGGTGACTTCCGTAGCGCAGAGGTGACCGCGCTACGCGATGAGGCGGACATCATCATTACCAATCCGCCGTTCTCCCTGTTCCGCGAATTCGTGACATGGCTCATGGATAGCGGAAAGATGTTCTCGATGGTTGGTCATCAAAACGCAATTACCTACCAAG
>NZ_JAMQHN010000051.1 GCF_025993755.1 Thermomonas sp. | reverse complement strand
GGACGTAGTAGGTGCCGGCCGACGGGCTGGCGAACGTGCAGCTTTCGGAGTTGCCGGACTTGTACGGACGGCAGTCGTAGCTGCTGTCGGTCGGTGCACTGCCGAACTTGACGTACATGTCGGCATCGCCGGTACCGCCGGACATGGTGAAGCTGAGGTTGCTGGCGCCCGAAGGCACGGCCATCGTGTAATTCACGGTGGCCCCGGTGGCTCCCATCAGCCCCGTGGCCGCGACGCCCTTGGTCAGCGTGCCGCCAGGGCTGGTGCCGCCGCCACCGCCGCCACCGCCGGAGCAGGACACGCCCACGGCGTTGAAGGCCGCCGTGACGTCAGCCACCGACTTGCCCATGTCGGAAGCCGCCGTCTGGACGCCGCAGGCACCGGCGTTGAAGGTGCTGCTCGCGGTCCAGTAGTCGCGGTTGGCGCGCGCGAACGCCTGGAAGGCGGTCTGGACGTTCCAGCCGGAGGTCTTGGCCAGAGTGCAGAAGGCCTTGTTGTAGACGCCCGAGGTGTAGTGGACGTCCATGCTGCTGGTGTAATCGGCGGCGTTGTCGATCGAACCGCCGTCCTGGGTCGGGTTGCACATGTAGCGCAGGGCACCGCTGCCCTTGAAAATTTCCGCACCCACCAGCCAGTCGTTGCTGCCGCGGTCGTAATACTCGGCCGCCTCGCCCGCCATGTCGGAGAAGGCCTCGTTCATGCCGCCGGACATGCCGGAATAGGTCAGGTTCGAGTTCTGCTCGGTGAAGCCGTGCGAGATTTCGTGCGAGGAAACGTCGAGGCTGACCAGCGGGTAGAAGGTGCTGGCGCCGTCGCCGAAGTACATCGCGGTGCCGTCCCAGAACGCGTTCTCGTAGCTGGACTTGTAGTGGACTTTCATCACCAGCTTGATGGTCAGCGGGTTCTGGCCCATGTACGCGTTGTACATGTTGAAGATCACGCTGCCGAAGTGGTGGGCGTCGTTCATCGGCGAGTAGGCGCCGTTGATGGCCTTGACGGTGTTGCGCGGGCAGGTGAACGAATGCGCCGCGCTGCCGCTGGTACCGCCGTTGAGGTTGACGGTGCGGACGTTCGCGTTGTCCAGCGTGCAGGTGGTGCCGCTCTGGGTGACATCGAGGTAGCTGTGGCTGGTGGTGTTGCTGCCGTACTCGTACTGGCCGGTCTTGGCGTTTCCGCCCGGGCCGGTGCCGATCTGGGCGGTCTGCAGGTTGTCCCACTGCTTCAGGACCGCGCCGCTGTGGGCGTCGATCATGACGATCGGGCGATGCGGACGCCCGGCGGCCTGGGAATCGGCGAAGAACGTCACCTTGTAGGCCAGGTGACCGACGCCGGCATCGTCGATGAACACCACGACTTCGCTGGACTCGTTGCGGGTCATCATTCCGGCGATGCTGTTGCCGAGGCCGGCGCGCTTGCCGGCAACCAGCGCCTGCGCGGCGTTGATCGACGGACGGGTGTTGGTGATGTCCTGATCGAGTCCGGAAACCAGGTTGCCGAACATGCTGCGAACGTTGCCCTGACGGTCTTCGCTGACGACCAGGTTTTCACCGAAAATCGGGATCCCGCGCCAGGTCTGGTCGTAGCGGTAGTTGCGCACGCCGTTGTCGAGCTGGCGGCTGGCGCGCATCATCAGGTTGGTGGAAGTGCTGGCGCCCATGAACGCGGCGTGACGCCGGTTGGCCATATTGACCGCGTTCTGGCCATGGCTGGCGACGAAGGACTGGTACTGCTGGCGCGCCTGATTCATGTCGCGCTGGTGCAGATCGGCACGGGTGGCCGCCTGGGCACCGGCCGCGACCAGCGACAGGGCAATCGCGGCGGACAGGACTTTGATGGTGCGGGAACGATTCACTGGTGAAATCCCCCTGATGAGGTTGGTTGGGTTGCCGCGAACTGCGGCCTGGAATGGACAACGGCTTGAAAAGCCCCTTGCGCATCCGGCGCATGCCACCTCCTCCCTGGCGGCTGCCACGTTCGTGGCTCAAGGCACCGCAACGGAACCTGAACCGTTCCGAAGCGACCTGCGACCTTTGTGCGATCAGCGATTTCTTGTCAACAGCATGTGGTTATGCAGATATAACAATATGGAATATCACATCCACACACCAGCATTTCCGCGGGATTGAAGGCAGCGACGCGGATTTTGCAGCGCAACAATTCGCACCGTTTTCGATCGTTGCGAATGAACGATATTGCAATGCAGCATGTCGATGCGCCGACAATTCACGTCACTTTGTGACGTATTAACGCCAAAATAACGCTTGCCCTGTGGACTGCATCACGCTGCAGATGTGCGCGATCACGCAATTCCCTTCCGAACAGGAACGCATGCCCAATGGCCTTCCCAGGCCCGCGCATCACGGATTGCGGGTTGCGCCGGTTTCGACAGTCGCCGACCAAGCGCCTTCCGGGAACATATCTGCCGCCTGCGGCGAACGCGGCAGACCGGACTTTCAGAACATCCCGGTTTCGAGCTTGGCCAGGTCGGACATCATCGTCTGGTTCCACGGCGGATCGAACACCAGCTCGATGTCGGTATCGACGATGGTCGGGATTTGCATCAGCTTGGCGCGCACGTCGTCGATCAGGATTTCGCCCATGCCGCAGCCAGGCGCGGTCAGGGTGATGCGGATCTTGGCCACCCGCCCGCCGTCACTCTCGCGGTGCTGCAGCTCGGCCAGGTAGACCAGACCCAGTTCCACCACGTTGACCGGGATTTCCGGGTCATAGCAGGTCCGGAGCTGCTCCCACATCAGCTCTTCCACCGCGGCATCGTCGGCGCCTTCCGCCAGTTCCAGCGGCTCCGACGCCTCCTTGCCGATCGCATCGCCATCCTCGCCGGCAATGCGCATGAGGTTGCCTTCGACGAATACGGTCCAGCTGCCGCCCAGCGCCTGGGTGATATAGCCGACGGTGCCGGCCGGCAGGGTCACTTGGTCGCCCTGCGGCACGAGGACGGCGGCACAATCGCGCTCGAAGCGGACGGGTTCGCTGTTGCGGGAATACATGCTGGAAACGGGCCGATGGTCTTGAAGTCGTACCATTCTAGTACGAATCGCCTGCGCTGACGCCCGCGATGGCATTATCGCAAGACCTGCTGCGCCCGACCCCATGACGCCCACAGCTCCGACGACCGTCCGCTGGTTCGCCCTGCCCCTGCTTTTGCTGGGCGCTTCGGGGTTTGCGGCATTCTGGGTGCTGCTGGCGCTTGCGCTCGGCCGCCAGTGCGCCTGGCTGGCCCCGCTGGCCGCGCTGGACCTCGCCCTGCTGCAGGGGCTGGCGCGCTGGCCGCGCGGCGCGGTTCGCGCGCTGACGGCCGTGCTTGGCACCGCCCTGACGGTGGCGCTGGCCAACTACATGATCGCCGCCGGGCAGATCGGGATGGGGTTCGGCCTGCGCCCCGGCGAATCGGCGCTGCTGATGGGCGCCAACTACGCCTGGCTGCTGGTGACGCTGGCCAACACCCGCGTCGACCTGCTGTGGTACGTCGCGGGGCTGGGGCTGGCCTGCTGGAGCGGGCTCAGGCGTCGTCGAGGGCCTTGAGCTCGCTGACCAGCGCGTTCGCCATCTCGGCGCCGTCGCCGTACAGCATGCGGGTGTTGTCGGCATAGAACAGCGCGTTCTCGATGCCGGCAAACCCGGTGCCCTTGCCGCGCTTGATGACGATGGTGTTCTTCGAATTGACCACATCGAGAATCGGCATGCCGTAGATCGGCGATGCCGGGTCGGTCTTGGCCACCGGGTTGACCACGTCGTTGGCGCCGATCACCAGCGACACGTCGGTAAGGGCGAACTCGGGATTGATGTCGTCCATGTCGGCGATCAGGTCGTAGGGCACGCCGGCTTCGGCCAGCAGCACGTTCATGTGCCCCGGCATGCGTCCGGCCACCGGGTGGATGGCGAACTTCACCTTCACCCCGCGCGCGATCAGGCGCTGGCACAGCTCCCAGATCTTGTGCTGCGCCTGCGCCACCGCCATGCCGTAGCCGGGCACGATCACCACGCGCTCGGCGAACGCCATCATCGAGGCCACGTCGGCGGCGTCGATCGGCTTCATCGAACCGCCGATCTCCTGAGCGCTGCCACCGCCGCCGCCGAAGTTCGAGAACAGCACGTTCTTGATCGAACGGTTCATCGCCTTGGCCATCAGCCGCGTGAGCAGCATGCCGGCCGCGCCCACCATCATGCCGGCGATGATCAGCGCCTCGTTGCCCAGCACGTAGCCTTCGAAGGCCACCGCCAGGCCGGTGAAAGCGTTGTAGAGGGAGATGACCACCGGCATGTCGGCGCCGCCGATCGGCAGCGTCATCAGGATGCCCAGCAGCAGCGCCAGCACGAAGAATCCGATGACGGCATAGCCGGTCTGCTGTGCGTCGAACCCGTTGGCGGCCAGCCCCCAGACCGCGGCGCCTCCGGCGGTCACTGCAATCAGGAACACCAGCGCATTGAAATACTGCTGGCCGGGGAAGGTGTAGCGCTTGTCCATGCGCCCGTCGAGCTTGGCCCAGGCGATGACCGAGCCGGTCAGCGACACGGCGCCGATCAGCGCGCCGACCACCGCCAGCACCAGATGCACGGTCCCCGGACGCGGCTCCATCGGGATCGCCTTCCACAGCTCGACCGCGCCGATCGCCGCCGCCGAGCCGCCGCCCATGCCGTTGAACAAGGCCACCATCTGCGGCATGTCGGTGATCGGCACCCTGCGGCCCCAGACCCAGTTCACGCCCACGCCCAGCGCGATGGCCAGCGCCAGCAGGGGCAGGTTCTTCATGCCGGGCAGGAAGAAAGTGGCGATCACCGCCACCAGCACGCCGACGCCGGCCCACTGGATGCCGCTGCGCGCGGTCTTCGGGCTGGCCATGCGCTGCAGACCGAGCAGCAGCAGGGTGGCGGCGACGAAGTAGCTCAGTTTGATGAGGGCAAGCAGGCTCACTTCCCGCCCTCCTTCTTGCTGGACTTGAACATCTCCAGCATGCGCTCGGTGACCACGTAGCCGCCGGCCGCGTTGCCGGCACCGAGCAGGACGGCGAGGAAGCCAAGCCCCTGTTCCAGCGGCGTCGTGGCCTCTCCGAGCACCACCATCGCGCCGATCAGCACGATCCCGTGGATGAAGTTGGAGCCGGACATCAGCGGGGTGTGCAGGATCACCGGCACCCGCGCGATGATCACGTTGCCGGCGATTGCCGCCAGCATGAAGATGTACAGGGCCACGAATCCGTCGTCCACCGCGCCGCTCCCGTTTGCGTTCCCCGCATCATAGACAAGCCCGGTGCCTGCGCGCCATGTCAACCAAGCGCCGCCCGGCGCGTTGACACGGCAAAAGCCCCCCGAACCGATGGTCATCCGGACGCGTGACAGGATTCTTGCCCCATGCTGCTCCTCGACATCGCTAAGCTTGCCCCGGTGGAAACCGAGAGCAGGCCGCAGGATCCAGGACAGGCGCCGCCGGCGCCGGCCTTCGACGCGTTCCTGCGTGGGGTCGGCGCGCGCGCGTTCCGGTTCGCCGAAATCGGGCTGCGCCAGCGCGAGGACGCCCTGGACGCCGTGCAGGACGCGATGGTCAAGATGCTGACCTACCGCGACCGGCCCGCTTCCGAGTGGAATCCGCTGTTCTGGAGCATCCTGCGCAACCGCATGACCGACATGCAGCGGCGCAGCCTGTTCCGGCTGCGCTGGCTGCTGCCGGGCAGCAGCGACCGCGACGGCGAGCCGGTGGACTGGGCCGACGACGCGCCCGATCCGCAGCGCAACCTCGAAAGCCGCGAGGCCTGGACGCGCATCCGCGCGGCGCTGCGCGGCCTGCCGGAGCGCCAGCGCGAGGCTTTCACACTGCGCGTGCTGGAGGAACTGGACGTGACGGAAACGGCGCAGGCGATGGGCTGCAGCGAGGGATCGGTGAAAACCCACCTGTCGCGCGCGCGCGCGGCGCTGCAAAAACAGTTGGAGGATGTGCGATGAACGACAACGATCCCAAGAGAATCGACGCACTCAGGCTCGATGCCGTCGTCCGCGCGCGCCATGCCGATGCGCTGGCCCGGATCTCGCCTCGGGTGCAGGCCCAGCTTGCCCAGCGCAGCAACCTCGCCCTGCGCGGCGCGGTGCGTCAGCCATCGCACGGCCTGCGCAACGCCGCCCTTGCCTTCGCAGCATTGGCCGCGCTGGCGCTGGGCTTGCGCTTCCAGTTCGCTCCGGAGGCGGGGCCGGTCGCACCGGTCGCCACCCGCACCGATCCCGCCAGCGCGCCGCCAGACACCGCCGCCGTCGGCACCGCGCTGGATCAGGACCCCGAGTTCTATGTCTGGCTGGGCGCATCGGGCTCCGATCGCCTGGCCGTGGAGTAAAACCATGCGCCGCACACTTCTTGCCCTGAGCCTGCTCGTCGCCTGTTCCCTGTCGCCCGCATTCGCGCAAAGCGCCGGCACGCAGCCGCCGCTGCCGGACTGGGACCACCTCACCCCCGCGCAGCGCGACCTGCTGATCGCACCCACCCGCGAGCGCTGGAACCGCGAGCCGGAGCGCCGCCAGCAGTTCATGGACTTCGCCACCCGCTGGCAATCCCTGCCGCCCGACCAGCGCAACAACGCCCGCCGTGGCATGCAGCGCTGGGAGGCGATGACGCCGCAGCAGCAGGATCAGGCGCGCGCGCTCTTCCACGCCACCCGCAACATGAGCCGCGACGCCCGTCGCGACTTCATGGAGAACTGGCGCAACATGACCCCGCAGCAGCGCACAGACTGGGTCAAGGCGCATCCGGCACCGCCGGGGGGTCCCGCGCCCCCGCTGCGCGGTGGACCGCCCCACGACCGGGGCCGTTGACGCGGGGGAACGTGGCCTGACGGCGGCTGCGCGAGACGCTATTCCGCCGACCGCTCCGGCCACACGGTCCTGGCCAGCAGTTCGTCGTTCCAGTCGAAGTGCAGGGCTCCGTCCTTCAGCAGCAGGCTGACGAAATTGAAGACGTTG